>NZ_BAAAIV010000005.1:301006-307958 GCF_039526245.1 Arthrobacter rhombi
GAGTGTCCGGTTCAGCGGGCGCGGGCACTCATGGCGCGCGGTGTCACCAGCAGCGCGATCAGGAGCATCGCGGCGACCACGTAGAAGGCGTCGAGGATGCCCAGGTGCTCGCCGATGAACCCGAGGATCGGGGGACCGACCAGGAACGCCGTGTACCCGAAGATCGAGACGATGGACACCCTGCGTGCTGCATTGGTGGGGTGGTCCGCCGCGGCGGATACCCCGACCGGGAAGCCCAGCGAGCCGCCGAGCCCCCAGAGGGCCGCGGCGCAGAAGGCGGTCCAGTGCTCGTTGGTCAGGATGAAGACCATGATGCCCACGAATCCGAGGGAACCCATCACCGTGAGCGTCAGCCGCCGCCCCAGCCGGTCGATGAGCGGGCCTCCCGTGGCCCGCCCCAGCGTCATCGCGGCGACGAACGTGCCATAGACCAGGGCGCCGCCGGCGTTGTTGAATCCGTGGCCGTCGACCGCGGCAAGGGGAAGCCAGTCATTGGCCGCACCTTCCACGAAGGCCATGCCAATGACCATCAGGCCCAAAAAGAGTAGCTGGGGTTCGGTGGCCATGCGCAGTGATTCGCGCAGGTGGGCCACGATGCCGCTGCGTCTGCCGGCCGGGGACGACGCGGTGGTTTCGGTTCGGGCAGAGCCCGGCCCCGCCGTCGTACCCGGCATGTGCGGCTCTGGTGGGGGGATGAAGCGGACGGCCACGGCGCCCGTGAGGCCGATGGCCACCGCGGCCACGGCGAAGTGGAGGCCGATCGGCACGTGGAAGCGAGCCGCAGCGGCGCCGAGTAGCGCGCCGAGGATGGTCCCGAGGCTGAAGTAGGCGTGCATCAGCGGCAGCAGGGTACGCCGGGCCGCCTTTTCCACGCCCGCACCTTCGACGTTCATGACCACGTCGGTGATGCTGTAGAAGAACCCGAACAGGAACAGCGTGGCAGTTGAGAGCGGGAGCGATTCCAGTGTGCCGGCGGCGAGCCCTAGCAGGGCGGTGGTCCCGGCCATGGCCAGCAGTGAGAAGAGCAGCGCCCTGCGGGTGCCGACGCGGGCCATGTAGGTCGGGGCGATGGCCAGCCCGGCGATGGATCCGATGGCCAGGCCGAAGAGCATGAGCCCGACCGTTTCGGTGCTGAGTTCCATCCCGTCGCGGACTGCGGGGATGCGCGAGACCCAGGAAGCGAAACCGAGGCCGGAGAGGCCAAAGACGACGAAGACCGCGTTACGCCATACGGCGAGGCTGCCGCGCGTCGCCGCGGACTGCGTGGTGGACAACTGGTTCTTCTCCTACGGGTGAGGGGGGTGGGGTGCGAAACATCGGAGACAGGAGCGCCCGGTGAGGATCCCCCTCCAAGTACCGCGCCGCTCCTCTGCTTGCTCCGATGACCCCAGTCTAGTGTGGTTTATGCCGATGGTGGACTTTTCGGCTGGTTTTCGCCCGGTGTCCCCGCCGGCGCGGGACAGTCCGCCCAGGTCAGCGCGCCCATTGCGCCTTTTTCGGAAGCGGGGATGCGTGGTTCCCCGGCTACGGGGCCACCGCCGAATCCGGAGCATGCCCGGCAATCTGTCCGGCAGCCAGCGCGGCGATCTGGTCGCGGGGGAGGGCGGCTGCAGGGGAGGCCGGGCGATGCCCAGATCCTCGCCGGCCGGAAAAGCTGTCCAGCGACACAGGCGACTGAGTGGTGCCCCCGGCGCGATTCGAACGCGCGACCGACAGATTAGAAGGCTGTTGCTCTATCCAGCTGAGCTACGGGGGCCGAAGCCCCGCGGGGCAACAACAGGAATCATTCTAGCGAGAGGAGACGTCGACGCCACATCGGGCCTTCGGCCCCCCCCCCTTGGGTCGACCCCCTCACAGGAGGCCGACATGGGGTTCGTGGGCGGTGCTGTCCACCATCGCACCGGCCGGCTGCCGCCACGCGGTGCCGAGCCGGGACGCTGATGGTGCGGGACGACGACGTTCCGCGATGGATACCAGTCTTGGAGGACACCATGAGAGACGCGAACAACTTCATCACCGTGGTCGGCAACGTCGGCACCGACCCGATCACGCGGACGCACGCCAACAACTTCCAGGTCACGCAGTTCCGGGTGGGAACCGATAACCGGGGCAAAAACGCCCAAACGGGTGAGTGGGAGAACAAGAGCACCAACTGGTACACCATCAAGGTCTTCAACCAGCTGGGACTGAACGCGGCGGCGTCGATCCGCAAGGGCCAACGCGTCTTCGTCGGCGGGTACGCCAAGATCGACCAGTTCACGCGGGAAGATGGCAGCACCGGGGTGGGTATCGACATCGAGGCGCAGTTCGTTGGACACGATCTGAAGTTCGGCACAGCGGAATTCCACCGTCTCCCACAGCTGCTCTCACGCGTCGACGATGAGGTGCGCGTGAGTGGCTTCGCGGTCGATGGGGAGGAATTCGACGGCGGGGACGGTGAGGATCGGAGCAGTGCCGACGCTGGTGAAACCGATGCTGATGTCGGCCGGGAATCCGATCACCGGTACCTGGCTGGGTGAAGGAATGCCGCCGGCCCCCCTCCAGCAAGTGGACGCCCGGCTGGAGCCCACCCCAAATAGGGATTTGGCACCTGAAACGACTAGCCTAGTGGGCATGGCGGAATTCATTTACACCATGACCAAGGCCCGCAAGGCCGTTGGCGACAAGGTGATCCTCGACGATGTCAGCATGTCGTTCTACCCCGGCGCGAAGATCGGCGTGGTCGGCCCGAATGGGGCCGGTAAGTCCACGATCCTCAAGATCATGGCCGGGATCGACACCCCCTCCAACGGCGAAGCCCGGCTCAGCGCAGGCTACTCGGTGGGCATCCTGTTGCAGGAGCCACCCCTGAACGAAGAAAAGACGGTCCTGGGCAACGTCCAGGAAGGCGTCGGGGAGATCTACGAGAAGATCTCGCGTTTCAACCAGATCTCCGAGGAGATGTCGGCACCTGATGCCGACTTCGACTCGTTGCTGGAGGAGATGGGCAAGTTGCAGGAGGCCATCGACGCCGCCGATGCGTGGGATATCGATTCCCAGCTCGAGCAGGCCATGGACGCCCTGCGCTGCCCTCCGGGCGACGCCGACGTCTCGGTGCTCTCCGGTGGTGAGCGCCGCCGCGTGGCCCTCTGCAAGCTCCTGCTGCAGAAGCCGGACCTGCTGCTCCTCGATGAGCCCACCAACCACCTCGATGCCGAATCGGTGCTCTGGCTCGAGCAGCACCTGCAGGCCTACCCCGGCGCCGTCCTGGCCGTGACCCACGACCGGTACTTCCTGGACCACGTGGCCCAGTGGATCGCCGAAGTCGACCGCGGCCAGCTGCACCCCTATGAGGGCAACTACTCCACCTACCTGGAGAAGAAGCGGGCACGCCTGGAGGTCCAGGGCAAGAAGGACCAGAAGCTCTCCAAGCGCCTCAGCGACGAACTCGACTGGGTCCGCTCCAACGCCAAGGGCCGCCAGACCAAGTCCAAGGCCCGTCTGGCCCGTTACGAGGAAATGGCTGCGGAGGCCGAACGCACCCGCAAGCTCGACTTCGAGGAGATCCAGATCCCGCCGGGCCCGCGCCTGGGTTCGCTGGTCATCGAGGCCGACAAGATCAAGAAGGGCTTCGGGGACCGTGTGCTCATCGAGGACCTGTCCTTCACGCTCCCGCGGAACGGCATCGTCGGTGTGATCGGCCCCAACGGCGTCGGCAAGTCGACCCTGTTCAAGACCATCGTGGGGATGGAGGAGCTCGACGAGGGTGAACTGAAGATCGGTGACTCGGTCAAGATCTCCTACGTCGACCAGAACCGCGGCGGCATCGACCCGGAGAAGAACCTCTGGGAGGTTGTCTCCGACGGCAACGACTACATCCAGGTCGGCAACGTCGAGATGCCCTCGCGTGCCTACGTTTCGGCTTTCGGCTTCAAGGGTCCGGACCAGCAGAAGAAGGCAGGCGTGCTCTCCGGTGGTGAGCGCAACCGCCTGAACCTGGCGCTGACGCTCAAGCAGGGCGGCAACCTGTTGCTGCTCGATGAGCCGACCAACGACCTCGACGTCGAGACCCTGTCCAGCCTCGAGAACGCGCTGCTGGAATTCCCCGGTTGCGCCGTGGTCGTCTCCCACGATCGCTGGTTCCTGGACCGGGTGGCCACCCACATCCTGTCCTACGAAGGCACCGAAGAGGATCCTGCGAGCTGGTACTGGTTCGAAGGCAACTTCGAGGCGTACGAAGAGAACAAGATCGAACGGCTCGGCCCGGACGCGGCCAAGCCGCACCGCGTCACGCACCGTCGCCTCACGCGCGGCTAACGGCAGCCGGACCAACAACAGCGCCCCTGCGGACCGAGAGGTCTGCAGGGGCGCTGTTGTCATTCAGTGGGGCATCGGGTGGGAGGACCGCTGGAGCCCGGCGCCGCCGTCGTGCGCTGTCTAGCGTTGCTGGTCGCGCTTGATCGCTGCGCGCATGATCCGTGATTGGACCCCGCCGACGAACTTGGACTTCTTGTCCGAGGGCACGCGCACCATGCCTTCCTGGGCGACGCTGGCGACCAGGACGCCGTCGCGGGTGAAGAAGCGTCCCTGGCCCAGCCCGCGGGCCCCCGACGAGCTGGGGCTTTCCTGGACGTAGAGCAGCCAGTCGTCGACCTTGACGTCGCGATGCCACCACATGGCGTGGTCGAGGCTGGCCACGTTCATGCCGGGGGTGATCCAGGGCAGGCCATGGCGGCGCAGCACTGACTCGAGCAACGTGTAGTCGCTGCCGTAGGCCAGGGCGGCGCGGTGCAGCGCAGGATCGTCGGGAAGCTGCTCGTAGGTCTTCATCCACAGGGCGTTCGTGGCCGTCTGCCCGGCGCCGCTCGGGGGCTCGAAGTACAGCGGTGGTTCGATGTAGCGGATGTCGAACGGGCGTTTGTAGGCCCATTCACGGGCGATGGGGTGGTTGATCTTGCCGATGAGCTCGGCGGTGGTCGGCAGGTCCTCCGGCGCCGGGATGCCTGCGGGCATCTCGATCTGGTGCTCCAACCCCTCAGCCGGATCCTGGAAGGAGGCGATCATCGAGAGGATCGGCTGGCCCTTCTGGTAGGCGTGCACCCGCCGTGCGGAGAAGGACCGGCCATCGCGGAGTCGTTCCACGCCGAAGGTGATGGGCACGTGCACATCGCCCGGACGCAGGAAATAGCCGTGCATCGAATGGATCGGCCGTTCGCCCTCGACAGTGCGCGTGGCGGCAATGACCGACTGGGCCACGACCTGTCCGCCGAAGACGCGATCGCGGCTCTGGGAGGGGGTGTGGCCGATGAAGATGTCCTCGTTGGTGCGCAGCTGTCCGTCGCCGTCGAGGTCGAGGAGCTCCACGAGGGATTCGGGCGATTCGGGATCGGTCACTACTACTCCTCGGTAAGGCTTGGTCTGCGCTTGAGACTATCCGGCCCCGCGCGTGCCAATCAAGCGGGGGAAGCCGGGCGCTTGGCGCCCCGGGCCCCAAGGGTGGCAGCATGGGAGCATGCTTCCCGATGCCCTGCAGCTGGCCGATCCCGAAACCATGTCCGACCTGCGCACTTTCCTGGCGCGGGCGCGCACCGTGGAGGATGGGCAAGCCCGGCTGCAGGTGGTCGGCGCGGCCTTGGCGGTTTACGTCCCCGTCCTGGCCCAGGAGGCCATTGGCAGCGCAGTGCCCACGGTGCTGGGGATGCGCGTGGCCAAGCTGTCCAGCGCGACCGCCGATGGGCTGGTGGCCGTCTATGAACTGGGTGCGCTGACCGACCGGCTGGCCCGAGCCGGCGAGACGGACACCGCACTGCCGCTGCCGCCTGCCGAATCCCGGGCAGCCTGGGCCGGGATCACCCCGCCGTTGGCCGGCTGGGAGGCAGGGGGGGAGTACGACGACGATGCCTTGTCTGCCGAGGCCGAGGCGGGTATGCACGCAGTCGCCGAGGCACTGCCCCCGAACGCCGGTCGGCCGGTGCTCGACACCGTGCGGGGACGCATCTGGTCCGCCTCCTGCCAGACCGGTCCCGCGGATGTCGAGCTGCCCCTGGGGGCGGCCTTCGCGGCGGAGTCCTTGGGTTTCCTCCGTCCGGGTGCCCGCAGCCGGCTCTTCAGCCGGGGCCGCTGGCTGCGGCTCACGTCATCCGGGGGCCACACCCTGGTCAGGCATGGCGCACCGCTGCTCTAGTGAAGGCCGGGCAGCCGCCGGGGCAGGCGTTGGTCCGGTGAATGTGAGTGCGCGGCGAGGTGTGGGTATGGGTGGGACGTGCCCCTCACAGGGTTGTTTTTCCGGGGTCCTGAGGGGGGTCCACCGGTAGAATCGAATACATGTTCGAGTCTGTGGCGGTTCCGGAACCCGGTCCCGCGGCGTTGACGTCCACGTCCGCCGCGCAGGCCTCCGGGTTGCCTGGAGACGGGTCGGGTGTGCTGGATCTGCTGTCCGGGGTGTTGGCGTTGATGCCTGCCGCGGAAGTGGCCGGGTTGGACGAGACGGTGCTGGTGGATGTGATCAGTCGTGCCGAGTCGTTGAAGAACGCGTTGGCTGGTCTCCAGGCCCGTGCCGAGGTCGTCCTCGATGAAACGGTGCGTGTCCGGCAGGAAGCCGGTGGGATGGCTGCGGGCAAACTCGGTGCCGGTGTCCATGCCCAGATTGCGTTGGCCCGGTGTGAGTGTCCGAACACGGGCCACCGGTTGTTGGGGGTGGCGAAGGCAGTGGTCAACGAGATGCCCCATACCCATCGGGCGTTGGTTACCGGGAGGCTCTCGGAGTGGCGGGCCACGATGTTGGTGCGCGAGACCGCGTGCCTGAGTCGTGGTGAACGCGCGATGGTTGATGAGCAGTTGATGGCTGATCCTGCTGTTCTGGACGGCGTCGGGACGCAGGCGTTGATCGGGCGGGTGCGCAAGCTGGTGTATGCGGTGTCGCCGCGGGCTGTGGTGGAGCGGGCGCGGCGGGCGGTGGCGGATCGTCGGGTGT
>NZ_BAAAIV010000006.1:0-14085 GCF_039526245.1 Arthrobacter rhombi
GGTTTGGCGTGGTTCAGGCGGTTGTATACGGCTCCGGGGGTGGGGGAGTTGGTGGGGATGGATTCCCGGGCGAGGTTCTTCCCAGCGGGGTTGGCGCGGTTCATCGCGGTGCGGGATCAGGTGTGTGGGACGCCGTGGTGTGATGCTCCGGTTCGTCACCATGACCATGTGGTGGGGTGGGCTGCCGGGGGTCCGACGAACGCGGAGAACGCGAAGGGCCGATGTGCTGATTGTAATTATGTGAAGGAGGCGCCGGGGTGGGGCGCGGTCACGGTTCCGGGGGACCGGCATACGACGGTGACGAGGACTCCGACGGGTCATGTGTATCGGTCCCAGGCCCCTCCATTACCCGGCGACACCAGCTAAAACGCGTCAGAAGAATCGGTCTGTGCAGGTGCCTTAGTGGTCAGTGGCATTCTGCAGGGATCGCGCAGCCCGGTCGAAGTAGTCCCACAAGGTCGCGTCCTGCAGCGGCGGCAACTCGAGTTGGTCCAGGGCGTGGCGCATGTGGCGCAACCATGTATCCCGGGCGGCGCTGTCGACAACGTAGGGGACATGGCGAATCCGCAGGCGCGGGTGGCCGCGGTTCTGGCTGTAGGTGTTGGGGCCGCCCCAATACTGTTCGAGGAACAGCTGAAGGCGGATCGCGGCGGGTTTGAGGTCCTCCTCGGGATAGATCGAGCGGAACTCGGCGTCGTTGGCGACCCCTTCGTAGAACAACTCGGTCATGCGCTGGAACGTCTTGGATCCGCCGACCTCTGCATAGAACGTCCCGGTGTAGGGCGAGAGGTCCTCATCGTCGCCGACATCCGCGGATTCAGGAGTGAACCCGCCAAAGCGATCTGGTTTCTGCCCAGGCAACGAGTCCTCTGACGGCGGCGCACCGGGGGCCGGGGGCATGACTGGCGATGACACCGGTTGGGCCTGTCCGATATGGATACCCAGGGATTCGCCGCCGGGAAGGCGGTGGGGGCTGCCTGATGGGTTCTGCTGGTCGTTCACGTGTGGTTTCCTTCCCTGGCTGGAACGAGCCAGCCGCCTCCCACATTACCGAATGTGCAGGTTCTTCAAGGCCTCGCGCCGTGACAGCCCGGAAAGCTCGTGGGAGTGCGCCTCGACAAACGCGATGACCCACTGGGCATCCGTCTTGGCGTATTCGCGCAGTGCCCAGCCGATGCTCTTGCGGAGGAAGAAATCCGTCTCCGCCAGGTTGGGAAGAATGGCAGCCTCGAGTAGCCCCAGATCGGTCTCGGTTTTGGCACTGAGCTGGGCGATGATGGCGGTGCGTCGTTTCCAGTGGTTCGGATCCGCCGCCCAGCTGCGCAGCAATGGGTCGAGCTGGCCGCGATGGTCCCGCAGCAGCATGCCGAAGCGTCGATGGCAGTTGTCGACGATGTCCCACCACGCTCCGTCAACGACCATGCGTTCATAGAGGTCCAGGAATTCGATGCGGCCCTCGCAGGAGCGGTATCCGGTGAGTTGCTGGGCGGCGTACCACTGCTCGCGGTGGGTGGCCGACTCCCAGAGATGTTCGGCCTCTGCCAGGAGAAACCGCCAGTCGGTGTTCCCCTCGGCACGGACTGCCTCGCGCACGATCCGTTGGGCGACCGGGGCACGCACCCCCAGGAACGGCATGGTCGATTTCATGTACCTCTGCATGGCAATGGCCGCCGCGGGATCCGCCGCAGCGGATAGATCACCGGTGATCCTCTCCGACAGGTCGGTCACGCGTTGTCACCGGATGCCCCCGGCCCGACGGGTTGGTTGATCACCGGAAAATTAACCGACCGCGCGATGAAGCAGACGTCGTGCGCTGGTTCGTGGAGTGAATCGGCCAGGGCCCGCTGGGATTCGTCGGCGAGGACCACCCGTGGATGGAGGATGGCTTCGGTGAACTCCCCGCTGCCGTCGCGGTTCAGCCGCAAGGTTCCGGTGGCGGCATCGGAGTAAGCGAGCACTCCGACGCCGTTCCTGACTGCCAGATGGAAGTAGGAGAGCATGTGGCACTGGGCCAATGCCGCCAGCAGTAGTTGCTCGGGGTTCCACCGGTCCCGGTCGCCGTGGAACGTTGGATCGGCGGTGCCGGGAAGGTCGGGGAGTCCCTCGGCACGCACCACATGGTCGCGGCCGTAGTCACGGTATCCGGAGGTTCCGGTTCTACGGTTCCCGGTCCATTCGATGTCGATGGTGTACCGGTGCGAGTTCAAATCCATGCCCCAACCCTAGGCGTACTCCAGCAGGAAAAAGCGCCGGCCCCGGACCCTGGGGTCCGGAACCGGCGCTTCAAGACCTCAGCCCAACAGCCCCGGTGCGGGGCCCCGTGCCGGGGCTGTTGGGGCGGTCTAGTGGTCGGCGGCCTGCGCGGCGAGTGCCCGGACGATGCCGTCCCGGCTCTCGACCATCATGCGGCGCAATGCCGGGCTGTCGCTGCCCAGCCGGTCCAGGAACTCATCCGTAGCCTGAAGCGTCGACTCGGAAGTCTGTGCCAACGGGAACAACCCGACGATGATCTGCTGGGCGATCTCCCAGCTCTTGGACTCCCAGACGCCGGTGACGCTCTCGAAGTACTGGGCGACGAACGGCTTGAGCAGTTCCGGATCGTGGGCCCGGTTGAAACCGATGATCGCGCTGCGCTGGTGGGTGTTGGACAGCTCCCCGTCGTGGACGATCGCTGACCAGGCAGTTTGCTTGGCTTCCGGAGTCGGCAGCGCGGCCTGGGCCAGTTCCGCTGCCAGACGCCCGTTGGCCGTGTCGTCGGAGGCGAGCTCGGCGTCGATCTCCGCTTGGCCGGCGCGGCCGCCGGCAACCAGGGCTGTGAGCAGTTCCCAACGCAGGTCGGCGTCGACTTCGAGTCCACTGAGCTTCTTCTCGCCCAGGAGCAGGGCGGCGACGGCGTCCAGCTGCTCCGGCGTGCGGGAGCGCAGGGCGAAGGTCTTCACGAACTGCAGCTGCTTGTCGGATCCCGCGACGGCGTCCTGGGCCAGGGCCCACAGGTCGTCGGCCGCGACGGCGGCAATCTGCGTGCGGTCCGCGGCGTCCACGTAGTAGTCCAGGACCGTGCCCAACTGGCGCAGGATGACCAGCACCACCGAAGAATCGGACTCATGGCCGATATTGCGCAGGACCAGTTCCACGAAATCGCGGGCCGCGGTCTCGCCGTCACGTGCGGCATCCCAGGCGGCTCCCCACACCAGGGTCCGGGGCAGTGATTCCTCGATGTCCTTCAGATGTGCCCTGGCGACCTTCAGGGATTCCGCGTCGAGGCGGATCTTGGCATAGGCGAGATCGTCGTCGTTCACCAGGACCAGGTCCGGGCGCTTCTTGCCCAGCAGCGCGTCGACCTCCGTGCGGGGGCCAGCCACATCGAGTTCCTCGCGATGCGTGCGCACCAGCTTGCCGGCGTCGTTCATGGAGTAGAAGCCAATGGCCGCCCGGTGGGGGCGGATGGTGGGGTAGTCGGCGGGGGCCGACTGCACGACGGCGAAGCTGGTGATGGTGCCGTCGGCGTCCGTGGCCAGCTCGGTCTCGAGTTTGTTCACTCCGGCGGTCTCCAGCCACAGGCTGGTCCATTCGGCCAGGTCGCGGCCGCTGGAGGCTTCGAGCTCGCGCATGAGGTCGGGCAGTTCCGTGTTGGAGAAGGCGTGCTTGGCGAAGTACTCGCGCACCCCGGCCATGAACTCCTCCTGGCCCACCCAGGCGACCAGTTGGCGCAATACCGAGGCGCCCTTGGCGTAGGTGATGCCGTCGAAGTTGACCTGGACGTCCTCGAGGTCGTTGATCTCGGCCTTGATCGGGTGGGTCGAGGGCAGCTGGTCCTGGCGGTAGGCCCAGGACTTCTCCATCGAGGAGAACGTCGTCCAGGCCTGGGTGAATTCGGTGTTCTCCGCGGCGGCGAGGGCTGACATGAACTCGGCGAACGACTCATTCAGCCACAGGTCGTTCCACCAGCGCATGGTGACCAGGTCGCCGAACCACATGTGGGCCAGCTCGTGCAGGATCGTGATGGCCCGGCGCTCGACCATGGCGTCCGTGGGGCGTGAGCGGAAGACGTAGGACTCCAGGAACGTCACCGCGCCGGCATTTTCCATGGCGCCGGCGTTGAACTCGGGGACGAAGAGCTGGTCGTACTTCTCGAACGGGTACGGGGTGCCGAACTGTGCCTCGTAGAACTCGAAGCCCTGCCGGGTGAGGGTGAAGATGTTCTCGGCGTCCAGGTGCTCCATGATCGACTTGCGGGCGAACACCCCCAGGGTAATCGTCCGGCCATCGGAGCTGGTCAGCTCGCTGCGCACTGCCTGGTACGGACCGGCGATCAGCGCGGTGATGTAGGAGGAGATGCGGGCGGTGGGGGAGAAGACCCAGGTGGCCTTGGCCTCGCCGGCGGGGCTCGGGGTCGGCGTCGGGGAGTTGGAGACGACGTCCCAATGGTCAGGTGCGGTGACGGTGAAGGAGAAGGTGGCCTTCAGGTCAGGCTGCTCGAAGACGGCGAACATGCGGCGTGAATCGGGGACCTCGAACTGGGAGTAGAGGTACACCTCGCCGTCCACGGGGTCCACGAAACGGTGCAGGCCCTCGCCCGTGTTCATGTAGAGGGCGTCGGCCACGATCGTCAGTTCGTTGTGCGCCGCCAACTGCTGCAGCTGGACGCGGACGCCGTCGTTGACCGCCGAAACGTCGAGTTCGGCGCCATTCAGGGTCACCGAATGCACGGTGTCGGTGACGGCGTCGATGAAGGTGGATCCACCGGGGGTGGCGTCGAAACGCACCGTGGTGGTCGATCCGAAGACCTTCTCCCCACGCGTGAGGTCCAGCTGGACCTCGTAGGACTCGACGTTGATCAATGCGGCGCGTTCACGCGCCTCGTCACGGGTGAGGTTCAATCCTGGCACGACGGTGGCTCCCTGGTTCTCTGGCGGTTCATGGGGTGGTGCAGGAATCGGGATATCTGAAGCGATTCCTGAACATTACGATGATTGTCTCACTTCTGACCGTGTTTGGCGTCACTTATCCGTGCACAAGCCATATCAACGCGTCCGGATGGGCCACCCCCGCGGCCGGCAGCTGCGCCGACACGGAAGATGGTGGCACAGATCCGGAAGCTGGTGGTCATCAGACCATCGTAGGACCCGGACCGCTAGGATCGGGACCAGGGCCCCGGCCCGTGAACCATCGTCGACGACCAGGAGATCCACCGTGTCCCAGACCCATGTCTATGTCGGTTGCGCCACCGCGGGAACCGTTGACGTCCTCGCCTTCGATCCGCAGGCCGGCACGCTCACCCCCGCCGCGCACTCCGTCGAGGTCGACGCGGTCCGCTCCCTGGCGGCCGACGCCGAGCGTGGATTGCTCTACGCCGGATCCTCCGGCAAGCCGCCTGCCCTGGCCGCGCTGCGCATCGATCCGTCCAGCGGCGCACTGTCCACTGCGGGAACGGTGGAGCTGGCCGACAACACCGCCTACATCAGCCGCGACGCCGACGGGGCAACGATCCGCAGCGCCTCCTACCACCAGGACATCGTCAACAGTGTGGCGCTGGACGCCGATGGACTGCCCTGCGCCCCGGCCACGCGAGAGCCCAGCCCGGGCGAGAAGGCCCATAGTGTCCGCTCGTCGCCGGACGGACGCTTCGTCTACGCAGCAGCCCTGGGCAGCGACCGCGTCGTCTGGTATTCCGTCTCGGCGGGATCACTCACCCTGGCCGGGGCGGTCGACGCGACACCGGGATCCGGCCCGCGGCACCTGATCTTCAACGCCGATGGCTCCCGGGTCTACGTCGTCCACGAGATGTCCGGCGAGGTGGCCGTCTACCAGCGCGACGCGGACACCGGCGCCCTGGACGAGCTCCAGCGGATCGAGTCGGTGCCCGCCTCGCTGGGGTTGAAGCCAGGATTCGCCCGTACCTCCGGCGGGCCGGTCCCCGGCCCCGACGCCATCTGGTGCGCCGACATCCGCCTGGGAGCCGATGGCACCTACCTGTTCACCACCGAACGCTCCACCTCCACCGTGAGCACCTTCGCCGTCGACCAGACCACCGGGCTGCTGGAGTACCTGCGCACCACCGACACCGAACAGCAGCCCCGCGGTGCCGCCGTCGATGCCACCGGGACACACCTGCTGGTCTGTGGCGAGAAATCCGGCCACATCAGCGCCTACCGCATCGACCCGGCAGACGGGACCCTGACCGCCACCGATCGCGCCACCACCGGAGCCGGCCCCCTGTGGATCGAGGTCGTGGCCCACTAGTAGGCTGGTTTCCGTTCCCCACCACGTCACCCACGAAGGACACCATGCGCGTTCACATCGCCACCGACCACGCAGGACTCGAACTCAGCGCCCACCTGGTCGCCCATCTGGTGGACGCCGGATTCGACGTCATCGACCACGGCCCCTCCTCCTACGACGCGGAGGATGACTACCCGTCGTTCTGCATCAACGCCGCCGAGGCAGTGGCCGCCGAACGCGGACGCGGACTCGATTCGCTGGGCATCGTGCTGGGTGGATCGGGCAACGGCGAACAGATCGCAGCGAACAAGGTCAAGGGCATCCGCGCCGCGCTGGCCTGGAACCTGGACACCGCCCGTCTGGCCCGCCAGCACAACGACGCCAACATCGTCGCCGTCGGCGGACGCCAGCACAGCCTGGAGGAGGCCACCGGCCTGATCGATGCGTTCCTGGCCGAACCCTTCAGCGGCGCCGAACGCCACGCCCGTCGCATCGGCCAGATCGCCGCCTACGAAACCACCGGCACCGTCCAGGGCTGAGCATGCCCGAAGGCCACTCCGTCCGCCGCCTGGCCCGCCAGCTCGACGACGTCTTCGCCGGCCGCCCGCTGCGCGTTTCCAGCCCCCAGGGCCGGTTCGCGGCCGGGGCCGCACTGTTGGACGGGCGCGAATTCCTCACCGCCGAGGCCCACGGCAAGCAACTCTTCGCCCACTTTGAAGGCGGGCAGGTGCTGCGCGTGCACCTGGGACTCTATGGTGCGTTCAGCTTCGGCGGGGACGAGACCTTCCGCGGGGCCTCCAGCATCGGCGCGCCGCGCCGGATCGGGGAGCGGGAGGCGTACGACGACGGTGCTGATGTGGGGTACGCGGGCCCGCCGGAGCCGGTGGGCCAGGTCAGGGCCCGCCTGGTCGCCGAGCACGGCTGGGCCGATCTCCGCGGCCCCTCGGCCTGCGAGGTGTTGACGGTCCCCGAGGCCGATGCCGTGCGGGCCCGCCTGGGCCCGGACTCGCTGGCTCCTGGCACCCCGGCGGCGGGCCGCGAGGAGTTCGCCCGCCGCCTCGGCGCCACCGGAACCGTCGTCGCCGCGGCCCTGATGAACCAGTCGCTGATCGCCGGGGTCGGCAACATCTACCGCGCCGAAGCCCTGTTCCGTGCGGGCCTGGATCCCTGGACCCGGGGCCGCGACATCCCTGGCGGCCTGTTGCGCGGCCTCTGGGACGACGTCTGTGTGCTGATGGCCGATGGGGTACGTGATGGGCGCATCATCACCACCCGCCCTGGACACCGCACGGACCGACAGGCTCCGGTCTGGCCAGACCATGCCTACTACACGTACCAGCGCCAGGGCCTGCCGTGCCTGGTCTGCGGGACTCCGATCCGGTTGGCCGAACTGTCGGCGCGCAAGTTGTATTGGTGCCCCGGGTGCCAAGGCGAAACCGGGACCGCATAACGTTTTCGACGGTGCTCTGGTCTTCTGGTGTGCGCAGTGCTTCCATGAGGGCATGAACGCAACCCAGCTGCTGTCCGCCTGCACGCCGGAGGCGCTCTGTACCCAGGCGTCGACGGTGGCCTATGGTCCCGCGTTTGCGGTGCTCTTGGCGATCGTGCTGATGCTCATGGGCACCTGGTACCGCCATCACCACCTGCAGCGGACGGCGTACCACCGCACGGTTCGCCGATACGGCGGACGCAAGGAATAGGGGCTGCTGCCGGCGGTCGGATCCCTTTCAGGGGTATCGGGGCACCCGGGGTGGCGGTCTTAACGATATAGGGCCGCCCGCGGGCGGCCCTACTCTGTGGAGGGGATGACGGGAATCGAACCCGCGTAATCAGTTTGGAAGACTGAGGCTTTACCATTAAGCTACATCCCCGCAATTCCGGGCTTTTCGGCCCGTTGCTCGCACAACATTAGCAGTGCATTCGGATCCCCGCCAAATTGGCCTCGACCGTGTCGGCCACGCATACTCAAGTTGTATATATGCAACTTGACCATGCGTGTCGTGGTCGGATCGGGGAGTGCGCATGGCGGGCTGGCGGAAGTTGCCGGACACGCGGACACTGCTGGCCTTGCGGGCGCGCGGCATGACCCTGGCCGGCATTGCCGAGTTGTATGGGACGACCGAAAGCGGTGTCCAGCGGGCCCTGCATCGGGCGGAAGCGAACGTGGGACGGCGCACCTATCGGGACATCCTCCCGTGGGCCATCGATGCAACGCACCGCTCAACGGCCATCATGGGGCACATTCGCGTACTGGCCCGCCAGCGGTCCGGGCTCGAGGTGCCCGCATCGAGCCTGCTGGCCTTGCAGGCGTGGCTGGACTGGCTGGAGGAGAGCGGTCTGGTCCTGAACTACCACCCCGAGGCCCCGCCGAATCCGGCCTCGCGCACCGGGGGTTTCTACTATATGGATCGCCGCCCCGACGATGAATGGATCATCCGCCAACCGGTCCTCGACAATCCCGGCGGCGAGTAGACCACAGCCGCCCTCTGGACGCCGATGGATCAGGCTTCCAACAATTAGTTGTTCGGCGCGGATTCTGCGTAAACTAGCCACTGCACCAATCGGGGTGTAGCTCAGCTTGGCTAGAGCGCGCGCTTTGGGAGCGTGAGGTCGCAGGTTCAAATCCTGTCACCCCGACTCTGAACCTTCAGTCCCGTGAGCTTCATCTGCGGGGGCAAGTGTGCAGTTTCGTATCAGCCCAGATCATTCAGGAGAGCTACGTAGTGAAGAGCGCCGTCGAAAACCTCACGCCCACCCGGGTCAAGCTCAATGTCGAGGTTCCCCTCACCGAATTGCAGCCGAACATCGACGCGGCCTACAAGTCCATCGCGGAGCAGATCAACGTCCCGGGCTTCCGCAAGGGCAAGGTCCCGAACCGCCTGATCGACCAGCGCGTCGGCCGCGGCTACGTGCTGGAGACCGCGATCAACGACGGCATGAACGGCTTCTACCAGGAAGCCGTCAGCCAGGCCGAGATCGTTCCGCTCTCCCGCCCCGAGGTCGACATCACGGAGGTCCCCGAGCCGACCGCCACCGAGGGCAACCTCGTGTTCAACGTCGAGATCGACATCCGTCCGAAGATCGAGCTCCCGGAGTACTCCGGCCTCGAGGTCCAGGTCGACGCGGTGGAGGCCACCGAGGCCGACGTCGAGACCGCACTGGACGAGCTGCGCGGGCGCTTCGGCACCCTGAAGGTCGTCGACCGCCCGGTTGCGGACAATGACTTCATCACCTTGGACCTGACGGCAGCCGTCGGCGACACCGAGGTCGACACCGCCACCGACCTGTCCTACCAGGTCGGCTCGGGCACCATGCTCGAGGGACTGGACGAGGCAGTCACCGGCCTCTCGGCCGATGAGGATGCCACGTTCGAGACCAAGCTGGCCGGTGGCGAGCACGCCGGCGAGACCGCCCAGGTGAAGGTCGTCGTCAAGGCCGTCAAGGAGCGCGAGCTTCCGGTCGCCGATGACGAGTTCGCCCAGCTGGCCTCCGAATTCGACACCATCGCTGAGCTGCGCGAGGACCTGACCAAGCAGGCCGCCGACTCCAAGGTCGTCGAGCAGGGTGTCCAGGCACGCGACAAGGTCATGGACAAGCTCACCGAGCTCATCTCCGTGCCGGTTCCCGAGTCGGTCATCACCGAACAGGTCGAGCAGCACTTCGAACAGGGTGGTGGCAACCCCGGCGAGGAGCACGACACCGAGGAGCACCGCGCCGAGGTTAAGACCAACACCGAGCGCGCCTTCCAGAACGAGATCATCCTCGATGAGATCGCTGAGAAGGAAGAAATCGGCGTCGAGCAGTCAGAGCTCATCGACTACATCGTGCAGTCCTCGAGCCAGTACGGCATGGACCCGAACCAGTTCGCGCAGATGCTGGACGGTGCCGGACAGGTCCCGATGATGATCGGCGAGGTACGCCGCCGCAAGGCGCTGGCCAAGGTCCTCGAATTCGCCAAGGTCACCGACACCAACGGCAAGGACGTCGACCTCACCGACTTCGTCCGCCCGGCCGGCGAAGCAGAAGAGTCGGCCTCCTCGGCTTCCTCCGCATCCGCGGACTCGGCCGAGTAGCAGAACGAGACCACGGCAGTCATTGAGACTGCCCGGCGGGATTGCCCTCAGGGGTGGTCCCGCCGTCGTTTTTAAGCCGTGGGCACCTGGTTTTAAGCCAACGGCGATGCCCGAATCCCGGGGTATGCGCCGTCAGCGAACAGCAGATGATCCCACGGGCCGCAGGCGTTGGGACTGCAGTAGTGTCAAGGAAAGCAAGCGCTACCGTACGTGGCTGGATCAGCCACGGCGCATGGCACCCATGGAGAGGTATTCGAAAATGACGACGGAATCCCACACCCCGAAGATGGCCTCGGTTGATCCGGCCAGTCGCGAGGACTACATCTACAACCGGCTCCTCAAGGAGCGCATCATCTGGCTCGGCTCGGAAGTGAGCGATGAGTCGGCCAATGCGATCTCCTCCCAGCTGCTGTTGCTCTCCGCCGAGGATCCCGATAAGGACATCTACCTGTACATCAACTCGCCCGGTGGTTCGATCACCGCCGGCATGGCGATCTACGACACGATGAACTACATCCCCAACGACGTTGTCACCGTGGCCACCGGCCTGGCCGCGTCGATGGGGCAGTTCCTGCTCTCCTCCGGCACCAAGGGCAAGCGCTACGCGACCCCCAACGCCCGTATCCTCATGCACCAGCCATCCGGCGGCATCGGCGGCACGGCATCGGACATCCGCATCCAGGCGGAACTGATCCTGCACATGAAGAAGGTCATGTCCGAGCTCACCGCCGAACAGACCGGCCAGTCGCTGGAGACGATCCTGAAGGACAACGACCGCGACAAGTGGTTCACCGCAACCGACGCCCTCGAATACGGCTTCTTCGACCACATCGCCCAGAGCTCCGTTTCGGTGTCCGGTGGCGGCGGGGTCAAGAACTAGCCATCCAGCCGACGAGCACCCCCACAGATCCCCAGGAGAAGAACATGAATTTCAACGGCTACGAAGGCACTGCAGGCGAGATGCCGTCCGCACGCTACATCCTGCCCCAGTTCGAAGAGCGCACCCCCTACGGCTTCAAGCGCCAGGACCCCTACGCGAAGCTGTTCGAGGACCGCATCGTCTTCCTCGGCGCGCAAGTCGATGACGCGTCCGCCGACGACGTGATGGCCCAGCTGCTGGTCCTCGAGTCGATGGATCCCGAGCGCGACATCACCTTGTACATCAACTCACCCGGTGGCTCCTTCACCGCCATGACGGCGATCTACGACACGATGCTGTTCGTGCGTCCCGAGATCCAGACCGTTTGCCTGGGCCAGGCCGCCAGCGCCGCAGCCGTGCTGCTCGCCGCCGGTGCCCCCGGCAAGCGCCTGGCGCTGCCGAACGCCCGCGTGCTGATCCACCAGCCCGCGATGGGCGGCGGGGAGCGGGGCACGGCCACCGACCTGCAGATCCAGGCCGAAGAGGTCATGCGCATGCGCAGCTGGTTGGAGACCACCCTGGCCGAGCACAGCAACAAGGATGCAGCCCAGGTCGGCGAGGACATCGAGCGCGACCTGTTCATGACTGCCGCCGGGGCCAAGGAATACGGCCTGATCGACGAGGTGCTCAGCCCCCGCAAGATCAAGCCGCAGGCCATCAGCAGCTAGCGGTATCGACCGGGCGTCCCACAGGTTTTTCGCACCACGGGACGCCCGGTCCACTATTCTGTCGGTCACCTCACCTAGAGTTGAAGGTAGACCTTTTCCGTGGGGCGTCCGCCGCACGGTTCCAGCACCACGTAAGGGGAAGAACACCATGGCTCGTATGGGTGAAAGCTCCGACCTGCTCAAGTGTTCCTTCTGCGGCAAAAGCCAAAAGCAGGTACGCAAGCTCATCGCCGGCCCTGGCGTCTACATCTGCACCGAGTGCATCGAACTGTGCAACGAACTGATGGAGGAGGAACTGGCCGAGATCGAGGCCGGCCCCGACTTCGAGCTGCCGCGCCCCCGTGAGATCTTTGATTCCCTGCAGGAATACGTGATCGGCCAGGAAGGTGCCAAGCGCTCCCTCGCCGTGGCGGTGTACAACCACTACAAGCGCATCCAGGCCGGATCGGGATCCTCTGCCGCCGCGCAGCTCAGCGACGTCGACTCCCTGGACGACGTCGAGGTCTCCAAGTCGAACATCCTGCTGATCGGCCCCACCGGCTGCGGCAAGACCTACCTGGCCCAGACCCTGGCCCGCCGGTTGAACGTGCCCTTCGCGGTCGCCGATGCCACCGCGCTGACCGAAGCCGGCTATGTGGGCGAGGACGTCGAGAACATCCTGCTCAAGCTGATCCAGGCCGCTGACTACGACGTCAAGAAGGCCGAGCAGGGCATCATCTACATCGACGAGATCGACAAGATCTCGCGCAAGTCGGAGAACCCCTCCATCACCCGCGACGTCTCGGGCGAGGGTGTCCAGCAGGCCCTGCTGAAGATCCTCGAGGGCACGGTCGCCTCGGTGCCGCCGCAGGGCGGACGCAAGCACCCGCATCAGGAATTCATCCAGATCGACACCTCCAACGTGCTGTTCATCGTCGCCGGCGCGTTCGCCGGGCTCGAGGAGATCATCGGCTCCCGCGCCGGCCAGAAGGGCATCGGTTTCGGCGCACCGCTGACCGCCTTGAAGTCGGAGGCCGCAGCCTACGCGGACGTCCGTCCCGAGGACCTGCTGAAGTTCGGGCTCATTCCCGAATTCATCGGCCGGTTGCCGGTCATCACGACGGTGGAGAACCTGGACCGCGAATCGCTGATCAAGATCCTGACCGAGCCGAAGAACGCCCTGGTCAAGCAGTACCAGAAGATGTTCCGCATCGACGGCGTGGAACTGACCTTTGAGACGGATGCCCTCGAGGCGATCGCCGACATGGCCCTGGAACGTGGCACCGGTGCCCGTGGTCTGCGGGCCATCCTGGAGGAGACGCTGGCCGCGATCATGTTCGACCTGCCCGGCCGTGAGGACATCGCCGAGGTCGTCATCACCGCCGACGTCGTCCACAAGGTCGGGGAGCCGACGCTGATCTCCAGCGAGGTCGTGACGAAGCGGCGGAATAAGTCCGCCTGATCGGATCGTTGTACTGGATGGGTCCGGCGACGCCGCGGCCCATCTGACTTTCGCCCACTTCAGGAGGATCCACATGTCCGAGAAAACGTCCGTTGACTTCTGGTTCGACCCGATCTGCCCGTTCGCCTGGGCTACCTCGCGGTGGATCCTCGAGGTCGAGAAGGTCCGCGACATCAGCGTCAACTGGCATGTTATGAGCCTGGCCGTCCTCAATGAGGACAAGGACGTCGACGAGGACTACCGCAAGGGCCTGGAAAGCGCGTGGGGGCCGGTACGCGTGATCATCGCCGCCGCCGCTGCCCACGGCACCGAGGTGGTCGGCCGGCTCTACACCGCGATGGGCGAGCTCATTCACTACGAAGGCGTCAAGGACCGCGCCGAGGTCATCGAGCGTGCCCTCGAACGCGTCGGGCTGCCGGCCGAACTGATCCAGGCCGCGGAAACCGATGCCCACGACGCAGCGCTGCGTGCCAGCCACGAGGAAGGCATCTCGAAGGTGGGCCAGGACGTCGGCACCCCCGTCGTCGCCCTCAACGGCACCGCCTTCTTCGGCCCCGTCATCACCCGGGTTCCGTCCGGCGAGGAAGCAGGACGCCTGTTCGACGCCTCCGTGACGTTGGCTTCGTTCCCCTACTTCTTCGAGATCAAGCGCAGCCGGACCGAAATGCCGCAGTTCGAGCAGGCCACGCAGCACGCGGAGTCCAACGCCTCCTAAGGCCCGCACCGGTTCCTGACCGGTAGTGCAGCAGACATGGAGCGGGC
>NZ_BAAAIV010000006.1:14136-85507 GCF_039526245.1 Arthrobacter rhombi
GCCCGCTCCATGTCCGGGTCCGGTGAGGCTAGCCCTGGGCGGGTTCCTCGGCCGGAGCCAGCACGACGTCGGAGACCAGTAGTTCCGCGCCATCGGCGCGGAGCTCCAGCTCCA
Source organism: Arthrobacter rhombi (assembly GCF_039526245.1). Taxonomy (NCBI): domain Bacteria; kingdom Bacillati; phylum Actinomycetota; class Actinomycetes; order Micrococcales; family Micrococcaceae; genus Arthrobacter; species Arthrobacter rhombi. The sequence continues at coordinate 14,251 of NZ_BAAAIV010000006.1, forward strand.
GGGCGTTGCCGGCAGCCAAGAGATCGCCGAGCCCCGCGCGGACCTGTGCGATCACCGCTTCCGGGCCACTGACGACGCCGGACAGCACCTGGGTGCGTTGCTTCACCTTCGCCTCCGACTTCGACTTGCGGATACCCCCGAGGGCAGCGCCGACGGTCGGCAGCACGGCGGTGTCGGCGCCCTCGACGGCACCGGCAAGGTGGCCGTTGGTGGGCCAGCTGGCGCGGTGTACCGATCCGGCACGCCACCAGCCCCAGACCTCTTCGGTGGCGAAGGGCAGGAACGGCGCGAACAGGCGCAGCACGGCATCCAAGGTGGTGGCCAGGGCGGCCAGCACCGACGCCTGCTCCTCCTCGCCGCGGGCACCGTAGGCGCGGTCCTTGACGAGCTCGACGTAGTCGTCGGTGAACGACCAGAAGAAGGACTCGACGATGTCCAGGGCGCGCGCGTAGTCGTAGGACGCGAAGGCCCGGTCGGCCTCCTCGATGACCTCGGACAACCGTGCCAGCAGGGAGCGATCCAGGCCGTTCGTGACCAGGTGGGCATCGCCGTCGAGCACATTGGCCTCGGTGGCGCCCAGGTTCAGGACGAACTTGGAGGCGTTGAGGATCTTGATGGCCAGCCGGCGGCCGATCTTCATCTGCGCGACCTCGTAGGCGGTGTCGGCACCCAACTTGGCCGAGGCGGCCCAGTAGCGCACCGCGTCGGCGCCGAAGTCATTCAGGACATCGGTGGGGACGACGACGTTGCCCTTGGACTTGGACATCTTCTTGCGGTCCGGGTCCAGGATCCAGCCGGAGATCGCCGCATGCTTCCAGGGGACGCAGCCGTGCAGGGCATCGCCGCGCACGGCGCTGGAGAAGAGCCAGGTGCGGATGATGTCGTGTCCCTGCGGACGCAGGTCGAAGGGGAAGACCTTGGCGAAGAACTCGTCGTCCCGGCTCCACCGGCCCACGATTTGCGGGGTCAGCGACGAGGTGGCCCAGGTATCCAGCACATCGGCGTCACCGGTGAATCCACCGGGTACATCACGCTGGTCGGCAGTGAAGCCCGGCGCGGCTTCGGCCACCGGGTCCACGGGCAGCTGTTCGTCGGCCGGCAGGATCGGGTGGTCGTAATCCGGATTGCCGGCGGTGTCCAAGGGGTACCAGACAGGGATCGGGACGCCGAAGAAGCGCTGGCGGGAGACCAGCCAGTCGCCGTTGAGCCCATTGACCCAGTTCGTGTAGCGCGAGCGCATGAACTCCGGGTGGAAGTCGATCTCCTGGCCGCGGCCGACCAGGCGGTCGCGCCGTTCGGCGTCACGGCCGCCATTGCGGATGTACCACTGGCGGGAACTGACGACCTCGAGGGGCTTGTCGCCCTTCTCGAAGAAGTTCACCGGGTGGGTGATCTTGCGTGGCTCGCCGTCGAGCAGCCCGGCCTCGGTGAGCATGCCGGCAACGGTTTCCTTGGCGGAGAACACGGTCTTGCCGGCGATCGCCGCGTAGGCCTCACGGCCGGCATCGGTGGTGATCCATTCCGGGGTATCGCCGATGACGCGGCCGTCGCGGCCGATGATGGCACGGGTCGGCAGCTGCAGCTCGCGCCACCAGGTCACGTCGGTCAGGTCACCGAAGGTGCAGACCATCGCGATGCCCGAGCCCTTGTCGGCCTTGGCCAACGGGTGCGGGTGGACCTCGACCTCGACGCCGAACAGCGGGGACGTGACCTTCTGGCCGAACAACGGCTGGTAGCGTTCGTCATCCGGGTTGGCCACGAGGCCAGCGCAGGCGGCCAGCAGTTCGGGGCGGGTCGTCTCGATGAAGATCTGCGTGCCGTCTTCGGCGAAGAACGGGTAGCGGTAGTAGGCGCCGGCGACCTCGCGGTCCTCCAGCTCCGCCTGGGCCACCGCGGTGCGGAACGTGACATCCCACAGCGTGGGCGCCTCGGCCATGTAGGCGTCGCCGTCGGTGAGGTTCTTCAGGAAGGCGCGCTGGGACACGGCACGTGAGGTGTCATCGATGGTGCGGTAGGTCAGGTTCCAGTCGACGGAGAGGCCGAGCGTGCTGAACAGGTGCTCGAAGACCTTTTCGTCCTCGACGGCGAGCTCCTCGCAGAGCTCGATGAAGTTGCGGCGGGAGACCTGGTCCCAGTCGCGCTGGTTCTTCGCCGGGGTGGCGGGCGGCCGGTAGTCGGCGTCGTAGGCGATCTTCGGGTCGCAGCGCACGCCGTAGTAGTTCTGCACGCGGCGTTCGGTGGGCAGGCCGTTGTCGTCCCAGCCCATCGGGTAGAAGACGTTCTTCCCGGTCATGCGCTGGTAGCGCGCCAACACGTCGGTCTGCGTGTAGGAGAACATGTGTCCCACGTGCAGTGATCCGGACGCCGTCGGCGGGGGGGTGTCGATCGAGTAGACCGATTCGCGGGTGGTCTCGGGGTTGAATGCGTAGGTCCCCTCCTCGCGCCACCGCTGTCCGAGCCTCTCCTCGAGGCCCTCCAGCGCCGGCTTGTCGGGGACGGAAACGGTTGCGGGCGTGTCTGTGCCCAAGTTCTGTTCAGCCATGTCAGCCATTCTCCCATGTTGCCGCGCCGGACTCGACCCGGGCCCGGCGCCGGCACGCTTCTCCACACCTTGGTGCGCACCGCCCCACACGGGGTCCTTTCGGCCTACCATCGGGACATGGGCAAGATCAGATTGCAGCGGGCCTACGAGGCACCCAACGGCGGATACCGGATCCTGGTCGATCGGCTGTGGCCGCGCGGCGTCGCGAAGGAGGACGCCGAACTCGACGAGTGGGCCAAGGACGTGGCACCCTCCCAGGAGCTGCGCACGTGGTTCAACCACCGGGACCACCGGTTCGAGGAATTCCGTGAGCGCTACGTGGCCGAACTGGAGGACGGTCCGGGGACGGAGGCGGTCGAGCGGCTGATGGAGCTCGCCAAGGAACATGACGATGTGGTGCTGGTGTATTCCACCAAGGACGAGGAGCACAACAACGCCGTCGTCCTGCTGGAGTTCCTGGACGAAAACATCTAGCCGGGGGACCAGGGGCCGGGAATGTGACGTCCGGGTGCGCTCGTGAGCCGTCCGTGATTAGGGTGGTGCCATGACTTCTACACCGCAACAGCACCAGCACACAGCAGTCGTCACCGGCGCGAGCACCGGGATCGGCGAGGCCACGGCCCGCATGCTCGCCCAGCAGGGATGGACCGTTTATGCGGTCGCCCGCCGCGCGGATCGTCTCGAGGCCCTGGCCGACGGCAGCGGCATCATCCCGGTGCCCGCCGACATCACCGAGGACGACGACGTGGCACGGCTCCTGGCCACGGTCACCGAAGGGGGTGGCATCGATACGCTGGTCAACATTGCCGGCGGCGCACGCGGCGTCGACTACATCGCCGATGCGAAGACCGAGGACTGGGAGTGGATGTACCGGGTCAACGTCCTGGGCACCATGAAGATCACCCGCGCGTTCCTGCCCATGCTGCGCGCCCACGGGGAAGGCACTGTGCTGAACCTGACCTCCAGCGCAGGACTCGCCGGGTACGAGGGCGGCGCCGGCTACAACGCCGCCAAGTTCGCCGAACGCGGCATGACCCAGGCGCTGCGGCTGGAAGAGGTCAGCAACAACATCCGGGTCATCGAGATCCTGCCCGGCTTGGTCCACACCGAGGAATTCTCGTTGAACCGTCTGGGGGACCAGTCAGCAGCCGACAAGGTCTATGCCGGGGTTCAGAAGCCGCTGACAGCCGATGATGTGGCGGAGGTCGTCGTCCACTCGATCACGCTGCCGCACCACGTCAACCTGGACGAGATCGTCATCCGCCCGGTGGCCCAGGCGGCCAACCACAAGATCATCCGCTCCAGCTGATCCGGGGCACGGCGCGTCCATCCCCGCCCCCTCTCATCCGTTAGACTGGGGGCACCAGCTATGACCCGGCCATCACCGGCGAGCTTCCGGAAGAACGGTCCGCACTTGCGGACCCAGTAGAACCGGGCGGATGGGCGCGTCAGAGCCCGCAGAGCGGTTCGTGCAACGCGTCCTCCGGGACCGGCGCGCGGACAAGCGGGGTGGTACCGCGAACACCGGCGACCGAGCGCCGGGAATCGTCCCCGCATCGAGACGAGACGGCGCGGAGAACCCGCGCCCCACCGATGCGAGGACAGCCGCTGATGAGCATGTATCCCAAGGCCTCCACAGATCCCCAGGGCGTGACGCCCACGTCACCGCGTTTCCCCGAGATCGAGGAACGCGTCCTGAAGTACTGGCAGGACGACAACACCTTCCAGGCTTCCATCGACGCGCGTCCGGCCGGCAAGGACGGCTCCAACGAGTTCGTCTTCTACGACGGCCCTCCCTTCGCCAACGGCCTGCCCCACTACGGGCACCTGCTCACCGGCTACGTCAAGGACCTCGTCGCCCGCTACCAGACCCAGCTCGGCAAGCGTGTCGAACGCCGCTTCGGCTGGGACACCCACGGGTTGCCCGCCGAACTCGAGGCGATGAAGCAGCTGGGCATGACGGACAAGAAGCAGATCGAGGCCATGGGCATCGACAAGTTCAACGATGCCTGCCGCTCCTCGGTCATGAAGTACGCCGGCGAATGGCAGGAATACGTCACCCGCCAGGCCCGCTGGGTCGACTTCGACAACGACTACAAGACGCTGAACGTCGAGTACATGGAATCGGTGCTCTGGGCGTTCAAGCAGTTGCACTCGAAGGGCCTGACCTACAACGGCTACCGGGTGCTGCCCTACTGCTGGAAGGACGAGACGCCGCTGTCCAACCATGAGCTGCGCATGGACGACGACGTCTACAAGGACCGCCAGGACCAGACCGTCACGGTGACCTTCGAACTGCTGCCCGGCGAGAGCGCTGCCTCCCGCGAGCTGGCCGGCACCCAGGCCATCGCCTGGACCACCACGCCGTGGACCCTGCCCACCAACCAGGCCCTCGCCGTCGGACCCGGGGTGCGCTACGCCGTCGTGCCCGTGGGCCCGAACGGGTCACCGGCAGCAGGGGAGCGGTTCCTGCTGGCCGAGGACCTCGTCGGCGCCCACGCCAAGGAGCTCGGGTACGACGACGGTGCTGCCGCGGCCGCCGCGGTCACCACCACCTACGCAGGCACCGAACTCGAGGGCATCGGCTACCGCCGCCTCTGGGACTACTTCGCCGACGCCGACACCTATGGGACCGGCAATGCCTGGAAGATCCTCGTCGCCGACTACGTCACCACCACCGACGGCACCGGCATCGTCCACCAGGCGCCCGCCTACGGTGAAGAGGACCAGAACATCTGCGAGGCCAACGGCATCCCCGTGGTCCTCTCGGTGGACGAGGGCGCCAAGTTCCTGCCCTTGTTCGCCAACGGCCCGCTGGCAGAAATCGCCGGCGTGCAGGTCTTCGACGCGAACAAGGCCATCACCCGGGTGCTGCGCGAATCGGGCCGGCTGCTGCGCCAGGCCAGCTACGTGCACTCCTACCCGCACTGCTGGCGCTGCCGCACCCCGCTGATCTACCGCGCCATCTCCTCCTGGTACGTCGAGGTCACCGCGTTCAAGGACCGGATGACGGAACTGAACCAGGAGATCAACTGGATCCCGTCCAACGTCAAGGACGGCCAGTTCGGCAAGTGGCTGGCCAACGCGCGCGACTGGTCCATCAGCCGCAACCGCTACTGGGGCAGCCCCATCCCCGTGTGGGTCTCGGACAACCCGGACTTCCCGCGCACCGACGTCTACGGTTCGCTCGCCGAGATGGAGGCCGACTTCGGTCGCCTGCCGGTGGACAACGACGGCCAGGTGGACCTGCACCGCCCGTTCATCGACGAACTGACCCGGCCCAACCCGGATGACCCCAGCGGCGCCTCCACCATGCGCCGCGTCGAAGACGTGCTCGATGTCTGGTTCGATTCCGGCTCCATGCCCTACGGCCAGGTGCACTACCCGTTCGAGAACGGCGAATGGTTCGACACCCACAACCCCGCGGACTTCATCGTCGAGTACATCGGGCAGACCCGCGGCTGGTTCTACATGCTGCACATCCTCTCCACCGCTTTGTTCGACCGTCCGGCCTTCCGCAACGTCATCAGCCACGGCATCGTCCTCGGCTCCGACGGGCAGAAGATGTCCAAGTCGCTGCGCAACTACCCGGATGTCACCGAGGTCCTGGACCGTGACGGCTCCGACGCCATGCGCTGGTTCCTGATGTCCAGCCCCATCCTGCGCGGCGGCAACCTGGTGGTCACCGAACAAGGCATCCGTGACGGCGTCCGCCAGGTGATCCTGCCGCTGTGGAACGTGTACAGCTTCTTCACCCTCTACACGAACTCAGCGAACGGCGGGGCCGGGTACGAGGCGAAGCTGCGCCACGACGGCTACACCGACCCGCTGGATACCTACCTGCTCGCCAACACCGGCGCCCTGGTCTCCGAGGTCGGGGCCCGGTTGGACGACTACGACGTCTCCGGTGCCTGCGACGCGCTGCGCTCCTACCTGGACATGCTCACCAACTGGTACGTCCGGCGCAGCCGCGACCGCTTCTTCGCCGAGGACACCGACGCGTTCGACGCCCTGTACACCGCGCTCGAGGCGCTCTGCCGGGTGGCAGCCCCGCTGCTGCCGTTGGTGGCCGAGGAGATCTGGCGTGGCCTCACCGGGGGCCGCTCGGTGCACCTGACCGACTGGCCCGCAGCGGACGCCTTCGGTGAGGACGCCGGGCTGGTCGAGCGCATGGACCTCATCCGGCAGATCTGCTCCACGGGTTCGAGCCTGCGCAAGGCAGCGAAGCTGCGGGTGCGACTGCCCCTGCAGCAGCTCACCGTCGTCGTCCCCGGCGCTGCCACCCTGGAATCCGGTGCCGACACGATCGCCGAGGAGCTGAACCTGCGCCACGTGCGCCTGGTCGATGCGGCGGACGCCTCCCCGGAGGAGTTCGGGATCGAGCAGAAGCTCGTCGTCAACGCGCGCGCCGCCGGACCGCGCCTGGGCAAGAACGTCCAGGTCGCCATCAAGGGCTCCAAATCAGGGGACTGGTCGCTCACCGATGGCGTCGTCACCTCCGGCGGGTTGGCCCTGGAACCGGGCGAATACACGCTCGAGACCGTGGTCTCCGACGGGCACGACGGCGGATCCACCGCGGTCTCGATGCTCCCGGGCGGCGGGTTCGTGGTCCTGGACACCGAGCTGACGGACGAGCTGGAGGCCGAGGGCACCGCCCGCGACATGGTCCGCGCCATCCAGCAGGCCCGCAAGGACGCCGAACTGCAGGTCAGCGACCGCATCCGCACCACCATCAGCGCACCCCAGGACGTCATCGACGCCCTGCACGCCAACGCCGAACTGGTGCGCCGCGAAACCCTGACCGTCGACCTGGAACTCGTTCCGGGCGACGTCGACACCACCATCTCCGTAGAACGGACGGTTTCCTGAATGAGCCCCGAACACGACGCCTTCTCGGTCGAGAGCGTGTACGCCGAACTCCTCGGCCGTGCACCGGAGAACAAAATGGAACCGCGCATGGAGCCGATGTTCCGGGCCATGGAGATCCTCGGCGAGCCCAACAAGGCGATGCCGATCATCCACGTGACCGGGACCAACGGCAAGACCTCCACCGCGCGGATCATCGAGGCCCTGCTGCTGGCCCACGACCTGCGCGTGGGCCGGTACACCAGCCCGCACCTGTCCAGCGTCACCGAACGCATCAGCCTGGACGGGGCACCGGTCCCGGATGAGGTGTTCGTGCGCATCTGGGACGAGATCCGCCCCTACCTGGCCATCGTCGACGCCGAACTCGACGAACAGGGCCAGAACCCGCTGACGTACTTCGAGGCGCTGACCATCCTGGGCTACGCCATCTTCGCCGACGCACCCGTGGATGTCGCGGTGGTCGAGGTCGGGCTCGGCGGCATCACCGATGCGACCAACGTCGGTGACGGGCAGGTCTCCGTGGTCACCCCGATCTCGCTGGACCACACCGACCTGCTCGGTGACACCATCCATGACATCGCCCTGGAAAAGGCGGGCATCATCAAGCCCGGTGGCTTCCTGGTGTCCGCCGCCCAGGAGCCAGAGGGCGCCCAGGTGCTGCTGGAAACCGCCCGCGAGCTTCAGGTCCCCTTCCGTTTCGAGGGGGTGGAATTCGGCGTGGAATCGCGCACCCTCGCCGTCGGCGGGCAGACCGTGACCATCCAGGGCCTGGCCGGGCGTTACCAGGAGCTGGCCCTGCCGCTGCACGGCGCCCACCAGGCGCAGAACGCAGCGGTCGCCGTCGCCGCCATGGAGGCGTTCCTCGGCGGCGGGGAGACCGCCCTGAACGAGGACCTGGTCCGCCAGGGCTTCGAGGCCGTCTCCAGCCCCGGCCGGCTGGAACTGGTCCGCTCGGCGCCGACCATCCTCGTCGACGCCGGCCACAACCCCGCGGGGCTGAAGGTCTCCGCCGACGCGGCCAAGGAGGCCTTCGGCTTCAGCACGCTGGTGCTGGTCGTGGGAATCCTGGCCGAAAAGGACGCGCCGGCCATGCTCGAGATGCTGTACACGCAGTACGGTGACCTGGTCCAGGACCTCTGCCTGACCGAGTCCACCTCCCCGCGGGCCATCCCGGCCGGCGAACTGGGCGAAATGGCCCTGCGCGCCGGATTCAAGGAGCAGGACCTGTACATCACCGAACGCCTCGACGACGCCCTGGAATGGGCCGTCGGACGCGCCGAGGCCACCGAGGACCTGGCCGGTGGCGTCCTGGTCACCGGGTCGATCACCCTGGTCGGCGAAGCACGCACCCTGTTAGGAAAGTAAGCACCATGGCACGCATGACCAAAGCCCAACGCGAATGGCGCCCCGGCATGAAGAAGAAGCGCCGCTCCACCCGGGTGCTCTTCGCCTCCACCATCCTGACCCTGGAAGCCGGCGTCGCCCTGTTCGCGACGCTGGCGGTCTTCGGGCTGTACCGCGACACCATCAACCCGCTGCTGATCTTCCTGGTCGGCGGCTGGATCATGGCCGTCTGCATCCTGGCCTGCGCGTTCCTCTCCAAGCCCCTGGGCTACTGGATCGGCTGGGCGGTGCAGATCATCCTGATCCTGCTCGGCTTCGTGGACCCGTCGATGTTCATCGTGGGCATCCTGTTTGCCGCCTGCTGGTGGTACGCCGTCACGAAGGGCCGCACGATCGACCGGGAAAACGCCCGACGGGACGCCCTGCAGGCCGAATGGGAAGCAGCGCACCCGGAGCCCGAAACCGGCCACTAGACTGGTGACCGAACCCCCACCTCTACGAAGGAGCAACCGCGTGTCCACAGAACGCACCCTGGTACTGGTCAAGCCCGACGGCGTCAAGCGCCAGCTGACCGGTTCGATCCTGGCCCGTGTCGAGGCCAAGGGCTACCGCCTCGCCGAGCTCAAGCAGGTTTCCGCCACCCGCGGGATCCTCGAGGCCCACTACGAGGAGCACGCCGGCAAGCCGTTCTACGAGCCGCTCGTCGAGTTCATGCTCTCCGGCCCGGTCGTCGCCGCCATCTTCGAAGGCGAACGCGTCATCGAGGGCTTCCGCTCACTGGCCGGGACCACCGACCCCACCACCGCAGCACCGGGCACCATCCGCGGTGACTTCGGGCGCGACTGGGGCGAAAAGGTCCAGCAGAACCTGGTGCACGGCTCCGACTCCGTCGAGTCAGCCGAGCGCGAGATCGGGATCTGGTTCTCCTAGCGGACCCGGAACACCCCGTACGACGCCGGCCAGGCACCTTCGCGGTGCCTGGCCGGCGTCGTCCTGTCTGGGGCCGGCCCGGGGGAGGGCCGGGCAGTCGCCGGCCTATCCGAAGAAGACGCCCGCAAAGGAGAAGAGGATCGATCCGGCGCACAGCACGATCAGCAGGACGGCGATGACCCAATGCCATTCGGCCAGGAACCGCTTCAGCCCGGCGGGCGCCGGGATGACGTCGTGGCTGATGTTGCGCGCCGTCGTGTAGACGATCAGCACGATCATCATCGCCCACACCACCATGCAGTACGGGCACAGCACGTGGATGACGTACAGGGCCTGGAACCAGAGCCAGCAGATCATCACCAGGGCCAGCGTGATGCCGGTCTGCAGGCCGATGAAGTACCAGCGCGGCAACCTGGCGCCGGCGATCAGCGTGACGCCGATGGCCACGACGACGGCGAATCCCGCCACGCCGATGAGGGGGTTGGGGAAACCAAAGAGCTCGGCCTGGTGGGTCTGCATGACGGTGCCGCAGGAGACCCAGGGGCTGATGTCGCAGGACGTCGTGTAGTTCGGGTCCTTGTAGATCTCCAGCCGCTCCAGCGTCAGGGTGCAGGCGGCGATCCAGCTGATGAACCCGGCGATCGCGAGGATCCACCCGAAGACGCGGTCCCGGGCAAAGGCCGGCACGACGCCGGCGGCCGGGTCATCGACGACACGCTGATCGTCAGGGTGGTGGGCTTTGTGGGCCACGGGGGCACTCCTCGTAGACGGGTCGTTGCGCACCGGCTGGTGGCAGCTTCCCCTCGATTCTAGGGTGAACGCCGGAGACTGCGATGTTCCATATGAGACAATGGCCATGGTTGTCGGCGAATCCACAGTTTGCCCTCAGCCCAACTGCAGGATTCCCGACCCGCAGCGATGAATCACCGCAGGCATCGGCGACGATGCCCACGGATGAATACCGCTGGCGGCCGCCGCAACAGAAAGCGGCTTGTCGGGACGACTGCGTTGGTTTTCCGGGCACGCCGCACCCGCCCACGTTGGTGCACCTCGGAAAATAAGAACATTGACTTCCGGGATCCGGGAGGCCCTCGAGGCCACGGATCCCGAACCGATCGCCGGCGTCCCGGCTGTGGATGGGTACTCCGGCTAGGAGTATGGCCTTCCATGGATGCATCGAACGAAGAACTGAATGGGCCGGCACAGTCGTCCCAGCCCCTTGACTCCGCGGCTTCGGCCGAGAGCGCCCCGGCTGCGGAAGCCAAGGCCCCCGCCAAGCGGGCGCCCCGCAAGCGGGCAGCACCGAAGAAGACCGCGCCGGCAGAGGCCGCAGCGGCACCGGATGAAACGGCACCTCCGGCCGACACCGCCGCCGAGACGCCCGCCCCGAAGACCACCCGTGCGCCGCGCACCCGCAAGCCGGCCGTGAAGAAGACGGCAGTCCTGGACCCGGCCACCGAGCCCGCCGCCGCGGACACCGAAACCGCTGAGGCCGCCGTCGTGGTCCCCGAGAAGCCGGCCCGCGCCCCGCGCGCCCGCAAGACCACCGCCAAGAAGGCTGCACCGGCAGCCGAAACCCCCACCGCCGACGCGGCACCTGCCGCCGCCGACGAGACCGTGGAGGCCGCCCCGGCCAAGACCCGCAGGACGCGCAAGGCCCCGGCGCGCACCGCCGCGGCCGCCGAATCCCCGGCAGCCGACGCCGCGATCACCGACGCCGCATCGACGCCGGAAGCCGAGCCGGCGGCTGCCGAAGCCGAACCGGCACCCGCCTCGAGTGCCGCCCCCGCAGATCCCTTCGCCGTCACCGGTTCGCCGGTGTCCGTGCTGTTCCAGGCCCCGGATCTCACCGCGGCCGTCCCGGCCAAGCGCACCACCGCGCCGTTGGAGTCCGACGGCGATGATTCCGACTCCGGTGCGGGCAACCGCCAGAGCCGGCGCAACCGTTCGCGGTCCGGATCCGACTCCACGCGTCAGGGCGAAGCCGCCCATGACGGCGCTGCCGATGCCGACGAGGGCGACGGTTCCGTCTCCCGCCGGCGCAGGCGCCGCCGCCGCGGGGATGCCGACGTCGAACTCTCCGGTGGACAGGACGACGATCCGCCCAACACGGTGACCCGTGTGCGTGGCCCCCGCGCCGCCGCCGCCGAGCCGGTGCCGTCGAACAAGGTCACCTCCGTCAAGGGCTCCACCCGGCTCGAGGCCAAGCGCCAGCGGCGCCGCGACTCCCGTGATGCGGGTCGCCGCCGCCATGTCATCACCGAGGCCGAGTTCCTGGCCCGCCGCGAATCGGTGGACCGCCAGATGGTGGTGCGCCAGAACGAGGACCGCATCCAGATCGGTGTCCTCGAGGACGGCGTCCTGGCCGAGCACTTCGTGTCCAAGACCCAGCAGGATTCGCTGATCGGCAACGTGTACGTCGGCAAGGTCCAGAACGTGCTGCCCTCCATGGAAGCCGCCTTCATCGACATCGGCCGTGGCCGCAACGCGGTCCTCTACGCCGGCGAGGTCAACTGGGACGTCGCCGGGTTGGAGGGCCAGCCGCGCCGCATCGAGCACGCCCTGAAGTCTGGGGACTCCGTGCTGGTCCAGGTCACCAAGGACCCGGTCGGACACAAGGGTGCCCGGTTGACCAGCCAGATCTCCCTGCCCGGCCGCTACCTGGTCTACGTGCCCGGCGGATCGATGACCGGGATCTCGCGCAAGCTGCCCGACGTCGAGCGCAACCGCCTGAAGAAGATCCTCAAGGACCACCTGCCGCAGAACGCAGGGGTCATTGTGCGCACCGCCGCCGAGGGGGCCAGCGAGCAGGAGCTGATGAACGACATCAACCGCCTGCGCGCCCAGTGGGAGGGCATCGAAGCCGCATCGACGTCGACCAAGACGACGCCGCCGGAACTGCTCTACGCCGAGCCTGACCTGACCATCAAGGTGGTCCGCGACGTCTTCAACGAGGACTTCACCAAGCTCATCGTCTCCGGCGAGGAGGCCTGGGACACCATCGAGGCCTACGTGATGTACGTGGCCCCCGACCTGATCGGCCGACTGGAGAAGTGGACGTCCGAAACCGACATCTTCGCCTCCCACCGCATCGAGGAACAGATCCACAAGGCCCTGGAGCGCAAGGTCTTCTTGCCCTCCGGCGGCTCGCTGGTGATTGACCGCACGGAGGCCATGACCGTGGTCGACGTGAACACCGGCAAGTTCACCGGCAGCGGCGGCAACCTCGAGGAAACCGTCACGAAGAACAACCTGGAGGCCGCCGAGGAGATCGTCCGGCAGCTGCGCCTGCGCGACATCGGTGGCATCATCGTCATCGACTTCATCGACATGGTGCTCGAGGCCAACCGGGATCTTGTCCTGCGTCGACTCGTGGAATGCCTGGGCCGCGACCGGACCAAGCACCAGGTCGCCGAGGTCACCTCGCTGGGCCTGGTCCAGATGACGCGCAAGCGCATGGGCACCGGGCTTCTGGAGGTCTTCAGCGAGAACTGCGAGGCCTGCAACGGGCGCGGTGTGGTCACCCACGAAGAGCCCGTGGAACACCGTCGCGCCGCCAGCGCGCCGAACGATTCCAACAACCAGAAGCGCAACGACCGCAAGCCACGCAATGACCGGCGCCAGGGCAACAAGGGCACCGATGCCGACCACGCGACCGAGTTCACGGCACCGGAGACCAAGCAGCAGGATCCCGAGGCGGAAGCCAAGGCCGAGGCGGCACGTGCCGCCTTCGCCTCGATCGCCGCGGCAGCCCACGCCGCCCACGACCAGGACGGAGCCGCGGTCCAGCCCGCGGAGGGTGGGGCCGGGACTCCTGCCGCCGACGCATCCTCCGACGGTCAGCACGAGGGCGGTTCGCGTCGTCGTGGACGGGGGCGGTCGCGCGGTCGCGGGCGCTCCGGCGCCGAGGACACCTCGAACCAGCGCCACTCGTCCCAGGTGCAGGACGCTGCAGCCGGTGGGGAGTCCCGCGGGTCTTCCACTGTCGCCGCGTCCGAACCGGAGGCGACCCCGGCCGAGGCAACCGGCGGAGATCTCACGCAGGACGGTCCCGTGGTGAGCATCGCCGGTGAGCCGGTGCGCCTGCCACGTGCCCGTCGCAGCCGTCGGGCCACGGCACCAACCCAGGCCCCTGACCTGACGCTCGAGTCCCTCAACGAAGCCTTTGGCGTCCCAGCCGAGCCAGCGCGCGCCCAGGGTTCCACGGTGGCTTCACCGCCGCCGGCTGCAGCACAGGCCCCCGCACCCGCCCCCGCGCCGGTGCAGGAGCCAGTGCAGGAGCCAGTGCAGTCCACGCCGGAACCGGCAGCGGCGGCGGCAGCGCCGGCAGCTCCGACACGCCGTCCGCGGCGCAGCCGGTCCGCGTCCAGCGCCCAGGGTGGTGCCAACATGCCGATCGAGCGCAAGGACGCACCGGCGTCGTCCTCCAGTGCAGGGACCACCAGCCACGTAGCCAAGCTCGGCACGGCTTCCGTCGCGGCGACGGACGCCGCGGCAGAGGCCCCGGTCATGCTCGGTGTCGGGGTACCTGCCGAGGAACTGTAGGCAGATCGGCGGGGGAGCACCCTCCGCCGGCGCGTTCTTGGCGGGCGGGTTCCGGGTACACCGGGGCCCGCCCGCGGCGCATTCCGGAGAGCCTGGGCGCCCGCGGAGGACCTGCGGGCGGCCGTTATCCGGTGCCGGGGGTTGGATGGAGGGCCGGTGGCCGCTGTGGCATGGATCGCATCCCGACCCCATCAGGGTCTTGACGACCCGCCGGGGAGAGGTGTATTTGCCCCGACCGGACGCAATAGCGTAATCTAGATCCTCGGTGCATGCGCCGCTCATCGGATTTTTCCGCTCGGCGTGACAGCACAGCGCTTATCCCCGTTCACTTGAAACGGTGGGACGTGCGCGGTAAGAGTAATAGACGTCGAGAGAAGTGAGTTCCCAAGTGGTGTACGCGATTGTCCGCGCAGGCGGCCGGCAGGAAAAGGTTTCCGTAGGAGACTGGGTCACCCTTGACCGCGTCCCCGAAGCAGCTGGTGGAACCATTGAGCTCCCCGCGCTGCTTCTGGTTGATGGCGACAAGGTCACCTCCGCTGCTGCTGATCTGGCGAAGGTCACTGTGACCGCCGAGGTCCTTGAAAACCTCCGTGGCCCGAAGATTGTCATCCAGAAGTACAAGAACAAGACCGGCTACAAGAAGCGCCAGGGTTTCCGTGCTGCGCTGACCAAGGTCAAGGTCACCTCCATCGCCTAAGGCGTCGGAGACCAGTTAACCCACGATTCAAAGGTAGGCACATTCAATGGCACATAAGAAGGGCGCGAGTTCCACTCGCAACGGCCGCGACTCCAACGCTCAGTTCCTGGGCGTGAAGCGCTTCGGCGGCCAGGTCGTTTCCGCCGGCGAGATCATCGTTCGCCAGCGTGGCACGCACTTCCACCCCGGCGCCAACGTTGGCCGCGGTGGCGACGACACGCTGTTCGCACTGGCAGCCGGCTCGGTTGAGTTCGGTACCCATCGCGGCCGTCGCGTCGTGAACATCGTCGACGCCGGCTAAGCAGGGCGTTACCGCATTTCGCTAGACTGGAGGGTGGGCCGCACGGCCCGCCCTCCAGTTGTTTTTTACCCCGCCGCACCACGGGCATCCAGTCCCGTGGCGGCACCCGATAGAGGAGTCCCTTCAGTGGCAGCGTTCGTAGACCGCGTAGTCCTAAACGTTTCCGGCGGAAACGGCGGGCACGGTTGCGTGTCGATCCGCCGGGAGAAGTTCAAGCCCCTGGGTGGCCCCGACGGTGCCAACGGCGGAAACGGCGGCGACGTGATCATCCGCGTCGACAGCCAGACCACCACGCTGCTTTCCTACCACCACTCCCCGCACCGGCAGGGCGGCAACGGCGAGCCGGGCAAGGGTGACATGCACCCGGGGAAAAACGGTGAGGACCTGATCCTGCCGGTCCCGGATGGCACGGTCATCAAGGACCGCGCCGGGAACATCCTGGCCGACCTGGTGGGGGAGGGGAGCGAATACATCGCCGCCGCCGGAGGACTGGGCGGGCTCGGCAACGCCGCGATCTCCTCGCAGAAGCGCAAGGCACCCGGATTCGCCCTGCTGGGCATTCCCGGTGAGGAACAGGACATCGTCCTGGAACTGAAGTCGGTGGCGGACATCGCCCTGGTCGGGTATCCCTCGGCCGGCAAGTCCAGCCTCATCGCCGCCATGTCGGCGGCTCGGCCGAAGATCGCCGACTACCCGTTCACCACCCTGATCCCCAACCTGGGCGTCGTCGAAAGCGGCGAGGTCCGGTTCACCGTCGCCGACGTCCCCGGGCTGATCCCCGGGGCGAGCGAGGGCAAGGGCCTGGGCCACGAGTTCCTGCGCCACGTCGAGCGCTGCGCCGCACTGGTGCACGTGTTGGACTGCGCGTCACTGGAAGCAGACCGGGACCCCATCAGCGACCTCGAGACCATCGAGGCCGAACTGGCCGCCTACGCCACCGACGCCAGCTTCGCCGGGGCCGATGGCACCGTGGTCCCCCTGAACGACCGGCCGCGGCTGGTGGCCCTGAACAAGACCGACATGCCCGACGGCGCCGAAATGGCAGAGTTCGTCCGGGCCGATCTCGAGAGCCGTGGCTACCAGGTCTTCGAGGTCTCGGCACTGGCCCGTACCGGGCTGCGGGAGCTTGGCTTCGCCATGGGCGAGCTGGTCACCGCAGCACGCAAGGCATCCGCGACCGTCGCGCAGACCAAGGTCGAGGTGCCCGTTCTGCGCCCGCGTGCCGTCAAACGAGCCGAGTTCACCATCCGCCGCGAAGAGCGCAACCTCGAGCCGCTCTACCGCGTCGAGGGCGAGAAGCCCATCCGATGGGTCAAGCAGACCGACTTCAGCAACGATGAGGCCGTCGGCTACCTCGCCGACCGCTTGGCGAAACTGGGTGTCGAGGACAAGCTCTTCAAGGCCGGTGCCAAGCCCGGCGACGCCGTCGTGATCGGCGACGACGACAACGGCGTGGTGTTCGACTGGGAGCCGACCATGGCTGCCGGTGCCGAATTGTTGGGTTCACGTCGCGGCGAAGACGTTCGGTTGGACGACATGAGCCGGCCGACCCGCGAGCAGAAGCGCCAGGAACACCAGGATCGCAAGGACGCCCGGGCCGCTGCCCGCGCCGACCTTGAGGCCGAACGCAAGGCCGGCGTCTGGACGGAGTCCGTCAACTACAAGAACGAGCGCTCCTCCAGGGACAGCGGGAAGTGACGCGGCAAAACCGCATTCCGTCCTCGATCAGGAAGCGCTCCGAACTCACGGAGGCAACGCGCCTGGTCGTCAAGGTCGGTTCGTCCTCCCTGACCACGGTTAATGGCGGAATCTCCGAAGATGCCCTGACCGGTCTTGTCAGCGAACTGTCGAAGGTCCGCAACGGGGGAGTCGAGCTCATCCTCGTCTCCTCCGGGGCGATCGCCGCGGGGATCGCCCCGTTGGGCCTGGTCCGACGCCCCCGTGACCTGGCGACCCAGCAGGCAGCCGCCAGCGTTGGCCAAGGGCTGTTGATGGCCAAATACACCCAGGCTTTCGGTTCCCACGGGATCACCGTCTCCCAGGTGTTGCTCACCGCGGACGATCTGATCCGGCGCCAGCAGTATGCCAACGCCTTCCGGGCGCTGGGACGGCTGCTCACCCTGGGTGTGGTCCCGGTCGTCAATGAAAACGACACCGTGGCCACCCACGAGATCCGCTTCGGTGACAATGATCGGCTGGCCGCCCTGGTGGCCCACCTGGTGAAGGCGGATGCGCTGATCCTGCTGTCCGATGTCGACGCCGTGTACGACGGTCCGCCATCTGCGGGTGCCCACCGCATCCCCACAGTCGAGACTGCTGCAGACCTCGAGGGCATCACCATCGGTTCCGTCGGGACGTCTGGTGTGGGCACCGGTGGCATGGTCACCAAGGTCGAGGCCGCAACCATGGCCGCGGAATCCGGCATTCCCACGCTGGTCACCTCGACAGCACAGGCCGGCCGGGCCCTGAACGGGGAAGACGTCGGAACCTGGTTCTCAGCGCGCGGTGGACGGCGCCCCTTGCGCATGCTCTGGCTGGCGCATCTGGCCTCCACCCGCGGAACCCTGGTGCTCGACGCCGGCGCAGTCACCGCCGTCGCCTCGGGCTCGAGGTCACTGCTACCGGCAGGAATCACCAGTGTCCACGGCGATTTCGAAGCCGGCGACCCGGTCGAGATTGCCGATGCCAGCGGCACCGTCTTGGCCCGCGGGCTGGTCAATTACGCCTCGACGGAATTGCCGGAGATGCTGGGCCGGAGCACCCGCGAGCTCTCGAGATCGCTCGGCACGCACTATGAGCGTGAAGTCGTCCACGTCGACGACCTGGTGCTGGTGGGGCCGCGCGTCACGGGCCCGAGCCGGTAACCAGCCAGCGAGACCACCGCGTCTTGACACTGTTGCTCAACATTCAGGGAGCCACAGGCTGGCGAAGCTAAGCTGGTGGCATGAGCCAGAGCGTCACCGATTCAGCCACCACCGCCGGGAATGTTGCCCACGAGGTATCCCTACGGGCAGACCGATCCCGGACGGCTGCGCGCAAGCTCGCGCGGGCAAACCGTGATTGGAAGGACCGCGGCCTACTGGCCATTGCCGCAGCCCTGGATACCTCCCGGGCCGAGGTCATCGAGGCCAACTCCAAGGACCTGGATCGCGAACGCGCCGCCGGGACGAGCCAGGGCCTTCTGGACCGGCTCAAACTCGACGATGCACGGGTGGATGGTTTGATCTCGGCCCTGCACGAGCTCGCCGGGCTGCCTGATCCGGTCGGAACCGTTGAGCGCGGGCAAACTTTGCCCAACGGGCTACGGCTCCGCCAGGTGCACGTCCCGATGGGGGTGCTGGGGGCCATCTATGAGGCGCGGCCGAACGTCACCGTTGATATCGCGGGTTTGGCCCTGAAGAGCGGAAATGCGGTGCTCCTCCGTGGCGGCTCCGCGGCGGCCGAATCGAATCGTGCGCTGTTGTACCTGATTCGCGATGCCTTGGATTCGGTCGGCTTGCCCGCCGACGCCGTGCAGAGCGTGGATGACTTTGGCCGCGCCGGAGCGGAAGCACTCATGCGGGCCCGCGGCAAGGTCGACGTGCTGATCCCCCGTGGAGGGCGTGCACTGATCCAGTCGGTCCTGGAGAACGCCAAGGTCCCGGTCATCGAAACCGGCGAAGGAAACGTGCACATCTACCTCGATGCCACTGCCACCGCAGAGTCGGCGGCAGCCATCCTGATCAACGCCAAGACACAGCGCCCCTCCGTCTGCAACACCGTCGAAACCCTGCTGCTGCACTCAGAGGCTGCGGCCTCGCGCCATGTCCTGGAAGAACTCTCCAAGGCAGGCGTCACCCTGCACGCCGATCCTCGCGCCCTCGCCCTTGCCGATGGGCTGCGTGTCGTTGCGGCCACCGAGGAGGACTGGGCGACCGAATACATGTCGTTGGACCTCGCCGTCGCGGTCGTCGACGACCTGGATGAGGCGATCGAGCACATCCGCCGGTGGACCACCGGACATACGGAGGCGATTCTCACCAACGACCTGGCTCACGCAGAACGGTTCATCGCGGAGATCGATTCAGCAGCAGTGATTGTGAACGCGTCCACCCGGTTCACCGACGGGGGCGAGCTCGGGCTCGGCGCGGAGGTCGGCATCTCGACACAGAAGATGCACGCCCGGGGGCCGATGGGAGTACGCGAACTGACCACCACTAAGTGGATTGTCCAAGGCGACGGGCACATTCGTTCGTAGAGACTGCCCCTGATGGGTAGAATGATACGCAGACATCAGACGGACACCGGATCGTCCCAGCGGGGGGCGGCACCGGTCGATGACGGGCGCAAAGGAGAAACATGCTCACGCAGGTCTTGGGGACAGTACTAGCGAGTGGTGCTGAGGCCGAGGGCGCCGGCAACATGCCGTACATCGTTAGCGGCGGAATCTTCGTCTTCTTCCTGTTGCTGCTCTTCATTTGCGTGTCGTTCACCAACGTCGGCAACCGACACGATGCGCACGCCGAGGTCGAGGATACGCACAAGCAGTTCTCCAACAAGCACGGCCACGACGATCACTAGCAAGGCAGAGGCGGACGGGTCGGTACGGCCGATTCGCCTCGGAGTGATGGGCGGGACGTTTGATCCCATCCACCACGGGCACTTGGTGGCCGCCAGCGAGGTGGCCGCCGAATTCGACCTGGACGAAGTGGTCTTCGTACCGACGGGCAGGCCATGGCAAAAGGCCGACCGTGAGGTCTCCGATTCCGAGCACCGGTACCTGATGACCGTGGTCGCCACGGCGTCGAACCCCCGCTTCACGGTGAGCAGGGTCGATATCGACCGGCCCGGCCCCACTTACACCATCGACACGTTGCGGGATCTGCGCCGGCAAAGGCCAGGTGCCGAACTTTTTTTCATCACCGGGGCCGATGCGATGGAGCAGATCCTGTCCTGGAAGGACATCGACGAGCTGTGGAGCCTGGCGCATTTTGTCGGGGTCACTCGGCCCGGGCATGAACTTCCGGACCTCGGACGCCAAGACGTCAGCCTGTTGGAGGTTCCGGCCATGGCAATTTCTTCCACCGCCTGCCGCGACCGGATCAGGGACAAGAAGCCGGTCTGGTACTTGGTTCCCGATGGGGTGGTTCAGTACATTGCGAAGTATGAGTTGTATCACTACGACGGTATTGCCTGAGGGGCAACGCCGGGAACGGACGACATGAGCGACGATCTGGGGCGCGCACCGACACGGCGCTCCCTCCGTGAGCAACGACAAGCTGGCGAGGCCGCCGATAAGGCCCGCGAGCGGGATCCTGCGACGCGTGATCAGCCCGTGCCGGATGCCGATCCCGACTCATCGGAGGACACGAACCAACTCAAACGTGTATCCCAAGCCAACCGGAGCCGACGCGCAGCTGACGTGCCGTTCGACATGGTGCCCGAACGGGTTGAACGCGATTCCCTGCAGCGCGCCCGCGACCGAGAGGCACTCCGCGCCCAGCGCGAAGCAGAAGCACAGCGCGCCAACGCCGCCCAGGGGGCCGCAGCAGACCTGGCGACCGGGGACGAACCGGCTCCTGTGACCCGACGTCAACTCCGACTCCAGGCGCTGGCTGCCGCACGAGCTACTGCCCAACCAGCAGCGGCGGAAACCGGTACCGCACAGTCCGACCTCGACGCCGACGCGGGAGTCAGGCCATCGTCCGACGAGCAATTGAGCGTTGAAGCAGCTCTCGAAGCACGTCGGCAGACTGTCGACGGCCAGGCTGAGGACCAGCCGACGCTGGATGACGGCGATGACCTGGAGGTCATTGCCAGGCAACGTGAACTTGCGGCCCGGGCGGCCGTCATCAGCCGTCGCGTGGCAGAGCGGGAACGCCTCAAGCAGTCCACCACGGAACGCAAGCAACAGACCGCGGACCCCTTCACCGGTGCCATGGACCGCCTTCGGCATGAACAAGCCGAACGGGACTTGGCGAACACGGGAATCAATGCACCTCAAACCAGCGGTTTCCAGCTCCAGATGCCCGTCACCGCTGAACGCCCGCGTTCTGCCGCAGGAAACCTGGACAAGGACCACGATGCGTTGCGTCCTGCCAGGGAATCCGAGACCGTAGCCCCGGCAGAGGCGGAAATGCAGAACAGCGGGGAACCCATCAGCGCCCGCTCGGCTCAAGGACTGGAACCCCTCGATTACCTCACGGCAGGCGTCCGCCGCGTCAACACGTGGACGTTGGCGGTGATCGCCGCACTGGTGGTCGGCGCCGGGGCTCTCGTGACAGCGATCGTCTTGATCAGCACCCACAACTAGTCACCACCAACCATCAGAACCACCACACCAAGGGAGCCTCATGGCTGCAACAGAACACTCCATTTCCATCATCCGCACCGCCGCCCATGCGGCAGCCGACAAGCTGGCTGAAAACCTTGTTGCACTGGACGTCAGTGAACGAATGGGCATCACCGACGCATTCCTGATTGCATCGGCAGAGAGCGAACGCCAGGTCAATGCCATCGTCGATGGCATCGAGGAAGCCCTCATCGAGAAATTCGACGTGCGCCCCGTGCGACGCGAAGGTCGGGGTCTCGGACGCTGGGTGCTCCTGGACTACGTTGACGTCGTCATCCATGTACAGCACCAGGAAGACCGCGTCTTCTACGCCTTGGACCGTCTGTGGAGTGATTGCCCGGCCATCGAGCTCCCTGCTGAGGTACGTGCCTCCGCAAGCGAGGAAAAGGTAGTCCCCGAATAATCGGGTTGACTCGATTTGCACGAGTCAATTTCAGTGCCCTATGATGAATGAGTTGTCCACAGGGAAACCTTGGGGATAGCACCCATTCGGGGGTATGGCGCAGTTGGTAGCGCGTCTGCATGGCATGCAGAAGGTCAGGGGTTCGAATCCCCTTACCTCCACGAATGTAATGTCCCGGGATATCGGTAGAACGATATCCCGGGACATTAGTCTTTAACGCGTCACCTGCTCAGGCTGCGGGTTATAGGCAAGAAATGTGTGTCTGGCCCGGGCGGGCCGGGCTGGCCTGTCCCGCCCGGCCCTCTTCGCCTAGAAGAGTTGGCGCCAGTTCGTTGCGGCCAGATCCAAGAGTTCGTCGCCGCGGCCCGACATGACAGTTCGAACCGCATACAAGGCGAAGCCCTTGGCCTGCTCGGCAGTTACCGCCGGTGGCATGGACAGCTCCTGTCGTGCGGTCACGACGTCGATCAGGGCGGGACCGTTGTGGGAGAAGGCCTTCTTCAGCGCGGCATCCAGATCGGCCGAATTCTCCACACGTATTCCCAGGACGCCGAGCGAATTGGCGACATCGGCAAAGTTGGGGTTGTCCAGGCCGGTTGCGTAGTTCACGAACCCAGCGGCCTTCATCTCCAATTCCACAAAGTTGAGTGAGGAGTTATTGAAGACCACCATCTTCACTGGCAGCTGGGACTGGACGACCGTCAGCAGCTCACCCATCAACATGGAGAGGCCACCGTCGCCGCACAAAGCGACCACTTGACGGCCGGGCTCAGCTGATTGGACCCCGATGGCCTGGGGGAGGGCATTGGCCATGCTGCCGTGTGCGAAGGAACCAATCAACCGGCGTCGGCCATTCATGCGCAGATATCGGGCGGCCCACATGACCGGGGAGCCAACGTCCGGAAGGAAGACGGCATCGTCTGACGCCAGCTCATCGACCCGACGGGCGACGAACTGGGGGTGGAGTGGCGCACCCTTCCGTGTTTTGGAGGCCAGATCATCCAGCTTTTCCCGGGTTTTCCGGTAGTGCTTCTGGGCATCCTTGAGGTGCGAGCGTTTGGTCTTTCGCTTGAGCAAGGGCTGGAGCGCCTGTGCGGTGTCACCGATATCCCCCACGAGGCCCACGTCGACCGGAACGCGGCGTCCGAGTTGCTCGCCGCGAATGTCCACTTGGATGATGCGGGCATGGGAGGGGAAGAACTGCTGGTAGGGGAAATCAGTACCCAGCATGAGCAGCGTATCCGCGTCCTCCATGGCCCGGTACCCGGAAGCGAAGCCGAGTAGGCCGGTCATGCCCACGTCGAATTCATTGTCGTATTCCAGGTGCTCCTTGCCTCCCAGGGCATGCACGATCGGTGCTCCCAAGGTCTCTGCCAGTCCGACGACGGCATCGTGTGCTCCGGCGACGCCGGCACCGGCGAGGATGGTGACCTTGCTTCCGGCATTGAGGAGTCCGGCAGCCTCTTCGAGTTCCTCACGGCACGGGACGACGACCGGGTGGCTACGCCGTACATGTGAAATGCGGTCGCTCACGGCCGGGGCCAGCGCCACGTCGCCGGGAATCACCAGTACTGCGACACCACGCTTCTCCACTGCCGTTCGCATGGCGATTTCCAGCAGCCGCGGCATCTGCTCCGGGGTGGAAACCATCTCGGTATATACGGAACATTCACGGAAGAGATCCTGTGGATGCGTTTCCTGGAAGTAGTTGCTCCCGATTTCCCCACTGGGGATGTGGGCTGCAATGGCCAGGACCGGGACGCGGGTCCTGTTGGCTTCGTAGAGGCCGTTGATCAGGTGCAGGTTGCCGGGGCCGCAGCTACCGGCACATACTCCGAGCTCGCCGGTCAAGGCTGCTTCTGCGCCGGCGGCGAAGGCAGCGGCCTCCTCGTGTCGGACGTGAGACCAAGTGATGGTTCCGTCCTTGCGGAGTGCGTCGGTGATGCCGTTCAGGGAATCGCCGGGGACTCCGTAGATCCGTTGGACGCCATTGGCGCGAAGTGTGGCGATCATGTTCTCTGCGACAGTACTCATGGCCAGTTCTGTTCCTTCCGCTGCGGTTAGGCCCACCCTACGCCGACCGCCACCCCGGCGCTCGGCCCCTCCCCGACACGACACGCCGGGCCGACGCGACACGCCCTTGGACCCGAACTGTGTACGACGAATGCACAGCCTGTGGATGGCGCGCGCCGAACCCCGGAATCGTGCGGGAATCAACGGCCGACTTCTCCACAGTGCCTGTGGACGAAATCGCTGGGTAATGACATACTTGTAAGACAACATATAGGGGTTGCTCGTCGCAGCTTGCACTACATGTAGTATTGGAATCTCCGAAGGCGCCCCAAGGGCCGGGACCGGTTTTAGCACGGTTTTCGTCCTATTTGGCCCACTTTTGGAGCCCGGCAAGCCGGGGCACATATCTCAGAAAACCACCATCTCGTACGAGGGGACCAACGCCATGACCGTCACGGTTTACACCAAGCCAGCATGCGTGCAGTGCAACGCCACCTACCGCGCTCTGGACAAGAAGGGCATCGTCTACGAGAAGGTCGACATCTCCCAGGATCCCGAGGCACTCGAGCGAGTTCGTGCCCTCGGGTACATGCAGGCTCCCGTTGTCATCACCGAGGCCGACCACTGGTCCGGCTTCCGCCCCGACAAGATCGCGGAGCTGTCCGAGCTCGCCGCGAACGTCGCGTAGAGAACCACCCATCACCACCAGTTGGAGGCCGGCATGATGTCCGCCGACACCGTGGTGGCGGCCCTCGGGTCTCCGGTCGTCACCACGAGCACTTCCCTGATCTACTTCTCCTCCGCTTCTGGATATACGAAGCGGTTCGTCGAGAAGCTGGGAGTCGAGGCGGCGCGCATTCCCCTCCATGCCAGGGACCCCGAGTTGCTGGCCACTGAACCGTACGTCCTGGTCCTGCCGACTTATGGCGGGGAGAAGGGCGAGCGGTCGATTCTCCCGCAGGTCATCCGATTCCTCAACAACGAGGACAACCGGAACCTGCTGCACGGCGTCATCGGCGCCGGCAATACGAACTTTGGAACCACCTACTGCTTGGCGGCGGACAAGATTTCCGCCAAGTGCTCGGTTCCAGTGCTATATCGCTTCGAACTCATGGGCACATCCGAGGATGTGGCCCATGTACGCCAAGGATTGGAAGAGTTTTGGAAACAACAGTCGCCGAGTCGACCGTGAAGACCGAGAGCAAGGAAGTCCCGGAGGCCTTCAAGGATCTGGGCTACCACGAGCTGAACGCCATGCTCAACCTCTACGATCGGGATGGCAACATCCAGTTCGAGGCTGACCGGGCTGCAGCGCGGCAGTATTTCCTGCAGCACGTGAACAACAACACGGTGTTCTTCCACGACCTGGACGAGAAGCTCGAATACCTCATCAAGCATGAGTACTATGAGCGCGAGACCCTCGACCAGTACCCGATGAACTTCGTCCGCGACCTCTATTCGCACGCCTACAAGAAGAAGTTCCGCTTCGAGACGTTCCTGGGTGCCTTCAAGTTCTACACGTCGTACACGCTGAAGACCTTTGACGGCAAGCGTTACCTCGAACGCTACGAAGACCGCGTGTGCATGGTTGCCCTGCACCTGGCCCGTGGCGACCACAAGCTCGCCACCCAGCTTGTCGACGAGATCATCGATGGCCGTTTCCAGCCGGCCACCCCCACCTTCCTCAACGCCGGCAAGGCCCAGCGCGGCGAGCTCGTCTCCTGCTTCCTGCTGCGTGTCGAGGACAACATGGAGTCGATCGCCCGCGGCATCAACTCCTCGCTGCAGCTGTCCAAGCGCGGTGGCGGTGTCGCCCTGTCGCTGACGAACATCCGCGAGCACGGTGCGCCGATCAAGCAGATCGAGAACCAGTCTTCCGGGGTCATCCCCGTGATGAAGCTTCTCGAAGACAGCTTCTCCTACGCCAACCAGCTCGGGGCCCGCCAGGGTGCCGGTGCGGTCTACCTGCATGCCCATCACCCGGACATCTACCGCTTCCTGGACACCAAGCGTGAGAACGCGGACGAGAAGATCCGCATCAAGACCCTCTCGCTGGGCGTTGTGGTTCCGGACATCACGTTCGAGCTGGCCCGCAAGAACGAGGATATGTACCTCTTCTCGCCCTACGACGTCGAGCGCGTCTACGGCATGCCCTTCTCCGACGTCTCGGTTTCCGAGAAGTACTACGAGATGGTCGATGATTCGCGGATCAAGAAGACCAAGATCAACGCCCGCGAGTTCTTCCAGACCCTCGCTGAGATCCAGTTCGAATCCGGCTACCCGTACGTGATGTTCGAGGACACCGTGAACCGGGCCAACCCGATCAAGGGCAAGGTCATCATGAGCAACCTTTGCTCGGAGATCCTGCAGGTGTCCTCCCCGTCGACCTACACCGATGACTTGGGCTACCAGGAAGTCGGCAAGGACATCTCCTGCAACCTGGGCTCGATGAACATCGCCAAGACGATGGATTCCCCGGACTTCGGCGCTTCCGTGGAGACTGCCATCCGCGCACTCTCGGCCGTGTCGGACATGTCCTACATCAGCTCGGTTCCCTCCATCGCCGAGGGCAACGAGCAGTCGCACGCCATCGGCCTGGGGCAGATGAACCTCCACGGCTACCTGGCCCGCGAGCGGGTCCACTACGGCTCCGAGGAGGGCCTGGACTTCACGAACATCTACTTCTACACCGTGCTGTTCCACGCGCTGCGCTCCTCCAATCGCCTGGCGATGGAAACCGGCCGGACCTTCGGCGGCTTCGAGGACTCGAAGTACGCCTCCGGCGAGTTCTTCGACAAGTACACCGAGGGCGAGTGGGTCCCGCAGACCGAGAAGGTCCGCGAGATGTTCGCCGGTGTGCAGATCCCGACCCAGCAGGACTGGTTGGAGCTGAAGGCCTCCGTCATGGAGCACGGCATCTACAACCAGAACCTGCAGGCGGTTCCGCCGACCGGCTCGATCTCCTACATCAACAACTCGACCTCCTCGATCCACCCGGTCGCCTCGAAGGTCGAGATCCGCAAGGAAGGCAAGCTGGGTCGCGTCTACTACCCGGCCCCGTACCTGACGAACGACAACCTGGACTACTACCAGGACGCCTACGAAATCGGCTACGAGAAGATCATCGACACCTACGCGGTTGCCACGCAGCACGTGGACCAGGGCCTGTCGCTGACGCTGTTCTTCAAGGACACCGCCACCACGCGTGACATCAACAAGGCGCAGATCTACGCATGGCGCAAGGGCATCAAGACGCTCTACTACATCCGCCTTCGCCAGCTCGCGCTGGAGGGAACGGAAGTCGAGGGTTGCGTCTCCTGCATGCTCTAGCAGCAGGCTTTGCATCCATCTAGTCGTTCTCCGCGACCATGACCGGAGAGTACGACGGCGGGCAACCTCCCGCCGTCGTACTCCCGTCCCACCAGCAATCGGGCACCGCCCACCAGAAAGTCAGGGGTTGAAATGACCGACCAGGTCAAGCTGCAGGGCCACGTCGAGGCCATCAACTGGAACCGCATCCAGGACGACAAGGACGTTGAGGTGTGGAACCGCCTCGTGAACAACTTCTGGTTGCCGGAGAAGATCCCGCTGTCCAACGACGTCCAGTCCTGGAACACGCTCACCGCCGACGAGCAGCTGCTCACCATGCGGGTGTTCACCGGCCTGACCCTGCTGGACACCCTGCAGGGCACCGTCGGTGCAGTGTCGCTGATCCCCGACGCGATCACCCCGCACGAGGAAGCCGTCTACACGAACATCGCGTTCATGGAGTCCGTGCACGCCAAGTCGTACTCGTCGATCTTCTCCACGCTGGCCTCCACCAAGGACATCGACGAGGCGTTCCGCTGGTCCACCGAGAACGTGAACCTGCAGAAGAAGGCCTCGATCATCGAGTCCTACTACCATGGTGAGGATCCGCTCAAGCGCAAGATCGCCTCGACGCTGCTGGAGTCCTTCCTCTTCTACTCGGGCTTCTACCTCCCGATGTACTGGTCCTCCCGGGCCAAGCTGACGAACACCGCAGACCTGATCCGGCTGATCATCCGTGACGAGGCAGTGCACGGCTACTACATCGGCTACAAGTACCAGAAGGGCCTCGAAGGCCTGTCCGAAGAGCGCAAGAACGAGCTGAAGGACTACACGTTCGAGCTGCTCTTCGAGCTCTACGAGAACGAGGTCCAGTACACCCATGACCTGTACGACGGCGTGGGGCTGAGCGAGGACGTCAAGAAGTTCCTGCACTACAACGCCAACAAGGCGCTGATGAACCTGGGCTACGAAGCCATGTTCCCCTCGTCCGTCACGGACGTGAACCCGGCGATCCTCTCGGCGCTGAGCCCGAACGCCGACGAGAACCACGACTTCTTCTCCGGATCGGGTTCCTCCTACGTCATCGGCAAGGCAGTGAACACCGAGGACGAGGACTGGGAGTTCTAGTCACTGTGCGCAGCTTGGCCTGAGAAGTGTGGCCAGAGGCCCGGATCCGCGTTCATCTCGCGGGTCCGGGCCTCTTGTCGTCTGAGGGCCCCGTCTACCGCCCTGTCGGCGGTATCCGAACGGCCGTCGCGTGGGGGCATCGAACGTGGTGTGCGGCAACACGGTCATGGGCTCGCCGCGGTTCGCTGTCGGTTTCGGCGGCAGCGTTGGATGGCTAATCGTCACACGGCAGAAGTCCAGCATTGCGGGAATCACTCTGCCGTGCTGAGATGTACTTCCGAACGTCGCCGCGGCCTGGGAGGTGAGCTAGACGTGAGATCCCGCCGTCCCCTCATTGCCCTTGCGCTCGTGCTCGGCACTACCAGTTGCTGGGGCGCCGGCGGCGAAGCGCAGTGTGCTGCCGAGCAGATGTTGCCCGGGGAGGAATGCCACGATGTGGGGAACGTGGAGAGTCCCTAACGGGCGTCTGCTGCTGCCGCCGGCGTCGGTGCCGATCGTGCCCGCACCAGGCAGTGTTCGGCGAGCCACGCGGCGGCCACTCCCGCCGCATACGCCAACAGGTCCCAGGCAACAAATGTCGTCCCCAACACCAGCCGGATCGGCGGGAAGACCGCGCCCAGATCGCGGGGAAGCGCCGTCAGCTGCAGGAGCTCCACAGCCCAGCAGACGCCCAGCGACACGACGGCAATGAATAGGGGACGGCGCTGGGGGAAGCAGAACGCGACGAGCAGATAGACCAGCACGGCGTACAGGACTCCACCGGCGACGTCTGCCACCCAGCCGCCAAGCAGGAACCTGGCGGCCAGGCCCATCGGTACGATGCAGAGAACGGCGGCCACGAGCATCAGCCGGCGCCGCAGGGTGGGGGAGGCCGTGCGGGAGCGATGCATTCCGGCAGTCTACCGCCGCCCGATACGACACCTGGGCGGGCTCGGCGTATGGTCGGAGGATGAGCGCTGCACTCCAGGGAACCGTTGTCCTCAACGGCCAATTCGCCCACGAACTCCCCGAACTCTCCATCGCGTGGAAAGCGGAACCGACCCCGGAACCGAACCTGCTGGTGTTGAACACCCGGCTCGCCGGGGACTTGGGGTTGGAGGCAGGATGGCTGCGCAGTGCTGAGGGGCTTGGACTGCTGACCGGGACCGCGGTTCCCGAGGGGGCAACTCCCGTCGCGCAAGGCTACGCCGGGCACCAGTTCGGCTCCTACTCGCCACGTTTGGGTGACGGCCGGGCGCTGCTGATGGGTGAGCTCCGGGGCCCCGACGGCACCCTGCACGACCTGCACCTGAAGGGCTCCGGCCGCACGCCGTTTTCCCGCGGCGGTGACGGGCTGGCAGCCATGGGGCCGATGCTGCGCGAGTACCTGGTCAGCGAGGCCATGCACGCCCTGGGCATCCCCACCACCCGTGCGCTGGCCGTCGTCGCCACCGGTACCACCATTCGGCGGGACACTGCGCTGCCCGGAGCCGTCCTGTCCCGCATAGCCTCCAGCCACCTGCGCGTGGGCTCGTTCCAATACGCCCGGGCCCAAGGGGATGTGGACCTGCTGCGTCGGCTGGCCGACCACGCCATTGCGCGGCTCCACCCCGAGGCGGCGACCGCCGAACACCCCTACCGGGCGCTGTTCGATGCCGTCGTCTCCGCCCAAGCACAGTTGGTTGCGCAGTGGATGCTGATTGGCTTCGTCCACGGGGTCATGAATACCGACAACATGACCATCTCCGGCGAGACCATCGACTACGGGCCGTGCGCTTTCATGGACCGCTTCGATCCCGCGGCGCTCTATAGTTCCATCGACGCCGAGGGGCGATACGCCTACCGCAACCAGCCGGTCATCGCCGAGTGGAACCTGGCGCGCCTCGCCGAGGCGCTGCTGCCGCTCTTGGACGACGACGAGGACCAGGCGGTCGAGACGGCCATGTCCTCCCTGCGCAGCTTCCGCGACCAATACAGCGCCGCCTGGTCGACGGGGATGCGCGGAAAACTGGGGCTTGCCCCCGTCGACGCCGAGGTCCCGGAGGCTCCAGCCGTCGTCGACGACGTCATCGCCCTGCTGCAACAGCAGGGCGTCGACTACACGACCTTCTTCCGCCGTCTGGGTGCCGCGGCCCGCGGTGACAGCGACCCGGTGCGGAGCCTGTTCGCCGACACCGCTGCCTATGACGCCTGGGCTGCCGCGTGGTCTGTCCTGGAACCCGATGCAGACCTGATGGACCGCACCAACCCCGCCTACATCCCGCGCAACCACCTGGTGGAGGAGGCCCTGGCCGCCGCGACGGCCGGCAACCTGGAACCCTTCGGGGAACTGCTGGACGTCGTGACCGACCCGTACCGGGAACGGCCGGGGTTGGAACGCTATGCGTCCGGGGCGCCGGAGGACTTCGGACCATACCGGACCTTCTGCGGCACCTGAGCCCCCTTCCCGACTAGTGTGGAATTTTCGGCGCCCCCCGCGCCGCAGTGAAAGGACGGATCCATGACCGAAACCTCGACCGGACCCGGCACGGTTCCCGAGGCCTCCTCGGACCACCTCCAGCAGTTGGCGGATGGCACGCGGCCCGCCTCGTTCTACGTCCCGCTGGGCGGCGGAAGATACCGCTCCACCATCCACACCCAGGGCGCGTGGAATGCCCACGAACAGCACATGGCACCGGCGACGGGGCTGCTGGCCCACGAACTGGAGAAGTTCCAGCCGCGCGAGGACATGCGCATGGCCCGGGTCAGCCTGGACATCCTGGGCATCATCCACGGCGGCGACATCGAGGTCACCACGCGCATGGTCCGGCCCGGCAAGACGATCGAGCTGATCGAGGCCGAGATGGTGTGTCAGGGCCGCACGGCCATCGTGGCCCGAGCCTGGCGGTTGAAGACCGATGATTCCACGGCAGTTGCCGGGATCGAGGACCCCACGGTGACGCACCCCGAGGACCTGCCCGCCTGGGACGGCATGGACATGTGGCCCGGCGGCTACATCGAGCAACTGGAATTCCGCGTTGAACCGGGCCTGCGGCTGGGGCGCGGCGTCGTCTGGATGCGCAACCCCAACGCCATGGTCGACGGCGAGCCCTCCGACGACATGGTCCACCTGTTGGGCATGGTCGACACCGCCAACGGGGTGGCACCACGCGTGGCCCCGGGCCCCGAGTCCTGGATGTTCCCCAACGTGGACCTGCAGATCCACATGCACCGTCGGCCCACCGGGGAATGGCTGGGGATTTCCTCGCAGCAGACCTACGGAACCGACGGCATCGGGCTGACCTCAGCGGTGCTGCACGATGTCGAGGGCCCCTTCGGGCGCAGCGAGCAGATCCTCACCGTCCGGCCGATGCCGGTCCGGTAGGTTCCGGGCAGCTGACGTGGGGTCAGGCGGCAGGGTCAGGCGGCGGCGAGCATTTCGCGGATCCTGGGCTTCGGCGTGGGGATGAAGCCGGCGTCGACGTAGCGGCGGCGCAGCTGGCCCTCGGCACGGTAGAGCGCCCAACCGCGGCGCAGCAGGAAGGGGACCGGCTTGCGGCGCTCCCTGACATCGCGCACGAACCGGCGCACCGCCGTCGTCATCGGGGACACGTCGATGTAGTAGGCGCGGACGTCCACGCCGGCCGCCAGTAGTGGGGCGCGGATCTCGTCCACGAAGATCCCCTCCGCCACGGCTGGGCCGCCGGCCATGGCCACGGTCTGGTGGCCGCTGTAGCTGGAGGTGGAGATCGAATAGTCGGGGACCTGCATGGTGCCGGAGCGCAGCAGGGACAACACGGCGTCTGCGGCGGCGTCGCAGTTCCAGGTGCCCGGGTGGTCCCAGTCGACCTCTCCGTAGCCGGTGCGCGGCAGCGGCGTGGCGGGGGAGTCCTCGGCCAGTTCGCGGTAGAAGTTGTCCAGTTCGATGTGGGGTCTACCGTACCGCGCGGCGAGGTAGGACTTTCCGGAACCGGAGGAGCCGCCGAGGAGAATGAGGGTCATGGATCGTTCGGGCACGGCCCCTATTATTCCGTGCGGCACGCCCACATCTAGAATCGAGGGCATGAGTGCCTGGAATCCCGCAGCAGATCAGCCGTTGACCGTCTGGCGCTCCGACCCCACCGGAGATCCCGGGGACGATCTGCTCGAGGGCATCCGGCTGCTGGAACGCGTCCGCGACGGCGGGGCGCCGGCCACGCTGCGGCTGTACCGTCCGGAACCGACGCTGGCGTTCGGCCAACGTGATGTCCGGCTTCCCGGGTACGACGACGCGGCCTCCTCCGCGCGGGAACTGGGCTTTGCGCCGGTGGTGCGCAAGGCCGGCGGCCGGGCCGCCGCCTATCACCGGGGAACGCTGATCGTGGACCACGTAGAACCGGCCGGGCAGGCCATGGCGGGACACCAGGAACGCTTCAGGGTGCTGGGTGATGTGTACGCCCGGGCGCTGGGGACGTTGGGCATCGACGCCCGGGTCGGTGAGATCCCCGGCGAATACTGTCCGGGGGAGTTCAGCGTGCACGGGATGCCCGGCCCCTCCTCGGTGGTGCGGTCGCCGGTCAAGCTCGTCGGGACGGCCCAGCGCGTGGTGGCCGGTGCGTGGCTGTTCGCCAGCGTTTTCGTCGTGGAGGACTCCGCCCCTTTGCGCCGCGTGCTTGAGGCCGTCTACCGGGACATGGGGCTTGCCTTGGATCCCTCGACCGCCGGGTCCGCCGAGGATCTGGTGCCGGGCACCACGGTGGATGCTGTCGAACGGGCGTTGTTGGCTGGGTACGCACAGCACACTGAACTGATGGACCCCGGATCCCTCGGGCGCCCGTAGCCGGCGCGTCCACTGCACCGCCACAGGGCCCGTGGGGCCGGCGTTGTGCACAGGCGTGCGTCCGCCAGGGCCGGGCCACCGCGTGGGTGCCGATGCTGGTGTGCATGGCAGCGGCCCCGACGGGGTGGTCGATGCCGATGAGGAGGCATCATGTGCACCACTTGCAGCACCATGGCCCGGGAGTTGGAGCCCGCGGCGGCACCACCGACGGGGGAATGGTTCATTGAACATGCGATCGGGCGGCGCGGCGTTCCGGTTGCCTACACGGTCGGGCTGACCGGACTGGACCAGCCCGAGCTGATCATCCGCGACATGGCGTATGGAGAAGCCCACGGGATCCTCCATGCGCTGGTCGACGGGCTCTCCGAATGGCCTGCACGGATGCAACCGGGGTCTGCCACGGGCCCCGACGGGAGGGAACTGCTCCTGCGACGTTATGCCAGCAGCATCGAACTCACGCAGGCGATGGTGCGTTACGAGGGGATCATCGGGGTCCTGCAGGTGGTTCGTGCGCCGACGGTGTCCACCACGAGCGCCCTGCGGCCAACCGAAGTGCTCGACCTGGCCCGTGGCCGTGCTGGCGCCTGATGCAGTGGGCGGGCCGCACGTCGGAGCGAGCGTAAACGACGATGGCGGGCCCC
This sequence comes from Arthrobacter rhombi, assembly GCF_039526245.1. Taxonomy (NCBI): domain Bacteria; kingdom Bacillati; phylum Actinomycetota; class Actinomycetes; order Micrococcales; family Micrococcaceae; genus Arthrobacter; species Arthrobacter rhombi. The sequence continues at coordinate 48,078 of NZ_BAAAIV010000006.1, forward strand.
GAAGGGCCCGCCATCATCCAGCGCTGTCGGCCGATCAGCCGGTATCGGCTATTCGCCCCGATCGATCCATTCCTGCAGGTGCGGTGCTTCCGCACCGATGCTGGTGGCGTCGCCGTGGCCGGTATTCACCACGGTGTCCGGGGGCAGGACCAGCAGCCGGTCCCGAATGGATTCGATGATCGTCTCGAAGCTCGAGTAGCTGCGTCCCGTCGCACCGGGACCGCCCTTGAACAACGTGTCACCGGAAAACAGCGTCCCGTGCTTCTGCGCGTGGAAGCAGGTGGACCCGGGGGAGTGGCCCGGCGTATGGATGGCCTGAAGCGTGGACCCGGCGATCTCGAACGTGTCACCGTCATAGATCTCCCCATCCGGGACCGTCCCCGGGAAGACGTCCTCCCAGAGCATCTGGTCCTCCGGGTTCAGATGGATCGGGGCACGGACGGCATCCGCGAATTCGCGGGCGTACCGGATGTGGTCGTCGTGGCCGTGCGTGAGCAGGACGGCCTTCACCGAGCGGTCGCCCACGGCTTCCACGATGGCGGCCGGCTTGTGGGCGGGGTCGATGACGATGACCTCGGACTCATCTCCGATGATCCACACATTGTTGTCGACGTCCCACGTCCCGCCGTCGAGGCTGAAGGTGCCGGAGGTGACCAGGTTCTGGATTTGTGCGGGCATCAGAGTTCCACCACCGAACGCAGCACGGTGCCGTCATGCATCTTGTCGAAGGCGGCCTCGATGTCGCCCAGCCCGATGCGTTCGGTGACGAATGCGTCCAGGTCCAGGCGCCCCAGCTTGTACTGTTCGACCAGCATGGGGAAGTCGCGGGAGGGCAGGCAGTCGCCGTACCAGGACGACTTCAGTGAACCGCCGCGCCCGAAGACGTCCAGCAAGGGCAGTTCCAGCTGCATCTCCGGGGTCGGGACACCGACCAGCACGACCCGGCCGGCCAGATCGCGGGCGTAGAAGGCCTGCTTGTAGGTTTCGGGGCGGCCCACCGCGTCGATGACCACGTCGGCACCGAATCCTCCGGTCAGCTCGCGGATGGCCTCCACCGGATCCTGTTCCTTGGAATTCACCCCGTGCGTGGCGCCGAGCTTCTTCGCCAGTTCGATCTTCGCCGGGTCGATGTCCACCGCGATGATCGTGGTGGCGCCGGCCAGCTGGGCGCCGGCAATGGCCGCGATGCCCACGCCGCCGCAGCCGATCACGGCCACTGACTCGCCGCGCTTGACCTCACCGGTGTTGATGGCGGCACCGATGCCGGCCATGATGCCGCAGCCCAGCAGGCCCACGGCCGCCGCATCCACGTCCTCATCGACCTTGGTGCACTGCCCGGCAGCAACGAGGGTCTTCTCCGCGAAGGCTCCGATGCCCAGCGCGGGGGAGAGCTCGGTGCCGTCTTCGAGCGTCATCTTCTGGGTGGCGTTCGCGGTGTCGAAGCAGTACTGCGGCTGGCCCTTGGTGCACGCGCGGCATTCGCCGCAGACGGCGCGCCAGTTCAGCACCACACGGTCGCCGACGGCAACGTTGGAGACGCCTTCGCCGATCTGGCTGACGACGCCGGTGGCCTCGTGGCCGAGCAGGTAGGGGTATTCATCGCCAATGCCGCCCAGCTTGTAATGCAGGTCGGTGTGGCAGACCCCGCAGGTCAGGATGTCCACGACGGCCTCTCCGGGGCCGGCATCGGGGATGACGATGGTTTCGATTTCGACCGGCGCGTCCTTGGCCTTGACGACGACGGCTTTGACCTTCTGTGGCATGTGGTTTCCATCCTCTCGGCCGTGGATCACGGCCCGTTCCGGTAAAGAAAAAGGTGCCCGCGCGGCAGAACCGCGGACACCTTTCATCCTGTCACAGAGCCGTCAGAGGCGCTCGCGCACCTGTTCAATACGTGGATTGGTTACGGCGGATCCATCAGCAAAGAGCAGCGTGGGCACCGTTTGGTTGCCGCCGTTGACGGATTCGACGATCTCGGCGGTCCCTTCCACGTCCTCGATGTTGACCTCGCGGTAGGAGATTCCATCGGCATCCATGGCCTTCTTCAGGTTCCTGCAATAGCCGCACCAGGAGGTCGTGAACATGGTGACGGTTCCGGCTTCGGGCACGAATTCAGCGGTCTTCAGATCAGTCATATCCAGCACAACCAGCCCTATGAGACGCTTATTCCATGTGCGGACGATACGTGATGGCGCGGGCCATCGGAGACCTGGTGGCCGACGCGGAAGCCGAAGCCGATGACGCCCTGGAACTGCGGAGGTCCTGGAACGTCGCCCCGACCACGGATGTCCCGGTCGTGCTGGAACGGCTGATCGATGACGAGGTGGTCCGCCAGGTCCACGTGGCCAAATGGGGGCTGGTGCCGATCTGGGCCAAGGACCCGTCCGTCGGCGTGCGGGCGTTCAACGCCCGCAGCGAGACGGTGCTGGAAAAGCCCACCTTCCGTTCGGCCATCAAGGCGCGCCGATGCGCCATCCCGGCCGAGGGCTACTACGAATGGAAAAAGGCAGGTACCGGCAAGGCCGGGACCAAGCGCCCCTTCTTCGTGCACCCACAAGACGACTCGATGATCTACTTCGCCGGCATCTACGAATGGTGGAAGGACCCCTCCAAGGCAGAGGACGACGACGAACGCTGGCTGCTCAGCTGCAGCATCCTCACGATGGCCTCACCCGAGGCCACGGGGGAATCGGAGGTCCTCGACGCATTGCACGGGTTGCATGACCGCCTGCCCATTCCCCTGGACCGCGAGTCGATGGCCGAGTGGCTGAACCCGGGGGACAAGGAAGCCGGCCCCCTTGTTGAACAGGTAAGGGCCGAGGCGTATGCGGTCGCCGGGCAATGGAGCCTGCGCGAAGTCGCCTCCGCTGTGGGCAACGTCAGGAATGATGGCCCGGAGCTGACCGAACCACTCACCGAACTGCTGACGGAGTAGCCGGCCATGATGGACGCCCACGAGCTGGAAGGGCTCACCCATCGTCGCCGCGTCCGCGACCTGATCGACCGTGACTTCGCCAGCCCCCTGGACGTGCCGACCATGGCATCCCGGGCCCTGATGTCGCCGGCCCACTTCTCCCGGCGGTTCAAGGCGGCCTACGGTGAGACGCCGTACGCCTACCTCATGACCCGCCGCATCGAACGGGCCATGGCCCTGCTGCGCGGCGGGGTCAGCGTCACCGATGCCTGCATGGGCGTGGGGTGGCCCTCGCTCGGCCTCGCTGTCCTCAACGATGTCGCCGGCGGCGGCCGGTGGGTCACACTCGGATCCGCCTTTCCGGGCGGTGCCGAAATCGTCTTCTCGGACCCGCATGCCGGGCGCTCCGAGCAGGACGGCAACGCCATGCAAGAACTCCTCGCCAAGGGTGTGCTCCCGATGACGGTGTTCACCACGGACGACGTTGATGCCCTTTCGAGCGCGTCCGGGCCACTGGCGCCGAAGTGCTCCAGGAACCGATCGACCAGCCGTGGGGCCCGCGCGACTGTGCCTTCCGCGACCAGTCGGGGAACTTGGTGCGCATCAACCAGGCTGCCTCCTGACCGTCGCCCGGTTGTCGGCGAGTGGCGTGCCGCTGGATCCGGAGGCACGCCACACTGCCTTCAGGACTTCTGCCCCGAAGGAAACTTGAACGCGGAGACGCGTCCTTCTTCGGAGATCAGCGTCATTCCGCGTTCGGTGTTGTCAACGTCCCTGACTGCGCCGATCGTGTAGCCCTTGGCCTTCTTGCCGGTACTCGTGCACGAGGCATACAAATCTCCGCCCGTCCCGGTACGTTGTCGATCTTCACCGGGTTCGACCGGCAGACGGATCTCCTGACTGTGGATGCAGAAGAAGGTTTCCCCGGACAGCGCGGCGCGACTTGAGCCATGAGTGGTTTCGACAATGCGGTGTCCACCGGATTTGCCGGTCACGATGTACGTTCCATCTCCGGCAGTCTCGAGCAGCATCTGTTTGCGCTTGGTGATCTTTACGGGCTTCAACTTCCACGCGGGCTTTCCGGACAGCGGGTCGTAGCCGACCAATTGTGCTTTGGCTTTGGCATAGGGGTGGTCGAAGACTCCGTCGTAGGTTCCGGACAGATAGTCGCACCGGATGGGGAAGGCCTTACCGTCGCCCAGCCGGGTCGCCGATTCACCGACGTAGAAGGAGCAAATGGTGCCGGCTCCCTTGGCTTTCCATTTCGTCTTGCCAGTGGCTCCGTCAATTCCCGCCAAAACATGGTCCGTCAACTTTGATTTGTGTTTTTTGGAGTCATCATTCCGGAGCTCGGAGCGACCGGGGATGCCGAGGTCTGCGACGTAGATTTCTTTTTTCGGCACCTTGGAGACTACGAAGCCTCTGTTGGCCGAGGCGCCGGCTCCGAAAATCTTTTCGATGTCTTTCTGCCAGGTGATCTTTTTGTTCTTGACCATGGCGAACCGCTCATGTTCTCCGAACACCACGTGGAGTCCCTGACGGTGAATCGGCTGGAATTGATCGGAGAGGGGGCTGACGGTCTTGCCTCGTTGGCTGTGGCCAGTATCGAGATCTATGCGTACCGCTTCGCTGTCGAAGTCCGGTTGTTTGAAACGCATATAACAAAGGTCGGTTCCGTCTGCACAAGCACGTGGGCGGCTTCCAACTTGTTCCGAAGTCGTCCCACGATGAACTAGCTTCCCGGTTCTCAGGTCCACGGCAACGGGAACGGTCCACCGGTATGATCCAGCGTTTTCTGTGGGGATCTTTCCTTGTTGGAGAAAGACGACGCGGGTACGGCCTTTCCTGTCTTCTGAGATTTCTGGGACGGCGGGTAGCCCTCCCGGTACATGTCCCGGGTGGTAGTCCTTGCGCCAGAGCTCCTTGCCGTTCTTGACGTTCAGGGCGACCAACTCCATGAGCTGGCCTTCGCCGGAGATGATCAGGGCAACGCCGTCCTGCAGCAGTGGTTGTCCGATGGGCTCCAGCTTCCTGGTCCAGACCGGCTTGATCTTCCCGGTGCTGCGGGGGGCGATGGATTCTGTTTGCGGGGCCTTCTTCTCGGCGCCAGGGGCAGTGGAGGATCCAGGCGGTTCCGGTGACGCCGTGCAGGCTGTGGTGAGGGCCAGCGGAAGCAGCGCAAGCGAGACGAGACTGGTGGTTATGCGGTTTCCCATGTCTTGACGCTAGCGGCGCATAAATGACGGGAACAGGAATCCGCGCAAATGTGGATAAGTCCCGGCATGGGGGTGGGGGCGGCAGCAACCGGGCCATTCCAGGCCGGGGAAGCCCCGTCGTCGTAGTCGGTGCCGTTGCATCATGCCCGGTCAGGTTCCTGTTTCGAGACCCCGACCCCAAAGTGTCGTACAAGCTTTCTAGTCTGATCTTGCTTAGAACATAGATTCGAATAGAATGGAGTGGTCGTCATGCCCCTGCGGATCCGCGGCCCCGTCCGTCACATAGTGCCCCGTGACCCACGTTGTTTTCCGGGGCGGTTTGGAGGTATCAGATGGGGCTTTTCACCCAATCCGTCGACGTGGAATGCAGCACCGCGGGACTGCCGTTGCGCCTGCGCTGGCAGGGCCGTGAATACCGCATTGCAGCGGACCCCGTGCGCTGGTTCGAGCGCCGGAAGTGGTGGGCCGAGGAAGTCCGCGCCGAACGTGGCCGCGGACCGGGACTCGTGGACCACGAGATCTGGAGGCTCCAGGTCAGGTTGGCCGGCCGGGGGCCGCTGCTCACGTTCGAGGTCTCCCGGGATGTGGAGAATGGCCGCTGGCGGCTCATTCGCATCCACGACGCCTTGCTGGAGAGCGCGTGAGCTTCACCCACCTGAACGTGGCTTCCGCGTTCAGCGCACACTACGGGGTGTCCTGGCCGCAGGACCTGGCCCGCCGTGCTGCCACCGAGGGGGCCGATGCGTTGGCCGCCACCGAACGTGATGGCCTGTACGGCGCCGTCAAGCACCTCAAGGCCTGCCGGGAATCTGGCTTGGACCCCATCCTCGGGGTGAACCTGGCAGTGCTGGGTCCGGCATCCGGCATCCCGCGGCATCCGGTGGCCGCGTCCCGTGGTCGGCCCCGGCTCCAGGTGCAGGGGCGGGTCATCGTGCTGGCCCGGGGACATTGCGCCGGCGCCGGGTACCGCGCCCTGTGCCGGCTGGTTTCCCTGGCGCATGAGGGCACGTCGGCACACCGTGGTGGCACGGCAGGCAAGCCCATCGGGGTCACCCCTGCCGAGCTGGCAACCTGCGCAGTCGACCCCGAGGAAGGCACGGTGCTGACGGTGTTGCTGGGGCCGGATTCCGACGTCGGGGAGGCAGCCCTGCGGCGCGACCTGCCCCGGGCACGCTCGACCCTGGGCACGTGGCTGACCAGGCTGGGACGTGATGCGGTGCGCGTGGAACTGGTCACCCACCTGAACACCCCGGGCGAGCGGCTCAGCAGTGCCCATGCCATCCGGATGCTCCGGGCTGCCCAGGCCCTGGGCATACCGGCGGTCCTGACCAATGCCGTGCGCTATGCCGAGGCCGATGGCGCCGCCACCGCCGACGTGCTCGACTCCGCCCGGGCGTTGAGCTCGTTGGAAACCCTGACCGACCTGCAACCCAACGGACAGGGATGGCTCAAGAGCCCCGGGCGCATGCAGGCCCTGGCCCGGGAACTCGCCCGGGAAGCGGGGGAGGGGGCGGTGGCCGCCGAGTTGCTGCGCTCCACCGCGGCGTTGGCCGATTGGGCCCGGATGGACCCCGTCGCGGACGCCGGGTGGGGGATCCCCGTCGTGCCCGAGGCCAGCGTCATCGGCATCACGGGGCGTCCGGATGCCGCTCTCGCGGCACGGTGCGAAGCGGGCATCACCCGGTTGCTGCCCCGGGAATCAGGCTCCCGGCAGCTGCGCGATCGACTGGCCCTGGAACTGGATACCATCACCGATCTGGGCTTCAGCACCTATTTCCTCACCGTCGCCGAGGTCAGTGCGATGATCGCCGAGATGGGGGTGCGCAATGCCGCCCGGGGCTCGGGGGCCTCGTCCCTGGTGAATTTCCTGCTGGGTATCAGCCAGGTGAACCCGTTGGCCCACGATCTGCTCTTCGAGCGGTTCCTTTCCCGGGACCGCACCACCTTGCCCGACATCGACATCGACGTCGAATCCGCCGAACGGCACCGGGTCTACGAGAACATCTTCGATCGGTTCGGCTCCCAACGGGTCACCCTGATGAGCATGCAGAACGGCTATCGTGCCCGCGGCGCTGTCCGGGATGCCGGGCAGGCGCTCGGCATGGAAGAGGGCGAATTGGATGTGATCGCCAAGCAGCTGTGGCGCTTCTCGGCCAGCAACTTCCGCGAGGCGCTGGAGGAGAAGCCCGAACTGCGTCCCTTCGCCGAACGGATGGGCGCCGAACGGCAGCTGGACCTGCTGGTGGACCTGACCGAACGCCTGGACCGGCTGCCCCGGCATATCTCCATGCACCCCTGCGGTGTCATCCTCGGTGACAACACCTTGCTGGATCGCACCCCGGTCCAACCCAGCGGGCTCGGCCTGCCGATGAGCCAGTTCGACAAGCACGACATGGACCCCATGGGCATGCTCAAGCTCGATGTCCTCGGGGTGCGCATGCAATCGGCGATGGCCTATGCCGTTTCCGAGGTCGTCAGGATCCACGGAGACGGCGCATCAGTGGCAGCGGCCGGATCCCATCCCCGCGGTCCCGGTGGTGTGCTGCCGGACTTCCTGGACGCGGACGGGGCGATCGCCCTGGACCGTGTTCCGCTGGATGACGAACCGACGTACGAGCTCATCCGCACCACCGATACCCTGGGATGCTTCCAGATCGAGTCCCCGGGGCAACGCGAACTGATCGGCAAGCTTGCCCCGCGTGAGTTCAACGACCTGATCATCGACATCTCGCTCTTCCGCCCCGGCCCGATGCAATCGAACATGGTCAAGCCATACCTGGAGAACCGGCACGGATTCGCCCCGGAGAACTACCCGCACCCCGACCTGAAACCAGCCTTGGCGGAAACCCACGGGGTCACGGTCTTCCACGAACAGGTGCTGCGCATCTTCGACGTTATGACCGGTTGCGGTTTGGCCAAGGCCGATGTCTACCGCCGGCTGCTCGGCAATGACCAGGCGGAGCCCCGGGTCGAGGAGCTCTACCGGGCCCGCGCCATGGAGCGGGGCTATCCATTGGGAGTCATCGACGACGTCTGGCAGACGTTGAAGGCCTTTGGCTCCTTCGGCTTCTGCAAGGCCCACGGTGCTGCCTTTGCGGTGCCCACCTACCAGTCGGCGTGGCTGAAGGCCCACCATCCGGAGGCCTTTCTCGCCGGCATCTGGGAACACGACCCCGGCATGTATCCCAAACGGCTCCTGGTCGCCGAAGCCCGCCGGATGGGCATCCCGATCCTGCCGTTGGACATCAACCGTTCCGATGCCTCCTACCGGGTCGAGCGCGTCCGGGGCCTGCTGCCACCGCCCACCGTCCCCCCGGTCTACCGTGCCCCGGGGACCATGCCGGCCGGGCGGCTGGGCATCCGGTTGAGCCTGAGTGGTATCCATGGGGTCTCGGGGACCGAGGTCAAGCGGGTCATTGCCGGGCAGCCCTATGATTCGCTGGCCGATGTGCGGGACCGGTCGGGATTGAGCCGGTCCTCGTTGCGGACGTTCGCCGCACTGGGGGCATTTGACGGCCTCCAGCAGGCCGCCGGCCGGGGAAACCGCGCCGATCTGATGCTCCATCTCGCCGGACGCCCGGCCAAGGCCCTGCCCGCACGCCACCGTCCGATCACCGGACAGCTTCCGCTACCTCTGGGGGATGTGGAATTGGGGGCTCTGACGGTGGGCGCGGCCGCACCCAGCCTGGAGGAGACCATCCGCACCGAGTTGGACCTCATGGCCGTGGATGTCAGCGGGCACCTCATGTCCTCCCACGCGCCCCTGCTCTCGAAGCTGGGGGCTACGCCGGCGAAGGACCTGTTGGGGCTGCGCAACGGAACCGAGGTCCTGGTCGCCGGGGTCCGGGTGGCCACCCAGACGCCACCGATGCGCGGTGGACGCCGGGTGGTGTTCATTTCCCTGGACGACGGCACCGGCTGCGTGGACTGCACCTTCTTCCACGAGGCCCAGCAGAACTCGGGCCCCCTGCTCTTCGCGACCCGCCTGCTGCTGGTCCACGGCCTCACCCGGCGCACCGGGCCCCGTGGAATCAGCCTGCAGGCGTTGCAGGCCTGGGACCTGGCCGATCAGGGCTCGCTTCCGGGCCCCGGACACTTATCGGACCCTTGCCGGGTGAAGGAGACCTTCACCGGTTTGCGGGGCAAGCCCGTCCGGCACGACGGCGGTGTGCAGCCGCTGGCGCGGAGGATGGAAGCCGAGGACCTGGACCATCGGGGACCGGCCGACCTACCGGAGGACTGGCCGGAAACCGGCGTCGGATAACACGGGCCGTGCCCACGACGTAGGCTGGGGCAGGACACGGCCCAGAGGCACCATCACCAGGGGGACGCACCACATGACCAGCCCGGAACTCAGCGCCTGGCCGGCGACCGATCCCCGCTACCGCAGGGCCGAGGCGTCGGCGTTCCTGGGGCGTGGTGCCGCCGTCTGGGAACGCACAAGCGCCCAAGTGCTCCGTTGGCGCGTCAAGACGGCCAGCGGGTTCACGGTGGACTCGACAGATCCGGTGTCCGTGGGGGACCGGCTGGACATCAGGGTCCACCTGCTGGGCAGGGTGATCGTCGAGCCGGTGGAGGTGACCTCCGTGATCGTGGAAGCCGACCGGGTCGGATTCGCCTACAAGACCAGGCCGGGCCACCCGGTAGAGGGCGAAGAGGCATTCATCGTGCATCGTCATGACGACACGGTGAGCTTCACGGTCAGATCCCTGACCCGGGCGGCACCCCACCAGCCGTGGCGGGGACTCTTCCCCCTCCTGCTGATCGCCCAGCGCGTCGTCCGACGACGGTACCTGCGCGCCTTGCGCTGATCCTGCGGGACAACGCACAACCCGGATTGGTTCGGGCGCGAACCCGTCGGTTAAGCTGGACCCTGGCTGGCTGTGGTCACCGTATGCCACAAGTCATGAAGCCCCCAACGAACCAGGAGACCCACGTGTCAGAGCAGATCACCCTCAGCGTCGACGGAGCACAGCGAGAGGTGGCTGCGGGCACTACCGGCGCCGAGCTGTACTTCGACGATCGTGACGTCGTCGTCATGCATGTCGATGGGGTCCTGCGCGACCTGTCGCGCGAGCTCGAGGCGGGCACCGTCGTCGAACGGGTGACCATCGATTCCCCCGCGGGCCTCGAGGTCCTGCGCCACTCGACCGCACATGTGATGGCCCAGGCTGTCCAGCAGCTGCGCCCCGAAGCCAAGCTCGGCATCGGCCCCTACATCACCGACGGTTTCTACTTCGACTTCGACGTCGACGAGCCGTTCACCCCCGAGGACCTGAAGGCCCTCGAGAAGATGATGCTCAAGATCGTCAACCAGAACCAGAAGTTCGCCCGCCGGGTGGTCAGCGAGGATGAAGCCCGCGAGGCCATGGCCAACGAGCCGTACAAGCTCGAACTGCTGGGCAAGTCCAGCGACGCCGATGAGGTCGGCGAGGGCGCCAACATCGAGGTCGGCGCCGGCGAGATCACCATCTACGACAATGTCGACCGCAAGTCCGGGGACATCGTCTGGTGCGACCTCTGCCGCGGCCCGCACCTGCCCAACACCAAACTGATCTCCAACGCCTTCGCCCTGACGCGGACGGCTGCCGCCTACTGGCTGGGCAACGAGAAGAACAAGCAGCTCCAGCGCATCTACGGCACCGCCTGGCCGACGAAGGCGGATCTGAAGGCCTACCAGGAGCGGCTGGCAGAGGCCGAGCGCCGTGACCACCGCAAGCTGGGCGCTGAGCTGGACCTGTTCTCCTTCCCCGACGAGCTCGGGTCAGGCCTGCCGGTCTTCCACCCCAAGGGCGGCATCATCCGCCGGGCCATGGAGGACTACTCGCGCCAGCGCCACGAGGAAGCCGGATACGAGTTCGTCTACACCCCGCACATCACCAAGGGCCACCTCTACGAGATATCCGGCCACCTGGACTGGTACCGCGACGGGATGTTCCCCCCGATGCACGTCGACGAGGAACTCAACGACGACGGATCGGTGCGCAAGCCCGGCCAGGACTACTACCTGAAGCCGATGAACTGCCCGATGCACAACCTGATCTTCGCTTCGCGCGGGCGGTCCTACCGCGAACTGCCCCTGCGGCTGTTCGAATTCGGGTCCGTCTACCGCTATGAGAAGTCCGGCGTCGTGCACGGTTTGACCCGCGTGCGCGGCATGACCCAGGACGATGCCCACATCTACTGCACCCGCGAGCAGATGAAGGATGAGCTGACCACCACACTGCAGTTCGTCCTGGACCTGCTCAAGGACTACGGCCTGGATGACTTCTACCTCGAGCTCTCCACCAAGGACCCCGAGAAGTACGTCGGCAGCGATGACGCCTGGGATGAGGCCACCCGGACCCTGGAAGAGGTCGCCACTGCTTCGGGCCTGGAACTGGTCCCGGATCCGGGCGGAGCGGCCTTCTACGGTCCGAAGATCTCCGTGCAGGCCCGTGACGCCATCGGCCGGACCTGGCAGATGTCCACGATCCAGCTGGACTTCAACCTGCCGGAGCGCTTCGACCTGGAGTTCCAGGCAGCCGACGGCTCCCGCCAGCGTCCGGTCATGATCCACCGCGCCCTCTTCGGGTCGGTGGAACGCTTCATGGGCGTGCTGATCGAGCACTACGCCGGTGCGTTCCCCGCGTGGCTCTCGCCCGTCCAGGTCCTGGGCGTGCCCGTGGCCGAGACGTTCAACGACTACGTCCAGGACATCGTTGCCCAGCTCAAGGCCCGGGGCATCCGTGCCGAGGCCGACCTGGGTACCGAGCGCTTCCCGAAGAAGATCCGCAACGCCTCCAAGGACAAGGTCCCGTTCGTGCTCATCGCCGGTGGTGAGGACGCCGAAGCGGGAGCCGTCTCCTTCAGGTTCCGCGATGGCAGCCAGGACAACGGCGTGCCGGTAGCCGAGGCCGTCGAGCGCATCGTCGCCGCTGTGAAGAACCGGGAGGCGTAGTCCATGGGGACCCCGGAACACGACGAGGACATCACCGACGACTTCGAACTGGCCGGGGTCCCGGACTCCTTCCAACGGCTCTGGACGCCCTATCGGATGGCGTACATCAAACGTGGCCAGGGCCAGGTCACCGACGAGGATGACTGCCCGTTCTGCACCGGCCCGCAGCGCAGCGACGAGGAATCCCTCATCGTGCACCGCGGCAAGACGGCGTTCGTGGTGCTCAACCTCTTTCCCTACAACTCGGGCCACCTCCTGGTGTGCCCGTACCGGCACGTGCCTGACTACACGGACATCACCGTGGAGGAGACCGCCGAGATGGGCGCCCTGGCCCAGCAGGCCATGCGCGTGTTGCGTGCGGTGGCCAAGCCCACCGGATTCAACCTGGGCATGAACCAAGGGGTCTCCGGCGGCGCGGGGATCGCGGCCCACCTGCACCAGCATGTGGTCCCGCGCTGGAGCGGGGACGGGAACTTCTTCCCGATCATCGCCCAGACCAAGGCCATCCCCGCTGTCCTCGGGGACATCCGCCAGGACATTGCCGATGCCTGGGCGGACCATCAGTAGGTTGCACAGCCTCAGCTGTGCGCTCCCGCCCGGGTGGGCTACCAGCAGGTAGCCTGCAGGGTGCTTCCGTGTGACGTCACGGTGGACGGTGATGGGTGGCACAGAGGCTTAGGATGGAACGTACTCCTCCACCGTTTTGAAAGGACCCGACGTGTCCAGCACTGAAAACACCCCCGCGCAGCCTTCCACCACAGGCAGCTCCCGGGTGAAGCGCGGCATGGCCGAGATGCTCAAGGGAGGCGTCATCATGGATGTCGTCACCGCCGAGCAGGCCCGCATTGCCGAGGATTCCGGCGCCGTGGCCGTGATGGCCCTCGAGCGGGTCCCGGCAGATATCCGCGCCCAGGGCGGCGTATCGCGCATGTCCGACCCCGACATGATCGACAGCATCGTCGAGACCGTCTCCATCCCCGTCATGGCCAAGGCCCGCATTGGACACTTTGTCGAGGCGCAGATCCTGCAGTCCCTCGGTGTCGACTACATCGACGAGTCCGAGGTCCTGACCCCGGCCGACTACGTGAACCACATCGACAAGTGGGACTTCACCGTTCCGTTCGTCTGTGGCGCCACGAACCTCGGGGAGGCGCTGCGTCGCATCAACGAGGGTGCCGCGATGATCCGCTCCAAGGGCGAGGCCGGCACCGGCGATGTCTCCAACGCCACGGGACACATGCGCAAGATCCGTTCCGAGATCGCCCGCCTCTCCTCGCTGGCCGAGGATGAGCTGTACGTGGCCGCCAAGGAACTCCAAGCACCGTACGAGCTGGTGCGCGAAATCGCGCAGACCGGCAAGCTCCCCGTCGTGCTCTTCACCGCCGGTGGCATCGCCACCCCCGCCGACGCCGCGATGATGATGCAGCTCGGCGCGGACGGCGTGTTCGTCGGTTCCGGCATCTTCAAGTCAGGCAACCCGGCACAGCGTGCCGCCGCCATCGTGAAGGCCACGACCTTCCACGACGACCCGGACGTCATCGCCCAGGTCTCCCGTGGATTGGGCGAGGCCATGGTCGGCATCAACGTCGAAGAGCTCCCGGAGCCGCACCGGCTCTCCGAGCGCGGCTGGTAGACACCGGCTCACGACACGGCTGGCCGCTCCCCTCGGGGAGCGGCCAGCCGTCGTTTAACCGGATGGATGGCCGGCGCAGACGACGCTACTGGACCAGGTGACGGCCCTTGCCGATCAGATCCATGCCGTTGGCCCTGAAAAAGGCGGACGCCCCGGGCGTCGAGGCGGCCAGCAGCTGGTCCGAGCTGCCGATGGAGCCCAGCGGGCGCGCCAGTGCAGCCAACAAGGCGGTACCGGTACCGCGGCGGCGGGATGACGGGCCGACGGCGAGGTCATGCACTGACACATCGCCGCCGTCGTGCCGGTAGGCAAGACCGCGTCCCACCAGCTCACCGGAGTGGGTGCGGGCGACCGCATGCTCGATGTGACCGGGGTCCACGATGGAGAGTTCGTCGGCGTCGGGCCCGGTGGCCTCGGGCAGATCGGGAGTCAACTGGACGCGGCCGTCCCATTGCTGGTGCTCCCGGGACGCCTCGGCGACGTCATCGAAGCTCCCTGCATGCCAGAAGACCGGAGGGGCATCGCGGAAGCCCAGGTCCACCAGGTCGGTATCCCGTGCGGCGGCATTGAGCCAGACATGGACCTCGCGGGCGCCCAACCGGGTGCCTTCGGCCAACCCCGGGCGCAAGCCTGCCGCTTCCGGGCGGGCGGGAAAGAGGAGGACCAGGCGGGCCCGGCTCGGTTGCCATACCCACTGGCAGCCGTGCGTGGAGAACTCGCGGCCGCCAGTTGCTGCGGCGAGCGAGCGGTTCCAATCGGCACAGGCGGTTTGCGCGCCGGAGATGGTCGTCACCGGGAGACCCCATCGAGTCCGCGGCGTACGAGCAGTGGCTCGAGCCGTGCCGGCCGGCCACGGAAGTCCTCGTACGATTCCAGCGGATCGCGGGTATTGCCGCGGGCGAGCAGTCCGGCACGGAACCGGTTGCCATTTGCCCGGGTCCCGCCACCGTTCTCCGCGAACCATTCCACGGTGTCGGCGTCGAGCACTTCACTCCAGATGTAGGAGTAGTACCCGGCCGAGTATCCGCCGTCGAAGATGTGCTTGAAATAGCCGGAACGGTACCTCGGCGCAATGACGTCGGGGTTGAATCCGGCCTCGCGCAGGACCCGCTCCTCGAAGGCCAGCGGATCGCCCGGGTCCTCGCCGGGGGCCAATGAATGCCAGCCGAGGTCCAGCACTGCTGCCGCCAGGTACTCCGTGGTTCCGAAACCCTCGCCCCACAGTGCGGCTGCGTGGATCCGGTCCAACGCGCCGTCGGGCAGGGCCTCGCCGGTCTCGACGTGGCGGGCATAGGAGCTGACCAGCTCCTCGTCGAATTGCCACATCTCGTTGACCTGGGAGGGGTACTCCACGAAGTCGCGGGGGACTGCCGTTCCGGACAACGAGGGGTAGATCCCGTCGGCAAACAGTCCGTGCAGGGCGTGTCCGAACTCGTGGAAGAGCGTGCGCACCTCATCGAGGGTGAGCAATGCCGGTTCCCCCTCGGCGGGGGCCGGGATGTTGAGGTTGTTGGTGACCACGGGCAGCTCGCCGAACAGGGAGGCGCCGACCCGGATGCTGTTCATCCACGCCCCGCCTGCCTTGGTCGGCCGGGCGAAGTAGTCCCCGAGGAACAACCCGCGGGTGCTGCCATCGGCGTCGGTGACCTCCCAGATGCGGGCGTCCGGGTGGTACAGCGGCAGGTCGTGCCGTTCGGTGAAGCTGATGCCGTAGAGCCGGGTCGCCGCCGCGAAGACCCCCTCGTGGATGACCCGGTCCAGTTCGAACCAGGGCTTCAGCGCTGCGGCATCGACAGCGTAGCGTTCGCGTTGCACCCGCGCGGAGAAGTAGGCGCGGTCCCATGGCTGTATCGCCTGTCCGGCCACCTCGGCCATGACCGCGTCTTCCGTCGCCGCGTTGGCCACCGCCGGGGGAACCAACGCCGCGAGGCGTTCCCTCACGGCGTGAAGGGAGGGGGCGGTCTGCGCTTCCAGCACAACGGCAGCATGGTTCGGATATCCCAGCAGTCCGGCCCGCTCGGCACGCAACCGGGCCATCGACGCGGCCAGGTCCAGCGTGCGGTGCGGGCCATCCTGGCCCCGCCCGGTGGAGGCCTCGAACAGGCGCCGGCGGGAATCCGCGTTTTCCAGGCGTGCCAGTGCCGGCTGGTGGGTGGGCAGGACCAACGTGAGGAGGTAGCCGCCGTCGTGCCCTGCCTGGGTTGCGGCGCGGGCGGCGGAGGCGATCTCCGCCTCGGAGAGCCCCGCGAGGTCGGCGGCGTCGACGAAGTGCACCGCAGCGTCGTTCATCCCGGCGAGCAGCGCGGTGGAATACCTGGTCGAGAGTGCGGAGATCTCGGAGTTCAGCTCGCGCAACCGCGCCTTGTCCTGCGTCCCGAGGCCGGCCCCTGCCCGACGAAACGCCTTCAGCGTCTCCTCGCTGAGCCGCGCCCGCTCACCGTCGAGCCCGCCGGCCGACGCCACCGCCTCCAGGCGGGCGTTCAGCCCGGCATCGAGGTGCACGGTGTCGGCGTGTTCGGTCATCAGCGCCTGGATCTGCCCGTCGGCGGCGAGGATGTCCGGCGTCCCGTGCGAGGGCTTGACGTTCGAGAACGCCATGATGGCCCGGCGCAGGGTTTCGCCGCTCGCCTCGAAGGCCTCCGTGGTGTTGGCGAACGTCGGTTCCTCGGTGGAGGACGTGATCGCCTCGATCGCTGCGAGCTGCTCGGCGATGCCCTGCCGGACCGCGTCGACGTAGTCCTGGGCCGTCAGCGTGTCGAAGGCGGGCATCTCGAACGGCAGCGGGCTCGGCGTCAGCAGGGGATTGGTCATGAAGGCAGTTTTTCACACCCCGGGGCCTTGCGCGACGCATACCATCGAGGCATGACGATTGCCGCCGCCCCCACCGGACACGGAGATCGCGAGCCGGCGGTCCCGCGACACAGGTTCCGGCCGGCAGCAGGCCTGGCGGTCGCCTGCGCTGTGGCTCTGCTGCTCGCCGGGTGCACGCCCTCCGACGGGCCGGTGGCCGGCGGTTCCACGGCGGTGCCAACGCACCCTTCGACCTCCACCGGCGCCGCAACCCCCTCAACCCCCCAGGCCTCCGGGGCTGCCCGGTCTTCCGCGGCGGCCCCGGAACGGGTATCCGTGGCGGTGACCGGGGATGTGCTGCTGCATCCACCGCTTTGGGCCCAGGCCCGCACTGACGGCACGGCGGCGCAACCGGACTTCCGCCCGCTGCTCTCGGGGGTGGAGCCCTTTCTGGAAGACGCCGATCTGGCAGTCTGTTCGCTGGAGACCCCGGTGGGTGACGCCGACGGCCCCTATAGCGGCTACCCCTCGTTCGTGGTGCCGCCACAGATCCTGCCGGCGCTGAAGTCCACCGGATACGACGCCTGCACCACCGCCACCAACCATGCCATCGACGCCGGGACGGCCGGGCTGGAACGCACCTTGGATGGGCTCGATCAGGCGGGCTTGCGCCATACCGGAACGTACCGCACCGCGGCCGAGGCGGCCCGGCCGCTGATCCTGGACGCGCAGGGAGTGCGCGTCGGCATCGTCACCGCGACCTTCTCACTCAACGGCCTGCAGCCCGACACGGGCTGGCGGGTCGACCTCATCGACACCGACCGCATGATCGCCCAGGCGAAGGCAGCCCGGAAGGCAGGCGCCGACGTCGTTCTCGCGGGGTTCCATGCCGGCCAGGAGTATTCCAGCCGTCCCACCGCAGACCAGCGCCGCACCGCGCGTGCCCTGGCCGGCAGCGGTGTCTTCGATGTCGTCTACTCCCACCACACGCATTCGGTCTTGCCGTTGGAGAAGTACGACGGCGTCTGGATCGCCTATGGTCTGGGCAACAGTGTTTCCGCCCATGCCACGGACCTGGCGGTGAACCGGGAAGGGGTGAGCCTGAAACTGGAGTTCACCCGCACCGCCACAGGGTGGAAGACCTCCCCGCCGCGGTGGGCCGCCCACATCATGGCCCAGGATCCGGTGCGCTGGTGTGCGCTTCCGGCAAAGACACCCTGCACCACCGCCCGCGGGGACGCAGCCTCCCTGGAACGCACCCGCACCACGCTCAACGCCCTGGGTGCCGACGATGCGGGCGCCAAGCCGTGGGATCCCGGCGCCAGCTGATCCGCATCCCGGGGCTGCGGGGCGGTGGACGCGGCCGGAAGACGGGGCGTGTCGCCGGCCGCGCGGCGGGAGTCCACGCCGAACTATGCTGGAGCGTCCCCATTTCCCGGCCGCCACGGTGCGGCCCGATGTCCGGTCCGTGCCGGAAGAGGCGGTTGCGCATGCTCACAGTTGGTGTCCTGGCCCTGCAGGGCGACGTCCGCGAACATGTGGCGGCGCTCCAGGCCTGCGGTGCGACTGCCGTTCCGGTGCGGCGCCCGCAGGAACTCGACGGTCTGGACGGGCTGGTCCTGCCGGGCGGCGAATCGACCACCATCGACAAGCTGGCCCGGATGTTCGGCGTCGCCGAACCGTTGAAGCAGCGCATCGCCGACGGATTCCCGGTCTACGGATCCTGTGCCGGGCTGATCCTGCTGGCCGATCGCATCGTGGACCCGGCCACCGATGGGGCGGGCGCGCCCCAGCAGAGTTTCGGGGGCATCGACATGACCGTGCGCCGCAATGCCTTCGGCCGGCAGGTCGAGTCCTTCGAGACCGACCTGGACTTCGCCGGGCTCCAGGGATTGCCGGGCCCCGATGGGGCAACGTCGGGCGCCGTGGCCGACCCGGTGCACGCCGTGTTCATCCGCGCCCCGTGGGTGGAAAGCGTCGGCCCGGACGTCCAGGTCCTGGCCTCCGTGCAGGTGCCCAGCGGGCCGCTCGGTGCGGAATCGCCAACGGACAGTAGAATCGTTGCAGTACGTTCGGGATCGCTGCTGGCCACCTCCTTCCACCCGGAGGTCACGGGGGAGCGCCGGATCCACGAACTTTTCATCCAGCTGATCAAGGGAGAAGCGTAAGCATGTCAGGCCACTCCAAATGGGCAACGACCAAGCACAAGAAAGCCGTCATCGATTCACGGCGTGCCAAGTCGTTCGCCAAGCTCATCAAGAACATCGAAGTCGCAGCTCGTGCGGGCGGCGCCGACATGGCCGGCAACCCGGCCCTGGAAGTCGCCGTGTCCAAGGCGAAGAAGACCTCGGTCCCCAATGACAACATCGACCGGGCCGTCAAGCGCGGTGCCGGACTCACCGGCGAGGTCATCGACTACGCCGAGATCATCTACGAGGCCCGCGGCCCCCAGGGATCCGCACTGCTGGTCGAGTGCCTGACGGACAACAAGAACCGCGCCGCCTCCGAGGTGCGCCTGGCCATCACCCGCAGCGGCGGCACCGTCGCCGACCCGGGCTCCGTCGCCTACCTCTTCGCCCGCAAGGGGGTCGTCTCGCTGCCCAAGAAGGACCTGACCGAGGATGACATCCTCATGGCGGTCCTCGAGGCCGGTGCCGACGAGGTCAAGGAGTCCGGCGACAGCTTCGAGATCCACTCCGAACCGACCGATCTGCGTGCCGTGGTCAAGGCGCTGGAGGAAGCCGGCATCGAGTACGAGTCCGACGAGGTCGAATTCGTCCCGTCCATGCAGGTGGACCTGGACGCCGACGCGGCCCGCAAGTTCCTCAAGCTGACCGACGCCCTGGAGGACCTGGACGACGTGCAGAACGTCTACTCCAACGCCGACCTCTCCGAAGAGGTCATGGCCGAGCTCGAAGCGGACGACTAGCACCGTCGTGGCATTGCGTGTGGTCGGCGTCGACCCGGGTTTGACCCGCTGTGGGTTGGCCGTGGTCGACGTCGAACCCAACCGCCGGGCCACCCTGATCGACGTCACCGTGGTCGGCACGACCCCGGACACCCCCTTGGACCAGCGCCTGCTGGCCATCGCCGAGGGCATCGACGTCTGGTTGGACCGGCACCGCCCGGATGTGCTCGCCGTCGAACGGGTCTTCAGCCAGCTCAACGTCAGCACGGTGATGGGCACCGCCCAGGCCTCGGGGATCGTCATCGTTGCCGCCGCGCGCCGCGGCATCCCGGTGGCACTGCACACGCCCACCGAGGTCAAGGCGGCAGTCACCGGCAGCGGCCAGGCCAACAAGGCGGCGGTCGGCAAGATGGTCGCCAAGATCCTGCGCCTGGACGCACCGCCCACACCCGCCGACGCCGCAGATGCCGCGGCGCTGGCCATCACCCATGGCTGGCGTGGGGCGGCACCGGGAGCCCAGGCTTCGGTCGGGGTCAGTGGCGGATCCAGCGGGCTGACCCCCGCCCAGCGGGCCTGGGCCGCCGCGGAAGCGACGGCACGGTCGACCCGGGCGCCGCGTCGCTGAACCGCCGGGGCCGGGTCACCGGGTAGGGTATTCGTAGATATGTTCGGATACCGCCTGGCGGTCCCCGACACCAGTACGACGCCGGAGGAAGGCTTTCCATGATCAGTTCCCTGAACGGCGTGGTCACCCATGTGGCCCTGAACAGCGCAGTCATCGAGGTGTCCGGGTTCGGGATGCTCATCCAGGCCACGCCCCAGACCCTCTCCGGGCTCCACGTGGGACGTGATGCCCAGGTACACACCTCCCTGGTCGTCCGCGAGGATTCGATGACCCTGTTCGGCTTCGCCACGCCGGGGGAGCGCGAGGTCTTCGAGGTGCTGCTCTCCGTGGCCGGCGTCGGACCGCGTCTGGCCCTGGCGGTATTGGCGGTGCACAGTCCCGAGGACGTGCGCGTCGCTTCCGCCGGTGGGGACACCAAGGCCTTCACCCGGGTTCCGGGTATCGGCCCCAAGGGCGCCCAGCGGATCGTGCTGGAACTCGCGGGCAAGCTGGCCCCGACCGGTGAGGCGAGCACCGCGGTCCCGGCCGCCGTCGTTCCCGCATGGAAGGAACAGGTCCTGCAGGCACTCGTGGGGCTGGGCTGGACAGAAAAGGACGCCGAGAAGGCGTTGGCGTCCACCGCGAAGGCCGAACCCGACCTCGTGGCCGGTGGCCAGGTCGGGGAAATCCTGAAGTCCGTCCTGCGCGACCTGGGTCGCGGAGCCTCGGTCGGCGGACGCTAGGCTACGACCATGTCCGAGAACCAGCAGATCACGGCCTCGACCTCGGAGCCGGAGGAACGGGCCATCGAGGCGGCCCTGCGCCCCAAGAACCTCCACGACTTCGTGGGCCAGGCACGGGTCCGCCAACAGCTGTCCCTGGTGCTGGAAGCCTCCAGGATCCGGCAGCGTTCCGCGGATCACGTCCTGCTCTCGGGCCCCCCGGGGTTGGGCAAGACGACGCTGGCGATGATCATCGCCGCGGAAATGAACGCGCCCTTGCGGATCAGTTCGGGACCGGCGATCCAGCACGCCGGCGATCTCGCGGCCATCCTGTCGTCGCTCACGGAGGGCGAAGTCCTCTTCCTGGACGAGATCCACCGGATGAGCCGCCCCGCCGAGGAAATGCTCTACATGGCGATGGAGGATTTCCGGGTCGACATCGTCGTCGGCAAGGGTGCCGGGGCAACCGCCATCCCGCTGGAGCTGCCTCCCTTCACCCTCGTCGGCGCGACGACCCGTGCGGGCCTGCTGCCCGGGCCATTGCGTGACCGGTTCGGGTTCACGGGCCATCTGGAGTTCTATTCGACGGACGAGCTGGAGCTGGTGCTGCGCCGGTCGGCCATGCTGATGGACATGTCGGTGAATTCGGCGGCCTTCGCGGAGATCGCCATGCGTTCCCGGGGGACTCCCCGCATTTCCAACCGGCTGTTGCGGCGGGTCAGGGACTGGGCCCTGGTCCATGGCATCGAACAGATCGACGCCCGATCCGCCTCGGCGGCCCTGGACATGTACGAAGTTGATTCCCGGGGCCTGGATCGGCTGGACCGCAACGTCCTGCTGGCGTTGTGCACGAAGTTCGGTGGTGGCCCCGTCGGCTTGTCGACCTTGGCGATCGCGGTCGGCGAGGAAACCGAGACAGTGGAGACCGTTGCCGAACCGTATCTGGTGCGTGAAGGCCTGCTGGGGCGGACTCCCCGCGGTCGCATTGCCATGCCTGCTGCCTGGGATCATCTGGGCCTGGTGGCGCCTGCGGGTGCTGCTTTCGGCGACGGGACCGGAGCACAATTCGGGCACCCGGGCGAGGCCGTCGACGGCGATTCCTAGGACTCCGGCCCGGAACGGCACGGTTCGCACTGAGGTCCCGGTCACGGAACGTCCAGCATCGACCTATACAATGGTGACTTGCCCTCCAGTGCGCTCTCTAGCCGGCGTGCACGGAAGCCCCCAGAACAGAAACAGGTAGTAACCCTTGACCTCCACGATATTGGCCCAGGCTGCAGCACCGGGCTTCGACCCGATGACCCTCATCCTCATTCTGGCGTTCGCGTTCCTCATCTTCATGATGTTCCGCGGCCGCAAGAAGGCGCAGAAGCAGCAGCAGCAGTTGCGTTCGCAGCTGGAGCCGGGCTCGGAGGTCATGACCAACTTCGGTCTCTTCGGCACCGTGCTGTCCATCGATACCGATGACAACAAGGTCACCCTGGAACTGTCGCCGGGTACCACCGCCACCGTGCACTCCCAGGCCATCGCCAAGGTCGTGCCCGTCGCCACCGCGGAAACCCCGGAACAGGCCAACACGTCGCTGAACCAGGACGAGGCCCCCGCCGGGCACTCCAACCAGGGCGAAACCCCCGAGGAGACGTTGCGTCGCCTCGACAGCGAAGGCAAGAACCAGAACGACTAAGTGCATCGCGGCGTCTGGCCCCCAGGGCCCGGCGCCGCGTTCTGCCGTACTTCGATGCCTTCCACTGGTGTCTTGAGCAGAAAGTCCCACCATGACTAAGACTGGCCCGATCAAGCACGCGCGGCGCGCGCTGTTGTGGCTCGGCGTGATCATCATCGCGCTTTCGGCGGTGCTGATTTCCGGCGTTGCCACCAATCAAGCGAGCTTCGCCCCCAAGCTCGCCCTCGACCTCGAGGGCGGGACCCAGATGATCCTTTCGCCAAAGGTCCAAGGCGGAGCGGCCATCAACCAGGATCAGCTGGACCAAGCGGTGAAGATCATCCGCCAGCGCGTTGACGGCTCCGGCGTGTCCGAAGCCGAGATCACCACGCAGTCGGGACGCAACGTCGTCGTCTCCATGCCCGGTGTTCCCGATGAGAAGACCCGCGAGCTGATCCAGGCGTCAGCGAACATGGAATTCCGCCCGGTCATCCAGGCCGGCAGCTGGGATGCCACACCGAAGGCAGAACGCACGAAGGCAGCCGACCTGCCCAAGCCGGACAAGAAGCCGGCGAACGGGTCGGACACCAATTGGATCGATGCCAACTTGCAGAAGAAGTTCGAGGCCTACGACTGCACGGCAGAACTGGCGAAGTCGGATATCGAATCCGCGGACCCGTCCAAGCCGAGCATCTCCTGTGACCCGGACCAGCACGTCAAGTACATCCTGGGCCCGGTCGCCATTCCGGGCACCGACATCGCCAACGCCACATCCGGCATGCAGACCTCGCAGCAGGGCTTCAACACCGGAAAATGGGTGGTGAACCTGGAGTTCAACGGTGAGGGAACGACCAAGTTCCGTACCGTGACCGAACGCCTCGTCAAGATGAAGGGCTCGCAGAACCAGTTCGCCATCGTCCTGGACGGCAAGGTCCTCTCGGCTCCGACGACCAACGCATTGATCGCTGACGGCAAGGCCGAGATCAGCGGCAACTTCACCGAGGAATCCTCCAAGGCGCTGGCCGAGAAGCTGAAGTACGGCGCACTGCCGATCAGCTTCGAGATTCAAAGCGATCAGCAGATCTCCGCCACGCTGGGCTCGGACCAGCTGCGCATGGGCCTCATCGCCGGCATCATCGGCCTGGCACTGGTCGCCCTGTACTCCTTCTTCCAGTACCGCCTGCTGGGACTCGTCACCATGTTCTCCCTGGTGGTCGCGGGCATCCTGACCTATCTGGCCATCGTCTTGCTCGGATGGGCCCAGAACTACCGCCTCTCCTTGGCGGGTATTGCCGGCATCATCGTCTCCATCGGCCTGACTGCCGACTCGTTCATCGTGTACTTCGAACGCATCAGGGACGAACTCCGCGACGGCAGGAGCCTGCCCTCCGCCGTGGAAACCGGTTGGAAGCGGGCCAAGCAGACCATCATCGCCTCGAAGGCGGTCAACCTGCTGGCGGCGGTGGTGCTGTACATCGTCGCGGTCGGCAACGTGAAGGGTTTTGCCTTCACCCTGGGTCTGACGGCCATCGCCGACCTCATCGTGGTGTTCCTGTTCACGCACCCGATGCTGCAGATGCTCTCCAAGACGCGGTTCTTCGGCGAGGGACACCGCCTCTCCGGACTGGACCCCTCGCTGCTCGGGGCCGAAGCACTGTACAAGGGAGCCGGCAGGCTGCGCGAATACCGGCCGACACCTGAGGCGGGCAAGCGCAATGTGGGCGCCTCCAAGGAGGCTGCCCGACGCCAGACGATCGCCGAGCGACGGCAAGCCGCCCGATCCGGTACAGACCAGTCCTCCGCGACGAAGGAAAACGACAATGCCTAATCTCGCTTCATGGGGCAACGACCTCTACTCCGGCCGGCGATCCTACCCCTTCATCGCCAAACGGAACCTGTGGTTCGCGATCGCAGGGGTGCTGGTCCTCATCGCGATCATCATCCCCGTCGCCAAGGGCGGCTTCAACCTGGGCATCGAGTTCCGGGGTGGCTCGGAGTTCACGGTCTCGCAGGTCACACATACCGACATCAAGCCCGGAGAGGATGCCGTCAAGGCTTCCGCACCGGACCATGAGCCAACGGTCACCAACATCGCGGCGAACACCATGCGCGTGCAGACCGACCGGCTCTCCAACACCCAGACGCTGCAGGTAGCCGACGCCCTGGCGACCGCTTACGGGGTCTCTGACTCCGAGGTGACGTCCTCCTTCGTCGGGCCCTCCTGGGGTGCCGACGTGTCGCAGCAGGCGTTCTGGGGGCTCATCGCGTTCGTCGTGCTGGTTGCGCTGCTGATGGCCATCTATTTCCGGACCTGGAAGATGTCGCTGGCAGCGATCATCGGCCTGTTCACGGTGGTCATCATCACGGCCGGCATCTATTCGCTCTCGAACTTCGAAGTCACCCCGAGTGCGATCATCGGTTTCCTGACGATCTTGAGTTATTCGCTCTATGACACGGTGGTGGTCTTCGACAAGATCCGGGAAAACACGGCCCATACGTTCAACCAAACAGAACGAACGTTCATCGAACAGATCAACCTGGCGGTCAACCAGACCCTGGTCCGATCGATCAACACGTCGGTGGTGGCCGTCCTCCCGGTGGCCTCGATCCTGTTCATCGGTTCGTACCTGCTGGGAGCCGGCACCCTGAAGGACCTGTCACTGGCCCTGTTCGTGGGCATCATCGTGGGCACCTTGTGCACGATCTTCGTCCAGGCCCCGCTATATGCGGTTTTCCGCCACGCGGAGCCCGAGGTGCGCAAGCACAACGAGAAGGTCCTCTCCAAGCGTGGGGTGAGCACAGAGTCGCAGGCCGCTACCGCCGGATGACGCCGGGCGGTCCGGGGTGCTGCATGTGACCCCGGGCCTCTCCGGGTGCTATAACCTTGAATGACGGACGGGCCACGGTTGGGAATACCCACCCGTGGCCCACCAGTACCACGGCCCGGGCGCACGATGCACTCGGGGTCAGCGAGAGGAGCTGCCATGGCGGAACCCACAGCCCGGGCAGCGCACGAAGCCGAACAACCGGCACCGGCGCCGCCTACACCGCCGACGGCACGCCGCCGCGGTGGCACGATGTCCCGTCTGGCCCGCTTTGCCGGCCGGGGAACCTCCGGCCAGCCGCCGATCCTGGAACCACTGTTGCGCACCGTGCGGGCCAACAGCCCCCGGGAAGACCTTGACCTGATCACCCGCGCGTTCACGGTGGCCGAACGGTGCCACGAGAACCAGAAGCGCAAGAGCGGTGACCCCTATATCACCCATCCGGTCGCCGTGGCGACGATCCTGGCCGAAATGGGCATGACCGGAACCACGCTGGCAGCGGCATTGCTGCATGACACGGTCGAGGATACCGACTACTCGCTGGACGACCTCAGCCGGGAATTCGGCGACGAGGTGGCCATGCTGGTGGATGGCGTCACCAAGTTGGACAAGGTCCAGTTCGGTGACGCGGCACAAGCCGAAACCGTCCGCAAGATGGTGATCGCCATGGCGCGTGACATCCGGGTCCTGCTCATCAAACTCGCCGATCGGCTGCACAACGCCCGCACCTGGCGTTACGTCTCTCCGGAATCCAGCGCGAAGAAGGCCCGCGAGACACTGGAGATCTTCGCTCCGCTGGCCCACCGGCTGGGCATGAACACGATCAAATGGGAACTCGAGGACCTCTCCTTCGCCGCACTGCACCCGAAAGTGTACGAGGAGATCGTGCGCATGGTGGGGGACCGGACTCCCGAGCGGGAAAAGTACCTGGCCACCGTCAGGACCCTGATCGCCGAGGATCTGCACCAGGCCCGGATCAAGGCAACGATCACCGGACGCCCCAAGCACTACTACTCCATCTACCAGAAGATGGTGGTGCGCGGTAAGGAATTCGACGACATCCACGACCTGATGGGCGTGCGCGTGCTGGTCGACACGGTGCGGGAATGCTACGCGACCCTGGGAAGCCTGCATGCGCGCTGGAATCCGCTGCCCGGGCGTTTCAAGGACTACATCGCGATGCCCAAGTACAACATGTACCAGTCGCTGCACACCACGGTGATTGGTCCCGGCGGCAAGCCCGTCGAGATCCAGATCCGCACGCACGATATGCACCGTCGCGCCGAGTACGGCATCGCGGCGCACTGGATGTACAAGTCGGGTGCCGATAAGACCCGGGCCCTGGGCCACGACGGCCAGGACATGAACTGGCTGCGTAGCGTCATGGACTGGCAGCAGGAGACCCGCGACCCCAGCGAATTCCTGGATTCGCTGCGTTTCGAGATCAATGCCGCCGAGGTCTTCGTGTTCACGCCCAAGGGCGAGGTCATGGCGTTGCCCGCTGGATCGACCCCCGTGGACTTCGCCTACGCCGTCCACACCGAAGTCGGCCACCGGACCATTGGTGCCCGCGTCAACGGCAAACTGGTACCCCTGAACAGCGAACTGCACCATGGTGACTGGGTCGAGGTCTTCACCTCCAAGGCCGAAGGAGCCGGTCCCAGCCAGGACTGGCAGGGATTCGTCAAGAGTCCGCGCGCTCGGAACAAGATCCGCCAGTGGTTCACCAAGGAACGCCGCGAAGAGGCGATCGACAAGGGCAAGGACCAGCTCACCCGGGCCTTGCGCAAGAACAACCTGCCGCTGCAGAAGCTGATGACGCACGATACGCTCACGGCTGTGGCGCAGCAGTTGCGCCACAGCGACATCGCTGCCATGTATGCGGCGGTCGGGGACGGGCATACCTCTGCCCAGAATGTCATCGAGCATCTGACGGCCCTGGTTGGTCCTACCCACTCGGATGAGGCGGACTTCGACGAGACACCGTCGTTCACGCCCGGCACGTCGCGGCAGACCTCCGACGCCGGTGTGGTCGTGGCCGGTGCCGGGGATGTCATGGCCAAACTCGCCCGCTGCTGCACCCCGGTGCCTCCGGACGCCATCCGCGGTTTCGTCACCCGTGGGTCGGGCATCTCGGTACACCGGGCTGACTGTGCCAACCTGTTGGCCTTGGGGGCGGAATCCGAGCGCCTGGTGGAAGTGAAATGGGCTCCCACCCAGTCCAGCGTGTTCCTTGTCGAGATCCAAGCCGAGGCCTTGGACCGCAAGTCGCTGCTCTCTGATGTCACCAAGGTGCTCTCCGATAACCAGGTCAACATCCTCTCCGCCAGCGTGGTCACCGGACGTGACCGGGTGGCGATCTCGCGCTTCTCCTTCGAGATGGGCGATCCGAAGTACCTGAACCACATCCTCAATGCCGTGCGGCGCATCGACGGCGTGTACGACGTCTACCGCACCTCCGAGGGAAAACGCAGGAGCTAGCGCAGCGCGCTGAGCTGCGGCAGGTCCTCCACCAGCTCCAGTGCTGCGCGCTTGCCCGGTCGCCGGCCCGTCGCTTCAATCGCGTCCAGGAGTTGCCCGCGCGAGCATCCTGCACGCCGGCTGCCGACCATCCTGCGTAGGATCCGACGTGCCACTGGAGGTGGTGCGTGGAAGGCGACGTCCAGCGCAGTTCGTGCCGGAGTGGTCACCATCATCTGGCCGATCATCAGGATCTCATCGTCGGCGAGCAGGCACTCATGCAATGAAATGCCGATATCGGGACGGCGCAGCGGTAACCGGTGGAACCTGAGCACCAGCAATTGCAGTTCCGGCGGCTGGGAGAGATAGCCGTGCACCCAGGCGGCGGTGAGTCGGCCAACGACTGCCGCTTCGCGCAACCGGGGGCCGACATATGCACCGACGGCTGCGGTGCGGACCTCAGCGCATTCTGGCGCGGCAGTGCCGACGTAGGCTCCGGGGAGCACCCTGCGGAGCACGCCCTCGCCCGCGAGCACGGACAGCTCCGGTGCGGTAAAGGGATGCCCGGGTTGGTAGATGGCCGTTTCGGCCGGGCCGGCCAGCTGCTCTGTCATGAGCACACTCTGGCAAAGGTGCCGTCCAGGAGAAAGGGCCGGTCACCAGTCTGTGGATACTGGTGACCGGCCCCTCACAGGGTGGCGTCAGGCGGGGGAACCCTCCCTCCCGTCAGCCCTCGATGGTCGTCTACTCGAAGTCCTGCGCGGACTTCTGCAGCGTTTCCAACCAGGCGCGACGCGCGGACAAGGCCTCTTCGGCGTCGCGGATCTTTCGATCGTTGCCCGAGGTCTTGGCGGTCTCCAGATCCGATTCGAGATCGGCGATGGTGTCCTCGAGCTGGCTGAGCATGCTGTTAGTCCGGGCCTTGGTTTCCGGGTTGGAACGACGCCACTTCTCGTCCTCGGCATCACGCAGCGCGTCTTCCACAGTGCGCATGCCGCCCTCCATACGCTGCATGGCCGAACGAGGCACCTTGCCAGCGGCTTCCCACCGGTCACGGATCGGCTCGAAGGCCTTCTTGGCCGCGGCCAGGTCCTTGATCGGTAGCAGGGCGCGCGCTTCGGCCAGGATGGCTTCCTTGGCAACCAGGTTGGCTTCGAATTCCTGGTCGATTTCCTCGTTGGCCCTGGTCCGGGCATCGAAGAAGACGTCCTGGGCCGCACGGAATCGTGCCCACAGGGCGTCGTCGTCCTTGCGGGAAGCCCGCTTGGAGGCTTTCCACTCGTCCATCAGCCGGCGGTATTCCCCGGCGGTGTGTCCCCAGTCAGTGGAACTGGAGAGGGCCTCAGCGCGGGCGATGAGGTCTTCCTTGGCGCGCTTGGCGTCCGAGTTGTCGGCATCGAGCTGGGAGAAGAACGCCCGGCGGTGCCGGTCGAACGTGGTGCGGGCGCCGCGGAAACGCTTCCAGAGGGCGTCCTCCGTGGGACGGCCCAGACGCGGACCGTTCTTCTGGGCGCTCTTCCACAGGTCGAAGAGCTCGTTCATCCGGTTGCTGCCTTGCTTCCACTGCACGCTGGCCGGGTCCTGGGCTGCCAGCGTCTCGGCTTCAGCCACGATGGCCTCACGGGCTGCGAGCTCACGGGCGCGGTTCTCCTCCTGCGCCTGGCGTTCGGCCTTCTGCCGCTCGGCCACCTCGCCGCGGACGACGTCAAGACGCGCCTGCAGGGCCTTCAGGTCCCCGACCATGATCCGCTCGGTCACCAGTTCCTGGAGGTGGTCCAGGGTCTTGTTCATGTCAGCCGCGGGTGCCTGCGCTGCCACGCGCTGTTCCAGCAGGAGCAGCTGGCTCATGACGTCGTCGTGCTTGCGGACGAAGTAGGCCAAGGCCTCTTCCTGCGAGGCATCGGGGTACTGGCCGACCGGGAATTCCTCGCCGTCGACCAGGACGAAGACGTGGCCGTCCTCGGTGACGCGGCTGTGCTTGGCGGCCTCGGTCAGGTCGCTGCTGTAAGCCGGCGGTGCCGGAACAACCGGGGCGGACGGTGCCTGCTGGCCCGCAGTCGCGGTGGCCGGGCTCGGCTTGGCCGGCGGGCGGGGGACAGCACCGGGTGTGGGACGCGGTGTGGCTGCCGGCTTCGGGGCCGGAGTGGGCCGGGGCGCCTCGGCTGCCGGTTTCGCGGGCTCGGGGGCCGGAGCCTCGGCGTCATCCGCCGGAACGGCGGCTGCGGGGGAGGCCTCGGCGTCGTCCGCCGGAACGGCGGCTGCGGGGGAGGCCTCGGCTGCGTCAGCGGGTGCCGTGTCGGAGTCCTGTGCCGCGGGCGCGATGGGCTCGGGCGTGGGGGTTGCGGCATCTTCGGGGGCTGCCTGGTCGGGGGTGTTGGCTTCGACGCCTGCCACTTCGTCGGGCTGCTGGGCGTTGTCGTCGGATTGCTTGGAGCTGGTCACCGCTAAAACTCTTTCGTTGGGGATTGTCCCGGGAGTACCCCGGGACCCATGTTTCCCCCGTCACTTTACCGAGTCGCCGCGTAAACACGGTAGTTTGCCGCCAGCCGGGTCGCCATGCCGGGAGCGAACGTCCTAGAATTGTGCGGTTACCGCCCGTTTTCCGTCCCCTCGCTGGCGACGCGGACGGTGCAATTCCCCGAACTTTCGCGAAGGAGCTCCACCCGATATGGCACGCAAGGCCTCCCTGTCCGGTTTCCCCGAATGGCTGCCCAACGAACGCCTGGTCGAGCTTCATGTGCTGGACGCATTGCGTCGCACCTTTGAACTGCACGGTTTCGGGAACATCGAGACCCGCGCCGTGGAAACGGTGGGACAGCTGCTGCGCAAGGGCGAGATCGACAAGGAGGTCTACGGGCTCTCCCGCCTGCAGGCCGACGAGGCCGAGGCGGCCGGCACGGACCCGAACGCCCTGGCCCTGCACTTCGACCTCACCGTGCCCTTCGCCCGCTACGTGGTGGAGAACGCCGGACACCTGGCCTTCCCGTTCCGGCGCTACCAGATCCAGAAGGTCTGGAGGGGAGAGCGCCCCCAGGACGGGCGGTTCCGCGAGTTCACCCAGGCCGACATCGACGTCGTTGGTGACGGATCGCTGCCTTTCCGCTACGACGTCGAGCTGGCCCTGGTCATCGCCGATGCCCTGGGCTCGTTGCCGATCGGGGAGTTCACCGTACGGGTGAACAACCGCAAGCTGGCCGAGGGCTTCTACCGCGGCCTGGGACTCCAGGACACCGCCGGCGTCCTGCGCAGCATCGACAAGCTGGAGAAGATCGGCCCCGACAAGGTGGCCGAATTGCTCATCAGCGAAATCGGCGCCACCGAAGAGCAGGCCCGTGCCGCCCTGGCCCTGGCGTCCATCCGCACCACCGACACCTCCTTCGTCGAACAGGTCCGCGCCCTCGGCGTCGAGGACGAACTCCTGGACGAGGGCCTGGCGGAACTGACCGAGGTCATCGAAGCCGCCAGCCAGCGCGCCCCGGGCACCGTGGTTGCCGACCTCTCCATCGCCCGCGGCCTGGACTACTACACCGGAACCGTCTACGAGACGGTCCTGGTCGGCCACGAGAAGCTCGGCTCCATCTGCTCGGGCGGACGCTACGAATCACTGGCCTCCAAGGGCAACCGGGTCTTCCCGGGCGTGGGGCTGTCCATCGGCGTCTCCCGGCTGGTTTCCCGGCTGCTGGCCGACGGCGGACTGCAGGCGAGCCGTGACGTGCCGAGTGCCGTCCTGGTGGCCCTGAACGACGACGACTCCTGGTACCAGGCACAGGATGTCGCCACCGCACTGCGCGGGCGCGGCATCTGCGTCGAGGTGGCGGCCAAGGCCGAGAAGTTCGGCAAGCAGATCCGCTATGCGGACCGCCGGGGGATCCCCTTCGTCTGGTTCACCGCGGCCGACGGCACCCACGAGGTCAAGGACATCCGCAGCGGCGACCAGGTGGCCGCGGACCCACAGTCCTGGACGCCGCCGGCCGAGGACCTGCAGCCCGGAATCTCCGCCTCCTGAGCCCCGATTGCCCCGGCGCCACCGGCTGCCGGTAAACTCGGAGGCAATCCACGAATCACAGCGCGTGCCGTGGCCCGGTCAAGCACCGGTTGGCATGCGAAGAACCCCTCGAAAGGACATCAGTGCTGCGCACTCACGACCTGGGCACGCTCAGGGCCGAGCACATTGGACAATCCGTCACGCTGGCCGGCTGGGTAGCCCGCCGCCGGGACCACGGAGGGGTTGCCTTCCTGGACCTGCGTGACGCCTCGGGAGTGGCCCAGATCGTCGTCCGCGACGAGGCCGACTTCCACTCCCTGCGCAACGAGTTCGTCCTGCAGGTGACCGGCACCGTCGAGCGGCGCCCCGAGGGCAATGAGAACCCCGCCCTCGCCACCGGTGAGATCGAGGTCATCGCCGATGCCGTCGTCGTGCTCAACACCTCGGCCCCGTTGCCGTTCCAGGTTGACGAGCACGTCGAGGTCGGCGAGGAGGCACGTCTGCGCCACCGCTACCTGGACCTGCGCCGTCCGGGCCCCCACGCCAACATCCGCCTGCGCTCCGAGGTCAACCGGGTGGCACGCGAACTGCTGCACGGTGAGGGGTTCGTCGAGATCGAGACCCCGACGCTGACCCGTTCCACGCCCGAGGGTGCCCGCGACTTCCTGGTCCCGGCCCGTCTGGCGCCCGGATCCTGGTACGCGTTGCCGCAGTCCCCGCAGCTGTTCAAGCAGCTGCTGCAGGTCGGTGGGTTCGAGAAGTACTACCAGATCGCCCGTTGCTACCGCGACGAGGACTTCCGCGCGGACCGCCAGCCGGAATTCACCCAGCTGGACATCGAGGCCTCCTTCGTGGAGCAGGACGACATCATCGCGTTGGGCGAGGGGATCGTGAAGGCCCTCTGGCAGCTGATCGACGTCGAGGTCCCAACCCCGATCCAGCGGATGACCTACGCCGATGCCCTGCAGAAGTACGGTTCCGACAAGCCCGACCTGCGCTTCGGCCTGGAGTTGACCGAGCTGAAGGACTTCTTCAAGGACACCACCTTCCGTGTCTTCCAGGCCCCGTACGTCGGCGCCGTCGTCATGCCCGGCGGGGCTTCGCAGCCGCGCCGCACCCTGGATGCCTGGCAGGAATGGGCCAAGCAGCGCGGTGCCAAGGGCCTGGCCTACGTCCTGCTCCAGGAGGACGGGACGCTCACCGGCCCCGTGGCCAAGAACCTCACCGACTTCGAACGCGAGAACCTTGCGGCCACCGTGGGCGCCCACCCCGGCGACTGCATCTTCTTCGCCGCCGGCACCCCTTCCGAGTCGCGCGCCCTGCTCGGTGCAGCCCGCGTGGAGATCGGCCACCGTACCGGCCTGATCAAGGACGGCGACTGGGCGTTTGTCTGGGTCGTCGACGCGCCGATGTTCGAGTCCGCGGAAGCCGCGGTCGCCTCCGGTGACGTGGCGGTTGGCGCGGGCAAGTGGACCGCGGTCCACCACGCCTTCACCTCCCCGAAGCCCGAGTTCCTGGACACCTTCGACCAGGATCCCGAAAACGCACTCTCCTACGCCTACGACATCGTCTGCAACGGCAACGAGATCGGCGGCGGTTCCATCCGCATCCACCAGGGCGACGTGCAGGAACGCGTCTTCAAGCTGATGGGGCTGGACGAGGAAGCGGCACAGTCCAAGTTCGGCTTCCTGCTGGAGGGCTTCAAGTACGGTGCCCCGCCGCATGGCGGCATCGCCTTCGGCTGGGACCGCGTGGTGCAGTTGCTGACCAACTCGGATTCGATCCGCGACGTCATCGCGTTCCCGAAGACCGGTGGCGGCTTCGACCCGCTGACCCAGGCCCCGGCGCCGATCACCGCGCAGCAGCGCAAGGAAGCCGGAGTCGACTCGAAGCCCGAGCCGAAGAAGACACCGAAGGACGAGGAAGCCGGAGCGGCGAAGTAGCCGTACCCCCGCTCCAGCAGCCCACCACGGGGCGCCCGCAGCAGCTGCGGGCGCCCCGTGGCGCATCCCCCGATACCGACACCACCAGCGAGAGGCATCCCGTGCCGACCATGGAAGAACAGATCAGCGCAGTGCTGGACCAGGACCGTTTGGCTTCCACCGGGCGCCGCGTGGTCCGGCTGCTGTTGTTCGGGTTCGGGGTGATGCTGGTCTTCGTCGCCGTGCGCCTGTCCTTCGACGACGGCTGGACCGGCGCTTCCTTCAACGGGCCCTTCGTCCCCCTGCTGCCCGCCGTCGCCCTGGGGCTGGCACTGGTCTATGGCGG
This sequence comes from Arthrobacter rhombi, assembly GCF_039526245.1. Taxonomy (NCBI): domain Bacteria; kingdom Bacillati; phylum Actinomycetota; class Actinomycetes; order Micrococcales; family Micrococcaceae; genus Arthrobacter; species Arthrobacter rhombi. The sequence goes on from NZ_BAAAIV010000006.1 coordinate 82,006, forward strand.
ATGGATGATGTGGACCCGGGGAAGTCTCCGGGCCGCGGTGTCCCTCGGAGCGGCAGCAGTGGTGGTTTTCGTCGGGGGCATCGCACTCGTCACGCGCTTGCCCGAGGACATCTTCCCCGGGCTGCCCAACTGGGCGATGGCCCTGGCCGGGGTGGTCGCGTTCGTGGTTGGGGTGCTCCTGCGCGAGGGCCCGGCCCGCGGGCTGGACGGTGCGGGCGGCGTCGACCCGGAGGCCCGATCGACCCGCATCCGGCATCTGCTGATCGGCCGCTACGGATTCCCCCGGGGAGTGGCTGCCGCCGCCGCTGCGTTGCCCGAGGAACCCGCGGGCCACACCGCGTCCTCCGACGCCGATGCCCTAGCCACGCACCCGGAGGTCGTGGCGGCACGGCTGGCCGCCCGCACCCCGGAAGCCGCGGAACGGAGCATCCTGCTCCGGCGCCTGGCCTGGCTGCTGGCCGTCGCCCTGTGGCTTGGGCTGGTGGGCGGCCCCCGGGTCCTCGAGAACGGGCTCGCCGGGGAAGGTGCCCTGGTGATGGGGCTCGGCGTCCTGGTCCTGTGCTGGTCGCTCTGGCGGCTCCTGCCGGCGCGCCGCACCGCCGACGCCGCCACGTTGCTTCAACGCCGCCGCGCCCGCGCCCGGCGCATCGCCCTGATCATCGACCCGCACGCCTAGGGCGCCCGTCGGTTCAGCCCGGGAGGTCGGCGGTATCGACGATGAGCGTGAACGGCCCGGAATTCACCAGCGACACCTCCATGTGCTCGCCGAACACCCCCTGCTCCACGGCCGCTCCGAGCCCGCGCAGCCGGTCGATGAATTCCCCGTACAGGGGTTCGGAAACGGCACGCGGCGCTGCGGCCGACCAGCCGGGCCTCCGCCCCTTGCGCACCTCCCCGTAGAGCGTGAACTGGCTGACCACCAGCAGGGGAGCGCCGGTGTCCGCACAGGATGCCTCGTCCTGGAGCATCCGCAACCTGAAGATCTTCTGCGCCAACCGGGAGGCATCGGCCGGCGTGTCGCTGCCCGTCACGCCGAGCAGCACCAGCAGGCCCGGCTCCTCGATGGCGCCCACCACCGCCCCGTCGACCTCGACCGAGGCCCGGCCGACCCGTTGCACTACAGCTCTCACACCCATGTCCTTCGTCAGTGGTTCATCGTCCCGTCCACGGTAGCGGTCCCCGGCGCCGACCCCGGCAGGCACTAGGGTGGATGGGTGAGAGATTTGCTCAGCCCCCAGGACGACGCCGAGGACGAGCCCGGACACGGCCCCTCGCGTCCGCGTCCGCCGCTGGCGGTGCGCATGCGGCCCCGCACGGTCGCCGAACTCGTCGGGCAGCAGCACCTGCTCAAACCCGGTTCCCCGCTGCGCCAGCTCGCAGGTGTCGACGGCCCCGGCCCGTCGGGACCCTCCAGCGTCATCCTCTGGGGCCCACCCGGCACCGGCAAGACCACCATCGCCCACGTCATCGCCCGGGCGCCCGGCCGCCGGTTCGTTGAACTCAGCGCCATCACCGCAGGTGTCAAGGACGTCCGCCGCGTCATGGACCAGGCGTTGACCGACCGTGACATGAACTCCATCACCACCGTCCTGTTCCTGGACGAGATCCACCGTTTCACCAAGGCCCAGCAGGACGCACTGCTGCCCGGGGTGGAGAACCGGTGGGTCGTGCTCATTGCCGCCACCACGGAAAACCCGTCCTTCTCGGTCGTCTCCCCGCTGCTGTCCCGTTCCCTGCTGCTGACCCTGAAACCGCTGGAGGAAGAGGACATCCGCAGCCTCGTCGTCCGTGCCGTGGAGGATCCCCGCGGCCTCGACGACACGGTGGCCCTCGAACCCGAGGCGCTGGACCACATCGTCCGTCTCTCCGGTGGCGATGCCCGCCGCGCCCTGACCGCGCTGGAAGCCGCGGCCGGCGTCGCCTGGGGCGAAAGCGCCGGTGCCACCTCCCCGGAGCACGACGGCGATGCCCCGGCCGAGGGGCGGGAGGCGCCCGCTGAGCGGATCACCGTGGACACCTCCCACGCCGAGCGGGCCATGGACGCGGCCGTCCAGCGCTACGACCGGGCCGGCGACCAGCACTACGACGTGATCAGCGCGTTCATCAAATCGATCAGGGGTTCGGACGTCGACGCCGCACTGCACTACCTGGCGAAGATGATCGAGGCGGGGGAGGACCCCCGGTTCATCGCCCGGCGGATCATGATCAGCGCGTCGGAGGACATCGGCATGGCCGACCCCACCGCGTTGCAGACGGCGGTGGCCGCCGCTCAGGCGGTCCAGCTGATCGGCATGCCCGAGGGGCGGATCATCCTCGGCCAGGCGGTCGTCCACCTGGCCACCGCGCCGAAGTCGAACGCCGCCTACAACGGGATCAACGCGGCCATCGCCGACGTGCGGGCCGGCAAGGGCCAGGGCATCCCCGCCCATCTACGCGACGCCCACTATCCCGGGGCCGGCCAGCTCGGCCACGGCAAGGGGTACATCTACTCCCACGATGCCCCGCACTCGATCGCCGCACAGCAGTACGCGCCGGATGACCTCGTCGGGCGCGACTACTACACCCCGAACGCCAACGGCAACGAACGCGGCATCGGGGAGCGCCTGGCCCGGATCCGGCGGATCATCCGCGGGCGCTGAATGCACGACGGCGGGGCCCACGATGCTAGGATGGATCCTTGGCTGGCAAGCCGATCCCATCCGCATCACCCTTCGGGGGGCACTGTGTGCCGCGGTGGAGATCGCGTTGTAGTACCAAGGGAGCGGCTTCCCTTAACTCTCCGACATGGAGGCCAGTAACACACAGTCGCCGAAAGAGAAGAAGGACACCAGTGGCTAACAACACCCGTGCCCGCCGTAAGGTTCGCCTCTCGCGTTCCCTCGGCCTCGCCTTGACCCCCAAGGCTGAGAAGTACATGGAACGTCGTCCGTATGGCCCCGGCCAGCATGGACGCGCCCGCAAGAAGCAGGATTCCGACTATGCAGTGCGTCTGCGCGAAAAGCAGCGTCTGCGCGCCCAGTACGGCATCCGCGAATCGCAGATGGCCCGCTACTTCGAGGAAGCCAAGCGCACCTCGGGACAGACCGGTGAGAACCTGGTCGAGCTCCTCGAGATGCGTCTGGACGCCCTGGTTCTGCGTGCTGGCTTCGCCCGCACCATCGCCCAGGCCCGTCAGCTCGTCGTCCACCGCCACATCGTGGTCGATGGCCAGCGCGTTGACCGTCCCTCGTTCCGTGTCAGCGAAGGCCAGCTGGTCGCCGTTCACGAGCGGTCCGAGACCATGGTTCCGTTCCAGGTTGCCGCCGCCGGCGCGCACCGTGATGTCCTCCCGGCCGCTCCGGCCTACCTGGACGTCAAGCTGGAATCGCTGCAGGCCCGCCTCGTGCGCCGCCCGAAGCGCTCCGAGGTCCCCGTGACCTGCGAAGAGAACCTCGTCGTCGAGTACTACGCCCGCTAGGAACCAGCGTCAGCTGAATTCCGGGGCGCTCGATGCGCACCACAG
>NZ_BAAAIV010000006.1:85522-154801 GCF_039526245.1 Arthrobacter rhombi
GCCGGCGTCGTCCCCGCGGATCCCCGCCATCGCGGTGGTGCAGCCAACGGCCACTTTCCGGGCAACCGGAGTGTGCCGCAGGCCGTGGGGACGCGGAAACGGTACTGTAGGTCATTGTTGATTAGCACCTAGCAGGAGGAGCAGTTCCATATGACCGGGTCAGATATCGCCGGCCTCATCGCGGCAGGGGTCTTCGCGATCCTCGTTGCCTTGCTGGCAGTGCCCGTCCTGAAGCTCGGAAAGGTCTTCGACGAACTGCGCCTGGCCGTCCGTGAGCTCTCCGACGGCACCAGCCCGCTGCTCGAGGAAGTGACCACGACGGTCGCTTCCACCAACGCCCAACTGCAGAAGGTCGACGGCATCACGAACAACGTCTCCGACGCCTCGGCCAACGTCACGGCACTGTCCTCGCTGGCAGCCACCGTCCTGGGCGGGCCGCTGATCAAGGTCGCGGCCTTCACCCACGGGGTCCGCAGCGCCCTGAACGCACGATCGGGCGGCACCGGCCGCCGCAGCCGCTAGGAGGCCAGCATGATCAAGAAGATTTTCTGGGTAGGCATCGGCGTGGGCGTCGGTGTCCTGGCCACCCGCAAGCTGGGCAGCGTCAAGCAGAGCCTGGGCCGTGACGGCCTGAACCGCTCGGTCGGCCGGCTCGCCGACGCACTCTCGTACTCCGCCGACGCGTTCCGCGACGGCATGCATGGCCGCGAAACCGAGCTGCGCGCAGCACTGGGTCTCGACCAGCCAGCGGCCGGGGCTCCCAGCCACCGCGGCTGAGGCCCCCGCGCACCGCCTCCCACCCATTCCACGAAGGGATCATCAGCAGTCATGAAATCGCAGGAAATCGCCAGCCGGTGGATTGAGTTCTTCGCCGCCAAGGGCCATACCCCGGTGCCCAGCGCCTCGCTGGTCTCCAGCGATCCCTCCTTGCTGTTCACCGTGGCCGGCATGGTCCCGTTCATCCCGTACCTCACCGCGCGCGAAACCGCTCCCTACAGCCGTGCGGTCAGCGTCCAGAAGTGCATCCGCACCGCCGACATCGAAGAGGTCGGCAAGACGGTCCGCCACGGCACCTTCTTCCAGATGGCCGGGAACTTCTCCTTCGGCGACTACTTCAAGGCCGAGGCCATCACCTACGCCTGGGAGCTGCTCACCGGCTCCCTCGAGAACGGTGGATTCGGCCTGGATCCGGAACGGCTCTGGGTCACCGTCTACGAGGACGGCGACGAGCGCGACGACGAGGCCCGTCGGGTCTGGCGCGACGTCGTCGGCATCCCCGATGAACGGATTGTGGGCACCGGCAAGGAAGACAACTACTGGAGCACCGGCCAGCCCGGGCCCGGTGGCCCCTGCTCGGAGATCTACTACGATCGTGGTCCTGCCTACGGTCTCGAGGGTGGTCCCGCGGTGGACGAGACCCGTTTCATCGAGATCTGGAACCTCGTGTTCATGCAGTACCGCCTCTCCGCGGTCAGGTCCAAGACCGACTTCGACGTCGCGGGGGAGCTGCCGCAGAAGAACATCGACACCGGCCTGGGCCTGGAGCGGCTGGCGATGATCCTGCAGGGCGTGGAGAACATGTACGAGACGGACCAGGTCCGCCCCGTACTGGACCGTGCCGCGGAACTGGCAGGGCGTGAATACACCTCCACCGAGGACCCCGCCGACCCGAACCACACCGACGATGTGCGCCTGCGCGTGGTCGGGGACCACATCCGTTCGGCCCTGATGCTCATCAGTGACGGGGTGTCCCCCTCCAACGAGGGCCGCGGCTACGTGCTGCGCCGGCTGATCCGCCGCGCCGTGCGCGCCATGCGCCTGCTCGGCGTCGAGGATCCGGTGCTTCCGGAGCTGCTGCCGGTCTCCCGGGACGCCATGAAGGGCGTCTACCCGGAGGTCGAGACCGACTTCGCCCGCATCTCGCGGATCGCCTACGCCGAGGAGCGCGCCTTCCTGCGCACCATCGCCAGCGGTACCGCACGCCTGGAACAGGCGGTGACCGCCTCCAAGGCTGCCGGCACCAACCTGTCCGGTGAAGAGGCCTTTGCCCTGCATGACACCTACGGATTCCCGATCGACCTGACCCTGGAGATGGCCTCCGAGGCCGGTCTGGCCGTCGACGAGGCTGCCTTCAGGTCGTTGATGACCGAACAGCGCCAACGCGCCCAGAAGGACGCCAAGTCCAAGAAGGCAGGGCACGCCGATCTCACCGTCTTCTCGCAGTTGCACGGCGCCGGGGACACGATCTTCACCGGCTACGACGAACTGACCAGTGGATCCAGCGTCCGCGGCATCGTCCGGGACGGGGAACTGGTCCGGTTCGCCGAACAGGGCCAGGAAGTCGAACTGGTGCTCAACGAAACACCGTTCTACGCCGAGGCAGGTGGCCAGGCCGCCGACGTCGGGCTGATCACCGGCGACGGATTCGTCGTCGAGGTCCTCGACGTCCAGGCCCCCGTCAAGGGTCTCTCGGTGCATCGCGCCATCGTGCGCGAGGGGGAGCTGCCCGCGGACGCGCAGGTGACCGCCCGGGTGGACACCCAGCGTCGGCGCTCGGGCGAACAGGCCCACTCCGCGACCCACCTGGTCCACGCGGCACTGCACCAGATCCTCGGCCCGGAGGCACTGCAGTCCGGGTCGTTCAACAAGGCCGGTTACCTGCGCTTTGACTTCAGCTGGACCGAGGCGCTCTCAGCTGCTGCCCGTTCCGAGGTCGAGGAGGTTGCCAACCTGGCCATCCGCAACGACTTCGGCGTCCAGACCACCGTGATGCCGTTGGCCGAGGCCAAGGACCTGGGGGCCATGAGCCTCTTCGGTGAAAAGTACGGCAACACGGTCCGCGTCGTGGAGATCGACGGAGCCTGGTCGCGTGAACTCTGCGGCGGCACCCACGTCGCCAACACCGCGCAGATCGGTACCCTGACGCTGCTCGGCGAGCAATCGGTGGGCTCCGGCAACCGGCGCGTCGAAGCCCTGGTGGGGATGGAGGCGTTCCGCCACGGCGCCGCAGAACGGGCACTGGTCAACGAACTCACCGACCTCTTCCGGGTGCCTTCCGGCGAGCTGACGGACCGGATCCATGCGACCCTCGGCAAGCTGAAGGCCGCCGAGAAGGAAATCGAGAAGCTGAGGGCCGAGCAGCGCCGTGCCCAGGCCGGCGCCCTGGTCTCGCAGGCACGCGACGTCGCCGGGGTGAAGGTCCTGGCCCATGACGCCGGACCGGTATCCTCCGCGGATGACCTGCGGGCGCTGGCGCTGGATCTGCGGGCCCGGATGGGCTCCGAACCGGCAACTGTGGCGTTGACCGGCGTGTCCAACGACCGGCCGCTGGTCCTGGTCGCCACCAACGAGGCGGCACGTACCGCCGGCGTGAAGGCCGGGGCGCTGGTGCGCACCGCTGCGGGCATCCTCGGCGGTGGTGGCGGCGGCAAGGACGACGTCGCCCAAGGCGGAGGCTCCGACGTCTCCAAGACATCGGACGCCCTGGCCGCCGTGGTCCGCCAGATCTCGGAGCGGTCCTGAGCGTCCCGGACGTCGCGGGCTACCCGCGCGGCGTCAAGCTGGGCGTCGACGTGGGAATGGCCCGCGTCGGGGTCGCACTCTGCGACCCCGACGGCGTCCTGGCCACGCCCCTGAAGACCCTGCGGCGGGACCTGAAGAAGAACAGCGACGTCCGCGACCTGGCGCGCCTGGTCCGTGAGCACGCAGCCGTCCAGGTCTTCGTCGGCCTGCCGCGTGCCCTGAAGGGCCATGAGACCGGCTCGACCCAGATGGCCCGCGAGTACGCAGACCTGCTGGCTGGCGAGCTACGCGGCGAGTCCCCGGAGGTTCCCGTACGTCTGATCGACGAGCGTCTCACCACGGTTTCCGCCCACCGGTCGCTGCGTGAATCGGGACTCGACGGGCGCAAACACCGTCTGGTCGTGGACCAGGTTGCCGCGGCCGATATTCTGCAACAAGCCCTGGACATGCAAAAATCACTACAGCGGGACGTCGGAGACGCCGTGGTGCATGGTGCACTGCCCGTGAGCACGGAACTTGACTGAAGGACATCACCTGATGAACGAAAAGCATCCCGGAGGTGCCGGCGCCGAATCCGGCGACCCCCAGGAGAGCGTCGACGCGCCCCACGGGCACGCGCCGTTCCGCCGCCTTCGCTCCGGCCGACGCCGCGCCGAAGGCTCCGCCCCGCTGGACCCGCGCCCCCCTGAGGAAACACCGCCGGAGGACACGCCCCGCATTGCGGAGCCATCCGCCGGCGACGACGCGTCCCCGGAGCCTGCCGCCTCGGACGAGGCTCCGAAAGCGCCAGCGCCCATCGACCCCTTGGCCGACCTGCCGGACCGCACACACCACCACGCAGAAGTCCTGCAGGCACATCCCGTGGACAGCGAGGCCCCTCGGGGACCGGACAACACCACCGGGGCGGCCGCCGCAAGCATCGCGTCGGATTCCGGATCCGTGGCCGCCGGCCAGGGAGGCCAGCAGCAAGGTGCCGGAGGGACCGAAGACTCCGAGGATCCGGAGTCGACCACCGATTTCCTGCTCAAGGGCAAGCGGACGACTCCCGGGGTGCGCAAGCTCCGCCGCCGGCGCCGCAACATCGTCATGGCCATCATGATCGGGATCTTTGCCGTCATCCTGGCCGGCACCGTCCTGATCCTGCAGAACCTCCTGGGCATGTGGGCCCCCGAGGACTACCCGGGCCCCGGCGAAGGCAAGGTCAGCTTCACGGTGCAACCCGGATGGGGTCCCGCCCAGATAGGCGGGCATCTGGCCGACGAGGGCATCGTCTCCGACAAGCAGATCTTCATCGACTCCGTCCAGCAGGTGGATTCGAAGAACAAGACGATCCACCCCGGCAAATACGAACTCAAGTACAAGATGCGGGCCCTGGACGCCGCGAGCGTCCTGGTCGGGCAGGCTGCCGAGAAGGTCAACTACGTGGCCCTCAAGCAGAATGTGCGCACCACCGCCGTCTTCGATGAGATCAACAAGGCGACGGGCATCCCGGTGTCCGAACTGGAGGCGCTGAACAAGAAGCCCGAGCAATTCGGGCTCAAGGCCCCCGTCAGCAACCTCGAGGGCTTCCTGCACCCCGGTGAATACCGGTTCCCGCTGAAGGCCAGTGCCAAGGACATCCTGCAGCAGATGGTCGATGCGACCGAGAAGGAACTCACCAGCCAGGGGGTGACCGATCCCGCGGAGCAGTACAAGATGCTCAAGATCGCCAGCATCCTGCAGGCCGAGGCCAATCCGAAGGACTACAAGACGGTCTCCGGTGCGCTGGACAACCGGTTGAAGCCCGACAACACCGAAACGGGCGGATACCTCCAGGTCGACTCCAGCGTCATCTACGGTCTCGGCCAGTATTCGCTGCAGTTCACCAAGGAGGAGAAGGCAGACAAGGGCAACAAGTACAACACCTACGCCCACACCGGTCTGCCGCCGACCCCCATCGGTTCGCCGGCGGACCAGGCGATCGAAGCGGCGATCCACCCGGAGAAGAACGACTACTACTACTGGGTGACGGTCAACACCAAGACCGGTGAGACGAAGTTCGCCAAGACCTACGAGCAGCACAAGGTCTACCAGCAGGAGTTCCGCGACTGGTGCGATGCCAACCAGAAGGTCTGCAAGTGACCGTCCCCGGTCGCGCTGCTGTCTTCGGGCAACCGATCAGCCACTCCAAATCCCCGGCGCTGCACCGGGCCGCCTACGCCGAACTCGGCGTGGACATCGACTACGGCGCCGTGGACGCAGGCGTCGCCGAAGCAGGGCGCCTGGCGTCGATGCTGCGCGCGGAGCCGGGCTGGCGTGGGGCCTCGGTGACGATGCCGCTGAAGCAGGCCATGGTTCCGCACATGGACGGCGTCTCCGATCTGGTGCGCCGCCTGGGCGTGCTGAACACCATCGTCGTCTCCGGAACCCCGGGTTCGCTCCACCTGCAAGGGGAGAACACCGACGTCGAGGGGATCGTCCGCGCCTTGGCTGATGCTGGGGCCACCCGGCTGGAGCGGGTCGCCGTGCTCGGTGCCGGCGGTACGGCCAGCGCGGCGACGGCCGCCCTGCAGGCCCTCGGTGCCAGTGAGCTGGACTTCATCGTGCGCAATCCAGACCGCGCGGCCACGGTCATCGACCTGGCCACCGGATGGGGCTGCACCGCGCAGGCCATCGATGCCGCAGCCGCCTCCGCGCGGATCGGCGGATACGACGCCGTCATCTCCACGCTCCCACCCCATGCCGCCGATGGACTGGCCCCCCTGCTGGGCCTGGAATCCTTGCGCGAGGGCACCCCACTGCTGGACGTGGCCTACGACCCGTGGCCCAGCGCCCTGGGCTCCGCCTGGTCGGCCGCCGGCGGGTCGGTGGTCGGCGGACTGACCATGTTGTTGCATCAGGCCGTGGAACAAGTACGTCTGTTCACCGGCATCACCGGGGCGGATTGGCCCCAAGTCACAAATGTGATGTGTGACGCAGTAGGGCTTCCCCACCCAATCCGTTGACCCTTGGGCATGGCAGTATGGACTTCATGTTGCGTTGGTTGACGGCGGGCGAATCTCACGGCCCCGCACTCGTTGGAATCCTGGAGGGCCTGCCCGCGGGCGTGCCCCTGACCACCACCGATGTCCAGGATGCGCTGGCCAGACGCCGGCTGGGCTACGGCCGCGGTGCCCGCATGAAGTTCGAAAAGGACCAGGTCACGTTCGTCGGTGGAGTCCGCCACGGGCTGACCCAGGGCGGCCCCGTCGCCATCCAGGTTGCGAACACCGAATGGCCCAAGTGGGAAAAGGTCATGAACCCGGACCCCGTTGATCCGGCCGAACTCGAGTCGATGGCCCGCAATGCGCCGCTGACCCGGCCGCGTCCAGGGCACGCGGACTTCACCGGCATGCAGAAGTACGGCTTCGACGACGCCCGCCCGGTCCTGGAACGGGCCAGTGCCCGCGAGACCGCCGCCCGGGTTGCCCTGGGCACCGCAGCCGCACGCTTCCTCGCCGGTCTGGGCATCGAACTGGTCAGCCACACCGTCGCCGTCGGTTCCGTGTCGGTGCCCGAGGGTGCCGCGCTGCCGATTCCCTCCGACGTCGTGGCCCTGGACGCTGACCCGTTGCGCTGCTTCGACCGCGATACCTCCGACGCCATGGTTTCCGAGGTCGACGCCGCCCACAAGGACGGCGAGACGCTCGGCGGCATCGTGGAGGTCATCGCCTACAACCTGCCCTCGGGCCTGGGGTCCTACGTGCATTGGGACCGTCGTCTGGACGGCCGGCTGGCCGCCGCGCTCATGGGCATCCAGGCCATCAAGGGCGTGGAGGTCGGTGACGGCTTCCTCACCGCCACCCGCCGGGGTTCGGCGGCACACGATGAGATCATCCGCGGCGAAGACGGCACGATCCGCCGTGCCTCGAACCGGGCCGGCGGCATCGAAGGCGGCATGAGCATCGGTGATCCGTTGCGGGTGCGCGCCGCCATGAAGCCGATTGCCACCGTTCCGCGCGCCTTGCGCACCATCGACGTCGCCACCGGCGAATCGACCACCGCCCACCACCAGCGTTCCGACGTCTGCGCCGTCCCGGCGGCAGGGGTCGTCGCCGAGGCGATGGTCGCCCTGGTCCTCGCCGAAGCCGTCACCGAGAAGTTCGGTGGCGACTCCCTGGCGGAGACCCGGCGGAACCTGGAGGCCTACCTGGCAGCCATCCCCGCGGAGCTGGGCACGGGCCGCCCCTGATGTCTGCAGACATCTTCCTGATCGGCCCCATGGCCACCGGCAAATCCGTGGTGGGCCGCCAACTGGCGGCCCGGCTCGGCGTCGGCTTCATCGACACCGACGCCGAGGTGACGTCGGTGCATGGAAGCATTGCCGACATCTTCGCCGCCGGGGGTGAGCCCGCGTTCCGGGCGCTGGAGACTGCAGCCCTGCGGTCCGCAGCCGAGCGTCCGGAACCGGCGGTCATCGCCACCGGGGGAGGGGCGGTGCTGAGCGAGGAGAACCGCGGGATCCTCGGCGACGGCTACACCGTCTATCTGGAAACCGACCTGGAGACCGTGCGGACCCGCATCGCCGGCGTCCCGGGACGGCCCCTGCTGGAGGGCAACCCGCTGGACCGCTGGGTCCAGATCTTCGCGGCCCGCGAGGCCCACTACCGCTCGTGCGCCACCGTCATCGTCGACGCCCGCACCGGCACCGTGGCCGAACTGGCAGAGAACATCCTCGGCGCCTACCGGCGTCGTGCATCAACCACTGGAGGCATCACCACATGAGCAGCGCTTCAACCCGTATCGCCATCACGGGTTCGGCCCCCGAGCAGAACTACGACGTCGTGATCGGCGAGGGCCTGCTGGGGGAGATGCCGACCCTGCTCGGGGAACGCGTCCGCAAGGTCCTGATCATCCACCCGCGCGCCCTGCGCAGCACCGGTGACACCGTGAAGTCAGACCTCGAGGCCGCCGGCTTCACCGCCATGACCGCCGAGATCCCGGACGCCGAAGAGGGCAAGCACATCGAGGTCGCCTCCTTCTGCTGGAAGGTCCTGGGCCAGAACGACTTCACCCGCTCGGACGCCATCGTCGCCGTGGGCGGCGGCGCCGTGACCGACCTGGCCGGCTTCGTGGCAGCCACCTGGCTGCGCGGGGTCAAGGTCATCCACGTCCCCACCAGTCTGCTGGGCATGGTGGACGCTGCTGTCGGTGGCAAGACGGGCATCAACACGGCCGAGGGCAAGAACCTGGTGGGCTCCTTCCACCCGCCGGCCGGTGTGCTCGTGGACCTCGACGCCCTGGCGACGTTGCCCCCGAACGAGCTGGTCACCGGGCTGGCCGAAGCCGTCAAATGCGGTTTCATCGCCGACCCGCGGATCCTGGAGATCATCGAGGCCGACCCGCAGGCGGCGTCCACCGCGCGCACCCCGGAACTGCGGGAGATCATCGAGCGCTCCATCGCCGTGAAGGCCGGCATCGTCTCGGCGGACCTGCGCGAATCCGGGCAGCGCGAATTCCTGAACTACGGCCACACCCTGGCCCACTCGATCGAACTGGCCGAGCGCTACCAGATGCGCCACGGGGCTGCGGTGTCCATCGGCCTGGTCTTCGCCGCCGAGCTGGCCCGCTCCATGGGGCGGATCACCGACGAACTCGCCGACCGCCACCGCAACATCCTCGCGTCACTCGGCCTGCCGGTGACCTATCGCCGGGACCGCTGGTCGGCCCTGCTCGATGGGATGCGCCGGGACAAGAAGGCCCGCGGCGACCTGCTGCGCTTCGTGGTCCTGGACGACCTGGCCAAGCCCGGCATGCTGGAGGTCCCCGATACCTCGCTGCTCTTCGCCGCCTACCAGGAGATCGCCGAATGAACACGCCCACCGACTGGATCCCCACCGGCATCCCCGGTCTGTCCATCGACCCGGACACGCTGGTCGCCCAGGTCGTCGACGACGACGCGGCACAGGAGGCCTTCGCCTCGGCAAACCCCGTCGAGCAGGTCATGATCCATGTGGCCCGCGGCGACGTCGCGGCGGCGGCCGAACTGGTCACCGAGACCCGCCTGGTGGATCCGCAGAACTTCCCGCTGCGCGTGGTCGATGCCGACGTCGTGCGTGCCAGCGGCGACCCGGAGCGCGCCATCAAGCGCCTGCGCAACCTCCTGGACGAGTTCAAGGACACCGCCCATGAGGCGGTCCTGCAGCAGCAGCTGGGCGTCCTCTATTTCGCGGTCAGCGACTACCACGCCGCCGCGACCCGCTTCCGGCGGGCCCTGGACTTGCGCACCGCCGCCGGAGACGAGTCCTTCCGCATCGAGATCTCCAGCCGCTCGCTCGCGGTGGCGCAGGCCAGGGCCACCGCCGTGCGCTAGAATGGCTATGGTTTTTTGACAATTGCGACCTGGACCGCCGCACCGTGCCATGGCGCGGTGACGGGCCCGGACCGGGACTGAACAGAGAGAGTACCCGTGGCTACGACCAACGACATCAAGAACGGCACGGTCCTGAAGATCGACGGCCAGCTGTGGACCATCACCGAGTTCCAGCACGTCAAGCCCGGCAAGGGCGGCGCGTTCGTGCGCACCAAGATGCGCAACGTGCTCTCCGGCAAGACCGTGGACAAGACCTTCAACGCCGGCCTCAAGATCGAGACCGCCACCGTGGACCGCCGCGACTACCAGTACCTGTACCAGGACGGCGTGGACTACGTGTTCATGAACACCTCCGACTACGACCAGCTCACGGTCGAGGGCAAGGTCGTCGGCGACGCGTCGAACTTCCTGCTCGAATCCGAGATGGTCACCATCGCCATGCACGAAGGCGCGGTCCTCTACGTCGAGCTGCCGCCGTCGGTGACCCTGGAGATCACCTACACCGAGCCCGGCCTGCAGGGCGACCGCTCGTCCGCCGGCACCAAGCCGGCCACCGTGGAGACCGGATTCGAGATCCAGGTCCCGCTGTTCCTGGAACAGGGCACCAAGGTCAAGGTCGACACCCGCACCGGCGATTACCTGGGGCGTGTCAACTAGTGAGTGCCCGCACCAAGGCCCGGCGACGGGCGCTCGACGTCCTGTTCGAGGCCGAACAGCGCGACGTCTCGCCCCTGGAGGCCATGAGGTTGCGCCGTGAGACCACCGACATCACCGTCAACGAATACACGTTGACGTTGATCGAGGGGGTCATGGCCCACGGCGAGCGGATCGACGAGATCCTGGGCACCTACGCCAAGGGCTGGACCCTGGACCGGATGCCGTCCGTGGACCGGACCATCCTGCGCCTGGGGACCTGGGAACTGCTGTACAACGACGATGTCCCCGACGCGGTCGCCGTGTCCGAGGCCGTCGCCACCGCCGAGATCTTCTCCACCGACGATTCGCCGGAGTTCATCAACGGCCTGCTCGGGCGCATCCAGCAGCTCAAGCCGACGCTGCTGGCCTGAGGCCACCGGCGGGTCCGCCCCGCAAAGCACCGAGTACGACGACGGATGCCACCCTGGACAGGGCGGCATCCGTTCGTGCGTGGGGGGCACCTGCCGGGCCACCACACCCGCCGGCCACGGACCTCTCAGGCCACGCCCGGGGCCTGGGGGCTGCCGGTCAGGTCGGTGCGGTACTTCAGCAGCAGTGCCAGGAGCCGGGCCTCATCACGCAGCGCCGCCTCGCGGCGGCTGCCGGAGATGATCTGGTTGCGCGTGGCAGCCAGCCGCATCGCGGTCCGGGTGAAGCCCTTCATGGCCGCCCGCCGGCCGGTGGCCGCCGCCCAACCGGCCGCCTGCTTGCGCCCGGTGCGGGTGGAGAACATGGCGATCTCCTCCCGGCTGAACCAGCCGACGTCGGCGTAGTCGCCGAGCCTGCGGTTGATCAGCCGGCGTTCTCCGCGGCGCAGCAGCAGCACGGCGATGACCGCACTGATGAACAACGGGACCTGCAGCAGCAGGTAGAACGTCCAGAAGTCCTGGAAGATCAGGCCCATCCCGCCGTTCCACAGGAAGTGCCCGATCATGGCCGGGACCAACCCCAGCAGGAAATACACCGGCCAGAGCCGCCGCGCACCGCGCTGGGCTGCCAGCCCGAGGGCGAAACCGGTCCACGCGGTGAACATCACGTGGGCAAATGGGGAGAACAACCCGCGCAACACGAACACCTGGATCATGGCGGTGCCGGCTTGGGAATAGGCATCGGAAAAGTAGAGGATGTTCTCGGTGAAGGCGAACCCCGCGGCGATCGTGCCGCCGTAGACGATGCCATCCACAGGGCCGTCGAAATGTGAACGTGCCACCGCGAAGATCAGCAGCACCCCGATGCCCTTCATCGTCTCCTCGACGATGGGCGCCTGGACGACGGCGCTGAACAAGTCGGGCCCGGTGGCCGCAGCCAGCGCGGCAAACGCCTTGCCGAAGGCCTCACCGAAGATCAGGCTGCCGGCGATGGAAGCGCCAGCACCCCAGGCGAAGGCGCAGACCAGCGCGAGCCGGGGTTCGGGATCCCAACGGTCCACCCAGCGCAGCGCCAGCAGGCAGATGGCCAGCGGGAACAGCGCCAACAGGCCCACCACGAACAGTGTTTCGGCGCCCAACACGGTGCCGAGCCAGATGGCCACTCCGAGGAGCACCAGGGCACTGAGCGCCGCCACCACGACCAGCCACGGGCTGTAACGGCGCGGTGGCCGCGCCTTGGCCAGGCGGGCAGCCAGGGAAACGTCCGGTGCCGGCTCGTCGCGGGGCCAGGCAGGGGTGAGCGGAGCGGAAGGATCCGCACTGCGCCGCTGCGGATCCCCGGGTGGGTATGCGCTCATGGAATCAGCATAGCCAGCGTCGGTGCCTTGCGGCGCCCGCCGATCGTGGTGGCACACGTCACCGTGCTTCCGTCACAGTGGAGTCGCAATGGGTGGGCCGAGGGACGCGACTGAGGCGCCGTCGTCGTCCTGTGATAATTTTGAGCGGGCAGTCACCCTTTAAGTTCCGTCCAGTGAGGCGGGGAAGGAGGCGGCATCATGGAAACACCAGGCGCCACCCAGGAACCCGGGCCCACCGGTTCCACCAGTATTCGCACTGTACTTTCAGAAGCCGACATCTCGCGCGTGCTCACCCGCATCGCGCACGAAATCATCGAAGCCAACAAGGGCACCCGGGACCTGGTCCTGCTGGGCATCCCCTCCCGCGGCTTCCCCCTGGCGCAGCGGCTCGCGGAGCGCATCGCCCGCGCCGAGCCCGGCACCGATCCGGCGGCCATCACCGGTCAACTCGACATCACCATGTACCGGGATGACCTGCGCCATTCGACCACCCGCACGCCGTCGCCGACACGGCTTCCTGCAGGGGGCATCGACGGCAAGGTCGTGGTGCTGGTCGACGACGTGCTCTACTCGGGGCGGACCATCCGCGCGGCGCTGGACGCGCTCTCGGATCTGGGCCGGCCCCGGATCGTGCGGTTGGCCGTGCTGGTGGACCGCGGACACCGCGAACTGCCGATCCGCGCCGACCACGTGGGCAAGAACCTGCCCACCGCCGCCTCGGAAAAGGTCAGGGTCCGCCTGGGCGAAATCGACAGCGCCGAGGGCGTGCCGGTCAACGACGTCGTGATCGTGGGGCAGCCATGAGGCATCTGCTCTCCACCGCCGATCTGGCCCGCGACGACGCGATCCGCATCCTGGACATCGCCGAGGACATGGCAGCGGTGGGCACCCGCGAGGTCAAGAAGCTCCCGGCGCTGCGTGGCCGCACTGTCGTGAACCTCTTCTTCGAGGACTCCACCCGCACCCGGATCTCCTTCGAGGCGGCAGCCAAACGTCTCTCCGCCGACGTCATCAACTTCTCAGCCAAGGGTTCCTCGGTCTCCAAGGGCGAGTCGCTGAAGGACACCGCGCAGACGCTCAAGGCCATCGGCGCCGACGGGGTGGTCATCCGCCACGGATCCTCCGGGGCCCCCGCCCGGTTGGCGGCCGCAGGTTGGATCGACGCCCCGGTGGTCAACGCCGGGGACGGCACGCACGAACACCCCACCCAGGCGCTGCTGGACGCGTTCACGCTGCGCAACCACTGGGCCGCGGTCCGCGGCGTGGAGTCCACCGGCTCGGACCTGTCCGGGCTGCGGGTGGCGATCGTGGGGGACATCCTGCACTCCCGGGTCGCCCGGTCCAACCTATGGCTGCTGCGCACCCTGGGCGCCGAGGTGACGATGGTCGCCCCGCCGACCCTGCTGCCCATCGGCGCCGGGTCCTGGCCCTGCACGATCAGCTACGACCTGGATTCCACCTTGGCCGGCGGCATCGACGCGGTCATGATGCTCCGTGTCCAGGGGGAGCGCCAGCATGCCTCGTTCTTCCCCAGTGCCCGCGAGTACTCCCGCAGGTGGGGCTTCGACGATGCCCGGCTGGCAGCACTGGAAACCCAGCCCGGACGCGAGACGGTGATCCTGCACCCCGGCCCGATGAACCGCGGCCTGGAGATCTCCTCCGCCGCCGCGGATTCGCCGCGCTCCACCGTCCTGGAGCAGGTCTCCAACGGTGTCGCCGTGCGCATGGCCGTCCTGTACCTCCTGCTTTCCGCGGACCCGCAGCGTCCCGGCGCCCTCTGAGAATCGAGAACCACATGAGCACCACCACCTACCTGATCCGCGGCGCCGCCCTCGCCGGCGGTCCCGCCACCGACCTGCTGCTCGACGGCGGGACCGTCGTGGCCACCGGAGCGGAAGCCTCCACCCACAACGCCGCCACGTCAGCCGAGGTCATCGATGCCGCCGGGCTCATCGCCCTGCCCGGCATGGTCGACCTGCACACGCACCTGCGCGAACCCGGCCGGGAGGACGCCGAAACCGTTGAAACCGGAACCCGGGCAGCGGCCCGCGGCGGCTTCACCGCGGTGCACGCCATGGCCAACTCCACACCGGTCGCCGACACGGCGGGCGTCGTGGAACAGGTGCACAACCTGGGACAGCGCAGCGGCTGGGTCGACGTGCGCCCCGTCGGTGCGGTCACCGTCGGCCTGGCCGGCACCCAGCTCTCCGAACTCGGGGCCATGGCGGATTCGCGGGCCCGCGTGCGCGTCTTCTCCGACGACGGCATGTGCGTCTGGGATCCGGTGATGATGCGCCGTGCCCTGGAGTACGTGAAGGCGTTCGACGGGGTCATTGCCCAGCACGCCCAGGAACCCCGGCTGACCGAGGGCGCCCAGATGAACGAGGGCGAGGTCTCTGCGGTGTTGGGGCTGGCCGGTTGGCCTGCGGTCGCCGAGGAATCGATCATCGCCCGTGATGTCCTGCTGGCCCAGCACGTCGGGTCCCGCCTGCACGTCTGCCACGTCTCCACCGCCGGTTCGGTGGAGATCATCCGCTGGGCCAAGTCCCTGGGCATCAACGTCACCGCCGAGGTCACCCCGCACCACCTGCTGCTCACCGATGAACTGGTGCGCAGCTACGACCCGGTCTACAAGGTCAACCCGCCATTGCGCCGCGAAGCCGATGTGCTGGCGCTGCGGGCCGGGCTGGCGGACGGCACCATCGACGTCATCGGCACCGACCATGCACCCCACCCCTCCGAGGCCAAGGACTGCGAATGGGCGCAGGCGGCGATGGGCATGACCGGGCTGGAAACCGCGCTCTCCGTCGTCCAGCACACCATGGTCGAGACGGGCCTGATCGGTTGGGAAGACGTCGCGCGGATCACCTCCACGACGCCTGCGGCCATCGGCCGGCTCCAGGACCAGGGACGCCCGCTGGCTGCCGGGGAACCGGCCAACCTCATCCTGGTGGACCCGGCAGCCCGCTGGACCGTCAAGCCGGAGGAGATGGCCACCAAGGGGCGGAACTCGCCCTTCGCCGGGATGGAGCTCCCGGGTAGCGTGCGCGCCACCTTCTTCCACGGCCACCCCACGGTCCTGGACGGCGCACTGAACACCCCCCGCGCCTACACGGGAGCCGCCTCGTGAACGAATACGTCCCCTACATCATCGGGATCATCGCCGTGGCCGCAGTGGCCATCGCGTTGATGCGCGTCGGCTGGCGGCACCGCCAGGGACGCCAGTCCGACGTCGTGGCCCCCGCCGCCATCCCCGGAGAACTCACCGCCCCCCTCGCCGAGGCCGGCGGACAATACGTCTCGACCACCACTGCGGGGGACTGGCTGGACCGGATCAGCGTCCACGGGCTGGGCATGAAATCCAATGCCACGCTCACCGTCCACGCCGAGGGCGTGCTGTTCACCCGCAGCGGCGCACCCGATGTCTTCCTCCCGGTCGCCGACCTCGAATCGTGCCGCCGCGAGGCCGGCATGGCCGGCAAGTTCGTCGAGGCCGGCGGGCTGCTGGTGGTGGGTTGGCGGCTGGGTGAACACCACCTCGACACCGGATTCCGCCCCCGACGAGCCCAGGACATGGCCACCCTCGTGGCCGCCACCGAAGCATTGATCCCCGGAGCCGGCGCCACCGGACCGGCCCACGACCACACAGCACCGAAGAAGGACAACGAATGAGCGCGATGACGACCACCGAACCCGCAGTCCTGGTCCTGGAGGACGGGCGCATGTTCCGCGGCCGCGCCTACGGCGCCGGCGGCACCGCCCTGGGCGAAGCAGTGTTCGCGACCGGCATGACCGGATACCAGGAGACCATCACCGACCCGTCCTACGCCCGCCAGCTGGTGGTGCAGACCGCACCGCACATCGGCAACACCGGGGTGAACGCGGCGGACAACGAATCCCGTCGCATCTGGGTCGCCGGCTACATCGTCCGCGACGCGGCCCGCCGACCGTCGAACTGGCGTTCCGAGGGCACCCTGGACGACGAGCTGGCCCGCCAGGGCGTCGTGGGCATCCAGGGCGTGGACACCCGCGCCATCACCCGCCACCTGCGCGAGCGGGGGGCCATGAAGGCCGGCATCTTCTCCGGCGACGCAGCCCGCGCCACGGCCGCACAACTGCTCGAGCAGGTCACCGGCCAGGCCCCCATGGCCGGTGCCCGGCTCGCCGAAGAGGTCAGCGTCGACGCCGCCTACACCGTCGAGCCCGCCGACCACGGGTGGACCGGGGAACCGCGTTTCAGCATCGCCGCGATCGACCTGGGCATCAAGGGCATGACCCCGGTGCGCTTCGCCGAACGCGGCGTCCGGGTCCACGTGCTGCCCGCCACCTCGACGTTCGAGCAGATCGCAGCGGTCGGCGCCGACGGCGTCTTCCTCTCCAACGGCCCCGGCGACCCGGCCACCGCCGACGAGCAGGTGGCCACGCTGCGCCAGGTGCTCGAGGCCCGGATCCCGTTCTTCGGCATCTGCTTCGGCAACCAGATCCTCGGCCGCGCGCTGGGGTTCGGCACCTACAAGCTGCCCTACGGCCACCGCGGGATCAACCAGCCGGTCATGGACCTGGGCACGGGCAAGGTGGAGATCACCAGCCAGAACCACGGTTTTGCCGTGGACGCACCGCGCGACGGTGCCCACGAGGCCCCCGAATCCCGGTTCGGCCGGGTGGAGGTCTCCCACATCTCGCTGAACGACAACGTCGTGGAGGGCCTGCGCTGCCTGGACCTGCCGGCCTTCTCCGTGCAGTACCACCCGGAGGCCGCGGCCGGACCCCACGATTCCGCGTACCTCTTTGACCGCTTCATCGACCTGATGGCCGCCCAGGGCGCCACCACCACGACCTCCCAGGAAGGGAACTAATGCCCAAGCGCGAAGACCTCAAGTCAGTCCTGGTCATCGGGTCGGGCCCGATCGTCATTGGCCAGGCCGCCGAGTTCGACTACTCCGGCACCCAGGCGCTGCGTGTGCTGCGCGAGGAGGGCCTGCGGGTCATCCTGGTCAACTCGAACCCGGCCACCATCATGACCGATCCGGAGTTCGCCGACGCGACCTACATCGAGCCGATCACCCCCGAGGTCGTCGAGAAGATCATCGCCAAGGAGCGCCCGGACGCCATCCTTCCCACCCTCGGTGGGCAGACCGCCCTGAACACGGCCATCGCCCTGGACAAGTCCGGTGCCCTGCAGCGCTACAACGTCGAACTCATCGGTGCCAACATCGAGGCCATCGAACTCGGTGAGGACCGCGAGAAGTTCAAGGGCGTCGTCGAACGCTGTGGTGCCGAGTCGGCCAAGTCGCTCATCGTGCACTCCATGGACGAGGCGTTCGCCGCCGTCGAGGAGTTGAATTACCCCGTCGTCGTGCGCCCTTCCTTCACCATGGGCGGCCTGGGGTCCGGCATGGCCTACAACGCCGAGGACCTGCGCCGCATCGCCGGCGCCGGCATCCAGTACTCGCCGACCTCCGAGGTGCTCCTGGAGGAGTCCATCCTGGGCTGGAAGGAATACGAGCTGGAGATGATGCGCGACAAGAACGACAACGTCGTCGTCGTGTGCTCCATCGAGAACTTCGACCCGGTCGGCGTGCACACCGGTGACTCGATCACCGTCGCCCCGGCCATGACCTTGACCGACCGCGAGTACCAGAACCTGCGTGACATCTCCATCGCGGTGATCCGCGAGGTGGGGGTGGACA
The DNA here is from genome assembly GCF_039526245.1 of Arthrobacter rhombi. Lineage (NCBI taxonomy): Bacteria > Bacillati > Actinomycetota > Actinomycetes > Micrococcales > Micrococcaceae > Arthrobacter > Arthrobacter rhombi. Next base: position 103,488 of record NZ_BAAAIV010000006.1, read on the forward strand.
CCGGCGGCTGCAACATCCAGTTCGCGATCGAACCGGACACCGGCCGCGTGGTGGTCATCGAGATGAACCCCCGCGTGTCGCGGTCCTCCGCCCTGGCGTCGAAGGCCACCGGCTTCGCCATCGCCAAGATCGCCACCAAGCTCTCCCTGGGCTACACGCTCGATGAGATCCCCAACGACATCACGCTCAAGACCCCGGCGAGCTTCGAGCCCACGCTGGACTACGTCGTCGTGAAGGTCCCGCGTTTCGCCTTCGAGAAGTTCCCGGCGGCCGACCCGACCCTGACCACCACCATGAAGTCGGTCGGCGAGGCCATGGCGATCGGGCGCAACTTCACCGAGGCGCTGCAGAAGGCACTGCGCTCGCTCGAGCAGCGCGACGCCCAGCTGACGTTCACCGCTCCGGACCCGGTGGAGGTCCAGGGGTTGCTGGCCCGCAGCCGCGTCGGCTCCACCGGCCGGTTGGCCATGGTCCAGCAGGCGCTGCTGGGCGGGGCCTCCATCGAGGAGACCTACGAGGCCACGGGGATCGACCCCTGGTACCTGGACCAGCTGGTGCTCATCAACGAGATCGCCGCGCAGATCCGCGACGCAGGATCACTGAATGAGGACGTGCTGCGCCTGGCCAAGCGCCACGGTTTCTCCGACGAGCAGATCGGTGCACTGACCCACACCCCCGAGGCCGTCGTGCGCGGGGTACGCCACGCGCTGGGGGTGCGTCCGGTCTACAAGACGGTCGACACCTGCGCCGCGGAATTCGCCGCCTACACCCCGTACCACTACTCCTCCTACGACGAGGAGACCGAGGTCCGGGCCCACGCCAAGCCCTCGGTGATCATCCTGGGCTCCGGCCCGAACCGCATCGGCCAGGGCATCGAGTTCGACTACTCCTGCGTCCACGCCACCATGGCGCTGCGCGAGGCCGGCTACGAGACCGTCATGGTCAACTGCAACCCGGAAACCGTCTCCACCGACTACGACGTCTCCACCCGCCTGTACTTCGAGCCGCTCACGCTCGAGGACGTGCTGGAGGTCATCCACGCCGAACAGGAAACCGGGGGAGTGCTCGGCGTCTACGTCCAGCTCGGCGGCCAAACCCCGCTGAAGCTGGCCCAGGAGCTCGCCGACGCCGGAGTGCCGATCCTGGGGACCTCCCCGGAGGCCATCGACCTGGCCGAACACCGCGGTGCCTTCTCCCGCGTGCTGGAGGAAGGCGGGCTGATCTCCCCGAAGAACGGCACCGCCGTCTCCTTCGAGGACGCGAAGAAGATCGCCGACGAGATCGGCTACCCGGTGCTGGTCCGCCCGTCCTACGTTCTGGGCGGACGCGGCATGGAGATCGTCTACGACGAGGCGAACCTGGAGCGCTACATCACCCACGCCACCGAGATCACCGAGGACCACCCGGTCCTGGTCGACCGGTTCCTCGAGGACGCCATCGAGATCGACGTCGACGCCCTCTACGACGGCACCGACATCTACATCGGCGGCATCATGGAGCACATCGAGGAGGCCGGCATCCACTCCGGGGACTCCGCCTGCGTGCTGCCCCCGATCACCCTGGGCACCGACGTGCAGGCGCGGGTTGCCGAGGCCACCCTGGCCATCGCCCGCGGCGTGGGGGTGCGCGGACTGATCAACATCCAGTTCGCCCTGGCCTCCGACGTCCTCTACGTCATCGAGGCCAACCCGCGCGCCTCGCGGACCGTCCCGTTCGTCTCCAAGGCCACCGGGGTCCAGCTGGCCAAGGGCGCCGCGCTCATCGGCACCGGCGTGTCCATTGCCGAGCTGCGCGAGGTGCACCACCTGCTGCCGGCCACCGGCGACGGCTCGCAGCTGCCGGCCGATTGCCCGGTTTCCGTGAAGGAAGCCGTCCTGCCCTTCGCCCGCTTCCGCACCCCGGAGGGCAAGGTCGTCGACTCGCTGCTCGGCCCGGAGATGCGCTCCACCGGCGAGGTGATGGGCATCGACAAGTACTTCGACACCGCCTTCGCCAAGAGCCAGGCGGCGTCGAACTCGCCGCTGCCCACCGGCGGGCGTGTCTTCGTCTCGGTCGCCAACCGGGACAAGCGCTCCATCGTGCTGCCGGTCAAGCACCTGGCCGATCTCGGCTTCGAGATCGTCTCCACCGGCGGCACCGCCGAGGTCCTGCGCCGCAACGGCATCTCCGCCACGGTGGTCCGCAAGGTCCGCGAGGGCACCGAGGACGGCGAGCCGACCATCACCGACCTGATCACCGAGGGCAAGATCGACATGATCCTGAACACCCCCTCGGGCGGCGACGCCCGCGGCGACGGCTACGAGATCCGCGCCGCGGCCACCTCCGTCGGCACCCCGGTGATCACCACGGTGGCCGAATTCGGTGCGGCCATCCAGGCGATCCAGGCCATGCGCGAATACGAGTGGTCGGTCACCAGCCTGCAGGAGCACGCGGCACGCCTCAACGCCTCCCGCGCGGGGGCCTGAGGCATGGGCACAGGGCACGACGCCGGTACCCGGGACCCGTTCGGGACCCGGCTGGGGCGCGCGATGGAAGCGCACGGCCCGCTGTGCGTGGGCATCGACCCCCATCCGGGCCTGCTGGCCGACTGGGAGCTGCCCGATGACGCCAGCGGGGTGGAACGCTTCGCCCTGCGCGTCGTGGAGGCACTGGCCGGACAGGTGGCCCTGGTCAAGCCGCAGGTCGCCTTGTTCGAACGCCACGGCTCCGCGGGCATCGCTGCACTGGAGCGTACGTTGGCTGCCTGCGCCGACGCCGGTCTGCTCTCGCTGGCCGACGCGAAGCGCGGGGACATCGGCTCCACCATGGCCGCCTATGCGGACGCCTGGCTCGCCGACGGTTCGCCGTTGGCCGCCGACGCCGTGACCCTGAGCCCCTACCTGGGCTTCGGGTCGCTGCGCCCGGCACTGGACGCCGCAGCGGCCACCGGACGCGGGGTGTTCGTCCTGGGGCTGACCTCCAATCCGGAGGGAGCCAGCGTCCAACACGTCGGGGGAGCCGCCTCGGTGGCCCGGTCCATCGTCGAGGCCACCGCTGCCGAGAACGACGGCGCCACCCCCTTCGGGTCCACCGGCCTGGTCATCGGCGCCACCGTCGGACCTGCACTTCGGGAGCTGGGCATCGACCTGGCCGCCAGCCACGCACCGATCCTCGCCCCGGGGCTCGGCGCCCAGGGGGCCACGGGGGCAGACCTGCGGGCCGTTTTCGGGGCCGTCTGGGACCAGCTGGTCCCCACCTCCAGCCGCGATATCCTCCGCCACGGACCCACGCAGCGGGCACTGCAGGACGCCACCTCACGGGTGCAGGAGGACCTGCGTTCCTGAAGCCGACGGGCGCCGGGCCATTGCGCCCGGTGCCCGGGTTCGCTAGGTTCGGATCACGTCGTCGAAGATGGCGTGTGGTGCCTAGTCACGACCGATTCCTAGCCGGCAGGGGATTACGCTATGGTTTTGAAGTCATTATCGGAGGAGGACCGCGCCAAGGCGCGGGCCAAGGCCCTGGTCTCGCGGACGCGGCGGGCCGAAGTGAAAAAGAACTTCGGCAGCGGCAACCTCGGGATCACCGACCTGCTCGAACTCGCCCGGACCGATGAGGCCGTGGGACGCTTACGTGTCGCGGACCTGCTCGAGTCGGTGCCCGGAGTCGGGACGGTCAGGGCCGCAGCACTGATGGATCGCATCGGCATCTCGGCGAATCGCCGGCTGCGTGGCCTGGGTCGCAAGCAGCAAGGTGCCCTGCTGGCCCACTTCGCCGACACGCCGCCGCACGCAAAAAAGTAACAAAGGACACCATGCCGGCTTCCAGCCATCCGACCGTCACCGTACTCGCGGGCCCCACAGCCGTGGGCAAGGGGACCATCTCGACCTACATCCGTGACCATTACCCGGAGGTCTGGCTGTCCGTCTCGGCGACCACCCGTGACCCGCGACCCGGCGAGCAGGACGGTGTGCACTACTTCTTCGTCGGCCCCGAGGCCTTCCAGGAACTCGTGGACTCCGGGGACATGCTCGAATGGGCCGTCGTCCACGGGCGCAACAGCTACGGCACCATCCGCACCAAGGTCCAGGAGGCGGTCGCCGCCGGGCGCAGCGTCCTGCTGGAGATCGACCTGCAGGGGGCACGCCAGGTCAAGAAGTCGATGCCGGAGGCGAAATTCGTCTTCCTGGCACCTCCGAGTTGGGACGAACTGGTCCGCCGACTCATCGGTCGCGGCACCGAAACGGCAGACGAACAGCAAAGACGGCTCGATACCGCTAAACTGGAACTTGCTGCCGAACGGGAATTCGACGTCACCATCGTGAATGACGACATCCAGCGTGCAGCCGACGAGCTGGTTTCCCAGATGGGGCTGACACCGCACCAGCGGTAGGCAGTACCCGCCGGCACCGACGAACACCACACAGAATTTGGAGGATTCGTGTCCACGAACCTTGAAGGCATCATCAACCCGCCGATCGACGAGCTGCTGACCACCACCGATTCGAAGTACGCGCTGGTCATCAACTCGGCCAAGCGCGCACGCCAGATCAACGCGTACTACTCGCAGCTGCACGAGGGCCTGTTCGAGTACGTCGGCCCGCTGGTCGACACCCAGCTCAACGAGAAGCCGCTGTCCATCGCCCTGCGCGAAATCAACGAGGGGCTCCTGCAGGTCAACCCGATCGCCGCAGAAGCCGCCGAGTAGCACCGAAGCCGTGACGGCCCAGCAGCGCATCGTCCTTGGAATAGGCGGCGGCATCGCCGCCTACAAGGTCGCGGCGCTGCTGCGGTTGTTTAAGGAGTCGGGACGTCACGTCGACGTCGTCCCCACGGAGGCGTCGCTGCAGTTCGTCGGCCGCGCCACCTGGGAGGCCCTCTCGGGCCGTCCGGTGCATACCGGTGTGTTCGAGGCGGTCGAGGACGTCAACCACGTGCGCCTGGGGCAGGAGGCCGACCTGGTCGTCATCGCCCCGGCCACCGCCGACCTGGTGGCCCGCCTCGCCGCGGGGATGGCCAACGACCTGCTCACCAACACGGTGCTGGCCAGCCGCGCCCCGGTCATGATCGCCCCGGCCATGCACACCGAGATGTGGGAGAACCCCGCCACCACCGCCAACATCGCCACCTTGCGCTCCCGGGGCATCACCGTCGTCGACCCCGGTGTCGGACGGTTGACCGGCAAGGACTCCGGCCCCGGCCGCCTGCCGGAAGCCCAGGAGCTCTTCGACGCGGCCCAACGCCTGCTGGCGGCCGCCAGCCACCTGGTGGGCCCGCGCACCGACCTGCCCCTGTCCGGGCGTACCGTCGTCGTCTCCGCCGGCGGCACCCGCGAACCCCTGGATCCGGTCCGTTTCCTGGGCAACCGCTCCTCCGGAAAACAGGGCACAGCGGTCGCCCGTGCCGCCCTGGCCGCAGGTGCCACCGTGAAACTGATCGCCGCCCATCTGGAGACCGGCGTTCCCCCCGGCGTCGAACTGGTGACCGCCTCCACGGCACTGGAGCTGCGTGACGCGGTGACCGCTGCCTGTGAGGGGGCAGACGCCGTCGTCATGGCCGCTGCGGTCGCCGACTTCCGCCCGGCAGACTATGCCGACTCCAAGATCAAGAAGAAGGGCGACGACGGGGCCCCCACGCTCACCCTGGTGCGCAACCCTGACATCCTCGCCTCGCTGGTGGACCAGCGACGCGAGGATCCCGCTTCCGGACCGGCGGTCATCGTCGGATTCGCCGCCGAAACCGGGGACGACGACGGCTCCGTCATGGACCATGCCCGGTCCAAGCTGGCCCGCAAGGGGTGCGACCTGCTGGTCGTCAACGAGGTCGGCGCCACGTTGGGCTTCGGCACCGAGGACAACACGGTGACCATCCTCTCCGCCGATGACGCCCCGGAGGTCCACGTGGCCGGCACCAAGGACGAGGTCGCCGAGGCCGTTGTCACGGCGCTGGCCGCCGCGTTGAACCGGTAGAGTGGACGGGTGACTTCCCAGAATCCCGCCCTGCGTCTGTTCAGCTCCGAATCGGTGACCGAGGGCCATCCCGACAAGATCTGCGACCAGATCAGTGATGCCATCCTCGACGCCATGCTCACCCAGGACCCGAACTCGCGGGTGGCCGTGGAAACCCTGACCACCACCGGGCTGGTCCACGTGGCCGGGGAGGTCACCACTGCCGGATACGTCGAGATCCCGCAACTGGTCCGCCAGACCATCCTGGACATCGGCTACGACTCCTCGGCCAATGGCTTCGACGGCGCCCGCTGCGGTGTCTCGGTCTCCATCGGACAGCAGTCGCAGGAGATCGCCGACGGCGTGTTCAACTCCTGGGAGATGCGTGAGGGGTCCGGGCTTGACCCGCGTGACGCCCAGGGTGCCGGCGACCAGGGCATCATGTTCGGCTACGCGTCCGACGAGACCCCCGTGCTGATGCCCACCCCGATCTGGCTGGCCCAACGGCTCTCCGAAAAGCTCACCCAGGTCCGCAAGGACGGATCGCAGCCATTGCTGCGCCCGGACGGCAAGACCCAGGTCACCATCGGTTACGACGGCGACATCCCCGTCTCGGTCGAGACGGTCGTCGTCTCCGCCCAGCACGCCCGCGAACTCGAACTGGACCAGTTGCGCACCGACCTGCTCGAACTGGTCGTCAAGCCGGTTCTGGCCGGCACCGAGCTGGACATCTCCAACACGCGCATCATCCTGAACCCCTCAGGCCCGTTCATCATCGGCGGCCCCGTGGGCGATGCCGGGCTGACCGGACGCAAGATCATCGTGGATACCTACGGCGGCTTCGCCCGCCACGGCGGCGGTGCCTTCTCCGGCAAGGACCCCTCGAAGGTCGACCGTTCCGCGGCCTATGCCATGCGCTGGATCGCGAAGAACGTCGTCGCCGCGGGCCTGGCCCGCCGTGCCGAAATCCAGGTCGCCTACGCGATCGGCGTCGCCCGCCCCGTCGGGCTCTACGTCGAGACCTTCGGCACCGAGACCGTGGACCCGCTGCGCATCGCCGACGCCATCGAGGCGGTCTTCGACCTGCGCCCGCTGGGCATCATCGAGGATCTGGACCTCAAGCGCCCCATCTACCAGCGCACTGCGGCCCACGGCCACTTCGGCCGCGAGGAGCCCGGCTTCACCTGGGAGCAGACCACCCGCGTCGACGCATTGCGCAGCTACTTCAACCTCTAGGGGGCCCCGGTGGACCGGTCCGCGGACGAACCCGGGCAGCCCACGCTGCTGCAGGGCTTCGACCTCCGCGGACCGCTGCCCGGCGGGATCACCGCCGCCGCCACGCTGCCGGTGGCCCGGGTGCTGCTCGAGACCCAGGTGCCCCATCTGGACCGGCTCTATGACTACCTGGTCCCGGCCGAGCTCGACGCCACCGCCGTCCCGGGCGTGAGGATCCGGGCCCGGTTCGGCGGGCAGGAACTGTCCGGGTACCTCCTCGAGCGGCTCGCCGAGACCGACCCCGGGGTGAAACTGCAGCCACTGGGCAAGGTCGTCTCCACCGAGATCGTCCTGCGCGAGGACGTCCTGGCGCTCTGCCAGGCGGTCGCGGCACGCTACGCCGGCACCGTCCCCGACGTGATCCGCTCCGCCATCCCGCCGCGCATGGCCCGGGTGGAAACCGAAAAAACCCAGGACGCAGTGTCGGCCGGCACCAGCGTCCCCGACGCCGACCCGGGCACCCGGGAACCGCCGTCGTGCCTTCCCGCCTACGACGGCGGTGCCTCCTACCTGCAGCAGCTTGCCACCGGGGGATCCCCCCGGGCAGTGCTCACCGTCATCCCCAACCAGCCCGGGGGCTGGCCGGCCCTGATCACCGAGGCGGTGCGTGCCTGCCGTGACTCCGGTCGGGGTGCCCTGGTGGTGGTGCCCGATGCCCGGGACCTGGACCGTGCTGCGGCCTCGCTGTCCGCCGCGTTGGGGGAGGCCGACGTCGCACGGCTCAGCGCCGAGGACGGCGCCACCTCCCGATACCGGGCCTTCCTGAGGATCGCCCGCGGCCATGCCCCGGTGGCCGTCGGGACCCGCTCGGCAGCCTACGCGCCCGTCCACGACCTGGGCCTGGTGGTGCTTTGGGAGGACCAGGACTCCAGCCACGCCGAGGCCAGGGCGCCCTACCAACACGCCCGCGAGGTCCTGCTGCTGCGTGCCGCGCAGGTTGGATGTGCGCTCCTCGTGGCCTCCAGCTCGCGCAGCGCCGAGGCCCAGCGCCTGGTGCTCACCGGCTGGGCGCCCGAACTCATGGCGCCCCGGGCGGTGCTGCGTGCCCAGGCACCCCGGGTGACCGCCAGCTCCGACTCCTTCGAGCAGGAACGCGACCCCGTGCTGCACGCCGCCCGGCTGCCCCGTATCGCCTGGTCGACGGCAGCCCGCGCTCTGGAACACGGGCCGGTGCTGGTCCAGGTCGCCCGGACAGGTTTCCTGCCGGCGGTCCGCTGCGAACGCTGCCGGGAGCCGGCCCGCTGCACCGAATGTGCGGGCCCCCTGGCGCTCGAGCACACGCACGCGGTCCCCGGCTGCCGCTGGTGCGGCAGGCAGGCACCGGGCTGGACCTGCCAGACCTGCGGCGGGCACCAGTTGCGTGCCGCGGCGATTGGCGCCGACCGCACCGCCGAGGAACTGGGGAGGGCTTTTCCGAAGGTCCCGGTCATCAGCGCCACCGGCGAGCACCCACGCCTCTCCGTTCCCTCGTCCCCGTCGCTGGTGGTCGCCACCCCGGGGGCCGAACCGGTCGCCGTCGGGGGATATGCTGCCGTGCTGCTGCTGGACGGGGACCGCATGCTGGCCCGCGATGAATTGCGCACCGGCGAGGAGGTGCTGCACCGCTGGCTCGCCGCGGCGTCCCTGGCCAAGCCGTCCCGTGAGGGCGGGGTCGTGGTGGTCGCCGCCGCCGATTCGGATCCGGTCAAGGCCCTGGTGCGGTGGGATGCCGCGGGCTTCGCCGAACGGGAGCTGGGCCTGCGCCGCGACCTGGGGCTGCCTCCGGCCGTGCGCACCGCTGCCCTGTCCGGGCCGGCGACCGCTGCGGACGCCTTCGCCGGGGCACTGGAACTCCACGAGACGGTGCGGCTGACCGGACCGGTGATCGAGGAGGACGGGGTGCACCGGTGGCTGCTGTTCTTCCCCTACGGGCAGGGGGCGCAGGTCACCGCCGAGCTGCGCCGCGTCAAGGCGCGCGCCTCGGCCAACCGCGACCCGGTGGTCAACGTCCGGGTCGACGCGCAGGGACTCCTCTAGGAGAGTTGTCGCCTAGTCGACAAGAAACAATTCAATGAAGTGCGCGGCCTCCGCCGGGCGCTCGTAGTGGATGAGATGGCCCACGCCGGCGATGATCTCGATCCGCGCCTGCGGGAAGGCGGCGGCGAGGGCATACTGCCCGGGCACCGAGCCGAGGTCATCGAGCTCACCGACCACCAGCAGCGTCGGGGCGGTGATCTCCGGTGCAACATCGCGCACCGTGTCCCGGATCGAGGACGCGAAGGACTCCTGCAGGCTGCTCCGGTTCGCGAACCTGCTGAAGTAGCGCCGGTGCTGATCCACCACGTACGCCTGCGTGGCCGGATCACCGGAGGTCCCCATCATGGCCGACATGACGTCCACCACCAGTCGGCTGCGCAGCACTGCCAGTCCCAGTGGCTCGGGCAGCATCCGTCCGGCGGCGTAGTAGCCGGCGGCCAGCCGGGAGAACAACGCCTGCCGGCCCTCCAACGCGGGCTCGCAAATGGGGTTGACCAGGACCAGGCGGGCAAAGGCCCCGGGGTATGCCGCTGCATGAAACGCCGCCACGATGGAGCCGAAGGAGTGGCCCAGCAGCGTCGTGGATTCCGGCAGCCCCAGATCGGCGCGCAACACCTCGATGACCCCCGCGTAGGTTGCGGCGTCGTGGACGGAAGCGGTGAATGCGGTGGAGTCCCCGAAGCCCGGCAGATCGGGTACGACGACGGTGTAACCGGGCAGATGACGGACCAGCAGGTCCAGGCCGTGGTGGTCGCCGCGGAAACCGTGGATGGCCAGGATGATCCCGTGTGAGGGGCCCGACGCCGGATAGGTCCTCACCACCATCTCGGATCCGAGGTGGTGGTGACGGGTGGTGAAAGGCACGCGGCGGGCGGGGGATTCGCTCATGGGTCGAGCCTATCGGGCCGGTGCCCCCGGTCGGTGCCGGAGGCGCCAGGCGGTCCGTGGTTCAGCGCAGCAGCCGCCAGGCGGTGCCCTCGTCGACGACCAGGTCGGTCATCAGCCGCCCCTCCAGCGCCCCGCGCAGGGCCGGCAGCTTGCCACGGCCTGCGACCACCGCCAGGCGCTGGGGAATCCGGCGCAACTCGGCAAGACGCGGTCCGGTCGCCCGGTCGTTCATGGCGATGTCCTCGTCGCTGCCATCGCTGCGGTAGAACACAGTTGCCACGTCACCGACGACTCCCTGCTCCCGCAGCGCCCGCGCCTCCTGGGTGCTGACGTAACCGCCGCGGTAGATCTGGCTGGGCACTGCCGAGTCGATGGACCCCAGCCCGAAGACCGCCAGGCTGATGTCCCGGTGGGTGTCCAGCACCCGGATCACGGAACGCTCCTTCCACATGGCGGCGCGCGTCTCGGCCCGGTCGAAGAACGCCGGCACGGGGAACTGCTCCACCCGGGCAGTGAAGGCGGTGCCGAAGCGGAAGAGGATGTCGCTGGCGTAGGAGATGCCGGTGGTCTGCGGGTTCGCAGCGCCATTGAGCTGGACGAAGACCGTGTCATGCGTGGGCTTGTGCACCAGGTGCTTGCTCAACGCACTAAGCGTCGAGCCCCACGCCAGCCCCACCGTCATGCCGGAGGAGATCAACGGCTGCACCACGTGGGCAGCGTGGGCGGCGACCCGTTCGAGCACCTCCGCCTCGCTGAGCGAACCATCAGTGGGCACCACCTGGGCGCGCACCCCGAACCGCTCCTCGAGGTCCCTTACCAGCGAGGTGGCCCGCCCCCGGGGCGGGTTCAGTTCGATCTTGACCAGCCCGGTGCGCTTGGCCAGGGAGAGCAGCCGCGACACCGTGGACCGGGAAACGCCCAAGTCACGGGCGATCGCCTCCATGGTCAGGTCCTGGACGTAGTAGAGCTGGGCGGCACGCAGCGCGTCGCGCTCCCGCCGGTCGCCGTTCGTGTGGCGTACGCCATGCACAATCGGTTCACTGCCCCGGGCCGTCGAGCCCGCGGGATGGTCATCACGACCCATGGAATGGCTCCCTTTTGCACATATGTGCATCTCAATTGACCGCTAGGTGCTGCACTCACCAGACTACTTGGCGGTAGCCCGATACGGGATTCCCAGCACCACCTCGCAGCAAAGGATCGATCAGCGTGCCATCCACCCCAGCAGTCCGCCCGTCAGTTTCCACCCTCCGCGACCGGCCCCAGGCCCAGGTCCTCGTCGTCGGCGGCGGCATCAACGGTGTCGCCACGTTCCGGTATCTGGCCCTGCAGGGCATCGACGTCGCACTGGTTGAACGGGGGGACTACTGCCAGGGCGCCTCGGGCGCCTCCTCACACATGATCCATGGCGGCATCCGCTACCTGGAGAACGGCGAATTCCGCCTGGTCCGCGAGTCGGTCCAGGAACGCAACACCCTGCTGGCCATCGCCCCGCACTACGTCAAGCCGCTGCGCACCACCATCCCCGTCTTCTCCACGTTCTCCGGGATCCTCAGCGCCCCGGCCCGATTCCTCACCCACCGCAACGGAAAACCCCAGGAACGCGGTGCGCTGCTCATCAAGGCCGGCCTGATGATGTACGACGCCTTCGCCGGCTCCGGCCGCCTGACCGAACGCCACCGCTTCCACGGCCGGCGCCGCGCCCTGGCCGACCTGCCCGCGCTGCGCCGCGACGTGAAGTACGCGGCCACCTACTTCGACGCCTCCGTGCACAACCCCGAACGACTGACCCTGGATGTGCTGCACGACGGGCTGGCAGCCAACCCGGACTCGCGTGCTTCCAACTACCTCTCACTCGTCTCCGAGCACGACGGCGTTGCCCGGCTGCGCGATGAGCTCACCGGCGGGGAATTCGACTTCACTGCGCCGGTCATCGTCAATGCCACCGGCGCCTGGGTCGACCAGACCAACGAAACCCTGGGGCAGGAGAGCCGGTTCATGGGGGGGACCAAGGGATCCCACATCGTCCTGGACAGCCCCGAACTGCTTGCCGCCTGCGGTGGCCGGGAGATCTTCTTCGAGCACAGCGACGGACGTATCGTGCTGATCTACCCGATGGGGGACCGGGTGTTGGTCGGCACCACCGACCTCGAAGCCGACATCACCCAGCCGGCACGTTGCACCCCCGAGGAAGTCGACTACTTCTTCGAGCTCATCAACCACGTCTTCCCCGATGTTGCCGTCTCCCGCGACGAAATCGTCTACCGCTTCTCCGGCGTCCGGCCACTGCCGCGTCACGACGACACCCAACCAGGGTTCGTCTCGCGTGACTACAGGATCGAACAGCGCACCGGAGGGCGGGGCACCACGGTGCTCAGCCTCGTCGGCGGAAAATGGACCACCTTCAGGGCCCTCGCCGAGCACCTCGGAGCCGAGGCGCTGGGCGCCCTCGGCCGGTCCGCGGGACCGGACACCCGGTCGCTGGCCATCGGCGGTGGGGTCGACTACCCGCGCAACGACGTTGAACGCGAACGTTGGATCTCGGCGCGGACGGACCGGGCACCGCGCGAGCGTGTCTCCGTCCTGCTCGAACGTTATGGCACCCGCGCCGACGAGGTCCTGGCCGTCTGCGGTCCGGATGATGCCCCACTGCGCCACTGCGCCGAACTGAGTGTCGATGAGCTCGGGCACATGGCCCGGAACGAACAGGTCGGACGGCTGGTCGATGTGTTCATCCGCCGCACCTCGCTGGCCTTCCGGGGCCTGGTCACCGCCGGGCTCATTGACGAATGCGCGGAGATCCTGGCGCCGCTGCTCGGCTGGGATGCCGAGCGCAGCGAAGCCGAGCGCTCCGATGCCCGCCGTGTCCTGTCCGAAGAGCACGGCGTCAACTTCACCCAGGCGGCTGCCTAGGCCTCCTCCCCGTCGGGCGGCGCACAGAAGCGCCGCCCGGCCCCAGAATTTCCGCGCCGGCAACGACCGGTGAGTCGGAAAGCCGCGGGGCATCACCAGGTGCCCCGGGCCTCGCCTCACAACATAGGAGTCAACGATGTCTCTGCATGTCTTCACCGCCGAAATGCTCGGCACCATGATGCTGTTGCTACTGGGCGGGGGAGTCGTTGCCAACGTCTCCCTGTCCGGTTCGAAAGGCCATGGGGGTGGCACCCTGATGGTGAACTTCGGTTGGGGTCTCGGCGTTTTCGCCGGTGTCTTCGTTGCCGCCGCCTCCGGCGCCCACCTGAACCCGGCCGTCACCATCGGGCTGCTCGTGAACCCCGACGTCACCGAATATGCCCCCGGAGTGGACAAGACCTTCATCACCACGATGCTTTACTTCGCAGCGCAGATGATCGGGGCCTTCCTCGGTGCCGTGCTGTGCTGGGCGTCCTACCGGCAGCATTTCAATGCCGAACCGGATCCTGCCACCAAGTTGGGCGTCTTCTCCACCGGACCGGCCATCAAGGGCAAATTCTGGAACCTCGTGACCGAGATCATCGCCACCTTCGTGCTGGTCTTCGTGATCTCCGGGCTCGGCAAGACCCCGCACCAGTTGGGCCCCCTGGCCGTCGGTTTGCTGGTGGTCGCCATCGGCGCCTCCCTGGGTGGACCCACCGGATACGCCATCAACCCGGCGCGTGACCTCGGCCCGCGCATCGCCCACGCCATCCTGCCGATCAAGGGCAAGGGCGGCAGTGACTGGGGCTATTCCTGGGTACCCGTCGTCGGACCCCTGATCGGTGGGGCCATCGGCGGAGTGGCCGGCGCAGGGCTCTTCTAGACCCAGCACGGCCCGCCGCGCATCGCCGGTGTCCCAGACTCGCAGCAGACGAGGCATGGGGTGCGCATGACCGCGGCAGCACTCCCCACAACCGGTATCTCGAAGGGAAAACCCATGAGCCAGTACATCATCGCCATCGACCAGGGCACCACGAGTTCACGTGCCATCATCTTCGACCACGATGGCTCCATCGTCTCGGTCGGGCAGAAGGAACACGAGCAGATCTTCCCCAAGGCGGGTTGGGTCGAGCATGACGCCACGGAAATCTGGACCAATGTCCGTGAAGTCGTCGGTAGTGCCCTCTCCAAGGCCAACCTGACCCGGCACGACATCGCGGCGGTCGGCATCACCAACCAGCGCGAAACCACGGTCGTCTGGGACAAGAACACCGGAAAGCCCGTGTACAACGCCATCGTCTGGCAGGACACCCGGACCCAGAAAATCGTCGACGAACTCTCCGCCGATGGGGGTGGGGACCGCTACAAGGACCGCGTCGGGTTGCCGCTGGCACCGTATTTCTCGGGCACCAAGGTCAAATGGATCCTGGACAACGTCGAAGGCGTACGGGAGCGGGCCGAGGCCGGTGACCTGCTCTTCGGCAACACCGATACCTGGGTGACCTGGAACCTCACCGGGGGAACAGACGGCGGCATCCACATCACCGACGTCACCAATGCCTCCCGCACCTTGTTCATGGACCTGGAAAAGCTGACGTGGGACGAGGGCATCCTGGCGGACTTCGGTGTCCCGGTGTCGATGATGCCCGACATCAAGTCCTCTTCGGAGGTCTATGGAACCGTCCATACCAACCAGCTGCTGCGCGAAGTCCCCGTCGCCGGGATCCTCGGCGACCAGCAGGCTGCGACCTTCGGACAGGCGGCGTTCTCGGCCGGCGAAGCCAAGAACACCTATGGCACGGGTTGCTTCCTGATCTTCAACACCGGCGAGGAGATCGTGAAGTCCTCCAACGGGCTGCTGACCACTGTTGCCTACAAGCTCGGTGACGAGAAGCCGGTGTATGCCCTCGAGGGGTCCATCGCCGTCGCCGGATCCCTGGTGCAGTGGTTGCGCGACAACATCGGCATGATCTCCTCGGCTGCCGAGGTGGAGGAGCTGGCCGCCGAGGTGGAGGACAACGGGGGCGTCTACATCGTCCCGGCGTTCTCCGGATTGTTCGCCCCGTACTGGCGTCCGGATGCCCGCGGGGCCATCGTGGGCCTGACGCGTTTTGCCAATCGCTCCCACATTGCCCGCGCCGCCATGGAGGCCACCGCCTTCCAGACCCGTGAGGTCCTGGACGCCGTCAACGCCGACGCCGAGGTCCCGCTGACCGAACTGCGCGTCGACGGGGGCATGGTCGCCAATGAGAGCCTGATGCAGTTCCAAGCCGACCTTCTCGGGGTGCCCGTCGTCCGCCCGGAAGTCACTGAGACGACCGCTTTGGGTGCCGCCTATGCTGCTGGTCTGGCCGTGGGCTTTTGGAAGGACCGTGATGAACTGCGGGCCAAGTGGGCCGAAGACACCCGCTGGGAGCCGTCCATGGAGCAGGAAGAGCGCGAACGGCAGATGCGCCTGTGGAAGAAGGCCGTGACCAAGACGTTCGACTGGGTCGACGAGGACGTGCAGTAACGACGTTTCAACTGCAAGGCAGGACCCCGGCACCCCTGCGGTGCCGGGGTCCTGCTGTGCTGTAGACTGGCCCCATGTCAGCAGTCCTACGTCTTTCCTAGCCGGGATCACCTTCCCGGCTGCCCCTTGTATGCCAAGGGGCTTTTTCGTGTCAGGCTTCCGTCGCCTTTTCCAAGGTGTCGTTGGCCGGGACTGGACGACCCACATATTCTGCACTACCAGAAGGCGTACACATCGTGAGCACAGAGGCACCCGGAACCGCGGATACTGGCATCAGCTACAGCTTCAGGGAACTTGAAGCCCGATGGGAGTCCGTGTGGGAGGAACTGGGTGTCTTCACCCCGAAAGATGATGGATCGGCCGAACGCCGGTACGTCTTGGACATGTTCCCCTACCCCTCCGGTGATCTGCACATGGGTCACGCAGAAGCCTTCGCCATGGGCGATGTGGTGGCCAGGTA
Source organism: Arthrobacter rhombi (assembly GCF_039526245.1). NCBI lineage: Bacteria > Bacillati > Actinomycetota > Actinomycetes > Micrococcales > Micrococcaceae > Arthrobacter > Arthrobacter rhombi. Next base: position 119,458 of record NZ_BAAAIV010000006.1, read on the forward strand.
TTGGCGTCAGCTGGGATACGACGTACTGCATCCGATCGGCTGGGATTCCTTTGGACTGCCGGCGGAAAATGCTGCCATCAAACGTAACGCCCACCCCGCCGAGTGGACGTACGCGAACATCGACACGCAGGCCGCTTCATTCAAGCGCTATGCCATCAGTGCGGACTGGTCCCGACGCCTGCACACGTCCGATGCCGAGTACTACCGCTGGACACAGTGGCTCTTCAAGCGCTTCTATGAGAAGGGGCTGGCCTACCGCAAGGACCACCCGGTGAACTGGTGCCCGAAGGACCAGACTGTCCTGGCCAACGAGCAGGTCGTGAACGGCACCTGCGAGCGATGTGGCACCGAGGTGACGAAAAAGTCGCTGAACCAGTGGTATTTCAAGATCACCGACTACGCCGACCGGCTGCTCGATGACATGGAGGCGCTGAAGGGACACTGGCCCGAGCGGGTGCTGGCCATGCAACGCAACTGGATCGGGCGGTCCGAAGGCGCCCACGTGGACTTCGTCATCGAGGCCCCGCAGGAATCCGGTGAAGAGCGCGCGGTGACCGTTTTCACCACGCGTCCCGACACCCTGCACGGAGCAACGTTCTTCGTGGTGGCCGCTGACGCGGCCCTCGCCGACGAGATCGTGGCGCCGGAACACCGTGAGGCACTGGCCGCCTATCAAGAGCAGGTCAAGGCGCTCTCGGAAATCGAACGGCAGTCGACCGAACGCACCAAAACCGGTGTTTTCCTGGGCCGCTATGCCATCAACCCGCTCACCGGAGCCCGGCTTCCCGTCTGGGCTGCCGATTACGTGTTGGCCGACTACGGAACCGGAGCCATCATGGCGGTTCCCGCGCACGACCAACGCGACCTGGACTTCGCACGCACTTTTGACCTGCCCGTCCGGGTGGTCGTTGAAACCGGTGAGGAGGACCCTGCGGTCAGCGGCGTCGCCGCGACGGGAGAGGGGACCCTGGTCAATTCCGGGGAACTCGACGGGCTGGGCAAGACACAGGCGATTGCCCGCGCCGTGGAAATTGTCGAAGCGGCCGGCACCGGCCGACACACGGTCAACTACCGTCTGCGTGACTGGCTGCTGTCCCGCCAGCGCTTCTGGGGCACCCCGATCCCGATCATCCACTGTGCAGACTGCGGTGAAGTCCCGGTCCCCGACGACCAATTGCCCGTTCGGCTGCCAGATAACCTGCGTGGAGAGGCCCTGGCCCCCAAGGGCACGTCCCCCTTGGCAGCGGCTGCAGACTGGGTCAACGTTTCCTGCCCGTCCTGCGGCGGACCGGCGCGGCGCGACACCGACACCATGGACACGTTCGTGGACTCGTCCTGGTACTTCCTGCGTTTCGTCTCCCCGGATTGCACCGAGGGCCCTTTCGACCCCGAAGCGGCACGGAATTGGATGCCCGTCGGCCAGTACGTTGGCGGGGTGGAACACGCGATCCTGCACCTGCTGTATGCCCGCTTCTTCACCAAGGTGATCCACGATCTCGGCTTGCTCGAGGCCACCGAGCCTTTCTCCGCCCTCTTGAACCAAGGCCAGGTTCTCAACGGCGGCAAGGCCATGAGCAAGTCGTTGGGCAACGGCGTGGATCTGGGCGAGCAGCTGGACCGTTACGGCGTCGACGCCGTGCGTTTGACCATGATTTTCGCGTCCCCGCCGGAAGACGATGTCGACTGGGCCGACGTCTCGCCAGCTGCCGCCGGCAAGTTCCTTGCCCGGGCCTGGCGCATGGCCCAGGACGTGGCAAGTTCCGTCGGCACCCCGCCGGAGACCGGTGACTGGGCCTTGCGTGCGGTGACGCACCGCGCCGTGGCTGAATCCGCCGAACTGCTGGATGCCGGCAAGTTCAATGTCGTGGTCGCCAAGCTGATGGAACTGGTCAATGCCACCCGCAAGGCCATTGACTCGGGAGCCGGTCCGGCAGATCCCGCAGTCCGGGAGGCTGCTGAAGCGGTGGCCGTGATCTTGAGCCTTTTCGCGCCCTACACGGCCGAAGGCATGTGGGAGCAGCTTGGCCACGAACCGTCAGTAGCCAACGCTGGTTGGCCAGTCGTTGATCCAGACCTGCTGGTCCAGGACACGGTGGTGGCCATCGTGCAGGTCAAGGGCAAGGTCCGCGATCGTTTGACAGTGCCAGCAGATATCACCGAAGACGAGCTGCGCGAACTGGCGCTCGCCTCGGAGTCGGTGCAGCGGGCATTGGACGGTCGCGAACTGCGCACCGTCATCGTCCGCGCACCGAAACTCGTGAATCTCGTCCCGGCCTCCTAGGGTAGGGACATGGCACCAGCCCAGCGACACGAGGATCCAGCCGGGGCCCGCCCCGAGCGGCATCCCGGGTTTCTGGATCGGCTGCTTCCGCGTGAGCGACGCGCGCGTGAGCGCCTTCAGCGGTCCCGGATTGCTGTCGTCACCGATACGGCGGCAGCATTGCCCCAGGCGTGGGCAGACGCACATGCTGACCGGCTGCGGGTCGTCCCCATGCCCGTGATGATCGATGGACAGATCTACACCGAAGGCCTGGATGATGTGGAGACAGCGCTGGCACTGGCGCTGGCCACCGGTGGCACCGTGAAGACATCTCGACCTGCACCCGGGGCGTTCCAACGCGCCTACGAGTCCCTGGAACGCGCCGGCTATGACCAGATCGTTTCGTTGCACCTGTCCAAGGAGCTCTCCGGGACCGTGGATGCTGCCCGCTGGGCCGCTGAACAGGTCGCGGTACCGGTGTCTGTCCTCGACAGTCGGACGGTGGGCTTGGCACAGGGGCTGGCCGTCATGGACACTGTCTTGGCCGCCGAAGCGGGACTTCCCCTCGCTGCCGTGGAGGCCGTCGCAAGGCAAGCCGAGAGCTATGCCATTTGCTTCGTCGTGCCGAGCCTGGAGCAACTACGCAAGGGAGGCCGGATCGGAACGGCGGCCAGCATGTTGGGCACCTTGTTGGCCGTGAAGCCCCTGCTCGCCGTCCAGAACGGTCGTGTCGTGGTCCGGGAAAAAGTCAGGACCACGCCCCGGGCAATGGCACGTTTGGTCGAGATCTCGCGCGAGGCCGCAGATGCCGCTCCAGCCGGAGTACGGGTCGCGGTTCACTATTTTGGCAATCCTGATCAGGCAGACGAGCTCCGGGCCGAATTGGAAAGCTCCACCGGCGAGGACATCCTGTGTGAACCCCTGCCCTCGGTCTTGGCAGCACATGCAGGCGCAGGCGTGCTGGCCGTGGTGATCGCCCCGCTGGCCACTCCGGAGACGGCCACGACGCCTAGTGACGATACCGAAGCCCCGGACGCGGAAACACATCCCTCGACCGGTACTTCGGCTGAGGCCGGAACCCGGGAATAGTCCCCATCGGATCCCTGACGGGGCCGCCAGTTCGCCGTGGTTCACGGATCTTCCCTCCACAGGCACACCCGACTGCCATCTATCCACACAGTGACGCCGCAGACCCGAGATAGCTGGCACGCGTTCCTAGGCTTCAGGCATGGTTCGACACCGTTGGGAATTACGCACCGACCCGACACCGGGCCGCGATGGGGGCCCCCGTTTTCGCTTCAGAATCGGCCGGGGAGCGATCATGTGCCTCCTGTTCACCGCCGTCATCTGGATTGCCGCCAGTTTGCTGTTCCACCCGCCCGAAGGCGCGGGCGAACAACTGGGCGCGGTGGATATGGACCCAAGTGCCGCCACGGGTTCCTCCATGTCCGTCCCGGCCACGAACCCGACACCGGCCCGTGCTTCGCCGACTACGACCGCTGATAAGCGGGCCGATAGCGAGAACCAAGCAAGCAAACCGCCGCAGGAAGTCGTCGTCCACGTCGCCGGAGCCGTGAAAAAGCCGGGGGTATATCGTTTCGCGTCCGGTGCCCGGGCCGGCGATGCCGTCGAGAGGGCCGGCGGGTTGGCACCACACGCCGTCGCATCGGCCGTGAACCTGGCCGCGCCCCTGCAGGACGGTGAACAGCTGTACTTGCCGACACGGGACGAGGTCGGTGCTCCGGGCGCCACTCCCCACGCAGGATCATCGTCAGTCGCCCCAAAGGCCGGCGGGGGAGACGTTGGCCCGGGGGAGGGGATCGACATCAATAGCGCGGATGCAGCCGAGTTGGAGCAGCTTCCCGGCATTGGTCCGGCACTTTCGGCGCGGATTGTGGAATTCCGCAGCGCCAACGGTCCCTATTCATCCCTGGAGGAGCTCGACGCCGTGCCCGGTATCGGACCGGCGATGATGGCCCGTCTCGAACCTCTGGTCAGGTTCCGGTGAGCCCAGATCATCGTGCGTCCGCGCCCACCACGGAACCACGCGGGGACAACCGGGGCATCGTTCCCCAGATGAGAGCTGGCGGATCGGTCCCATCGTCACGTCGGATCCACTCATTGCTTCTCCTCCTGCGGCCCATCCTCCGTTCGTTCACCTCGCGCCCCGGGGGACAAGAGGGGGCCGAGGGCGACGGACGACTCGATCTGCGCAGCCTGTCCATCGCGGCAACGGCGTGGACTTCCGCCTGGGTTCTCGTGCAAATGGACCCTGGTGTTTCTTTGTTGTTGACGGCCATTTTGGGTGCCATGTTGGCGATGTTGTATTGGCTGCTACTTCGAAACCGCGGGATCATCGCGTGGTCCCATCATTGGTGGGCCCCGGTGGCCGCAGCCGCGGTGGGGGCCTTCCTGGTGGCCGCCGGGATTTCAACCCACGTTTTGGCGCAACGCGATCCGACATTTGGTGCGCTGGCCGATGCAGGGGCGACTATTCGCTTCACGGCCGCGGTCACTGGTGATGCCCGAACCATGCAGTCCTCGTACGGCAACGTGTCAGGGGAGTCGCTCGTCGGTGCGGAACCGTCCTCGGACGCCAGCGAACCACTGATGCTCGTCGACGTCCGCGTGGACCGGTACACCGCTGATGGCCATTGGCACGCGGGGGCAGCGGAGGCCGTCCTGGTCCTGAGGTCGGAGCAGTGGCAGCAGGACGGCAGGCCAACTGTCGGACAAACCGTGAGCGGGCTGGGACGCCTCGCTCGCGCCGAGCCTGGTGACAGGCAGGGCTATTGGTTACAGGCCTCCACCACTCTTGCCCCAGTCGACGGAGAAGGCCGGAGACTACCCACGGAGGACTGGCGTGAACGCCTCGCAGGCGCAGCCACCATCCTTCCGGGGGAGGGACCGGCGCTACTTCCCGGGATGGTTATGGGAGATCGAACCGCCCAGTCCGAGGAACTTTCCGCCGACATGAAAACTACAGGCCTGGCCCACCTCACAGCCGTCAGTGGAGCAAACGTCGCCATGATCCTCGGAACCGTCCTCTACGCTTGCCGGTTCTTTGGCATCAGGCGGTGGCCGTCACTGGGCCTATCACTGCTCCTGCTGGTGGGCTTCGTGATTCTGGTGCATCCCGAACCGAGCGTCATCCGTGCCGCAATCATGGGGGCCATCGGCGCATTGGCCGTCTACGCTGGGCGCGGAAAACAGGCGCTGACGACGCTCTGCATCTGTGTAGTCCTGATCCTGGCGTGGGACCCCTGGTACGCCCGCGAGCCAGCTTTCCAGCTCTCCGCCTTGGCAACGGCCGGAATCGTTCTGATGGGGCAGCGCCTGGCTGGGCTGTGCCGTCACATCATGCCCGGCTGGCTCGCCGACGGTGTTGGAATCAGCACCAGCGCACAATTGTTCTGCTTGCCGGTGCTTTTGGGCATGAGCTCCACGTTCAGCCCCTATTCCGTCCCCGCCAACGTCCTCGCCGCACCCCTGGTACCCGTGGTGACCGTTGCCGGGACCGCAGCCCTGCTGTTGGCAGGGCTGCCCGGCCCATGGCTCCAACCATTCATCTGGGTGGCAGGAGTTCCGGCCAGCTGGATCGGTAGCCTGGGCCACCTGGTCGCCGGGTTGCCCGGATCAGCGCTGGCCTGGCCCGAGGGGCCAGCCGGGCGGGCAGCCGGAGTCCTCGTTTCCGTCCTGGCGCTGATGGCGGTGTGGCTGGCTTCCACGCCGCCCGTGGACGAGAACGCCGCATCCCACGGTTGGCTGGGCGACGTGGGCACCATCGGAAGGCGCACTCGTGCCCTGATAAACAGGGTGCCTCTCTCAGGCGACCTGTCTGGCTGGGGGCGTCGTGGCGCGGCGATCAGCGTCGGGGCCGCCGGCCTGGGACTCCTCGCCGGGCTGACGATGCCGACTACCGCACTGTTGCCCGCACCCTCGGGCCCGTGGCAGCTTGCTGCCTGCGATGTGGGCCAGGGCGATGCGTTCGTCCTGCGCTCTGGTGCCCATAGCGCGGTCCTGGTGGATACCGGTCCCGATCCCGCCATGGTCGACAATTGCCTGACGGAGCTGGGGATCCGGGACATCGATGCGCTGTTCATTACCCACCTGCACGCGGACCACGCCGGTGGACTGTCCGGAGCCGTCAACGACCGGACGGTAGGACCTGCGTATTTTTCCACGGGAACGGAACGCACCACGCTTCCTGGTCTGTCTCCGGACCACGAAACCAGTGAACCGCCGGCCGGCACCAGGGGTACTGCCGGAACTGTTAGCTGGGAGATCCTCGGCCCCCTTGAGGACCCCGTCGGAGAAGAAGAAAACAATGCCTCCCTGGTCGTCGTCTTCACCCTTGAAGGCGACGTCGGGCGTCCGTTCACGATGCTCGCCACCGGCGACATGGAATCCGAGGCGATGGGGGCAGTGCTCCGGGCGCATGAGGACCTCCATGTTGACGTTCTGAAAGTCAGCCACCACGGAGCGAAGAACGGCGGTAGTGCAGTCATTGCTGCCAGCGGTGCCCGCGTGGCTCTCATCGGTGTCGGAGCGGATAATACCTACGGGCACCCCGCTCCCAGTATCCTGCAGGCCCTGCGAACCGCCGGAATCGAAGCTTTCCGCACCGACCTACACGGCACCATCCGGTTGCAGGAAACGGCCACTGGCCAACTCGTCGTCCATGGGCACAGTGCAGGCTGAGGGGACGATAGGATTCAATGTCAGACTCCAACGGAAGGCGGAACATGGTGGCCACCAAGCCTGCAGGCAGCTCTCGGTCCTCGGGAGCCCGATCGGGTCCCGGGACACAGTGGCGCCAGGCCGTCCCCGCACCGCTAGTCCTGTTGCAGGGGCCGGAAGCCTACGTCGCGGGGCGGGTCCTCGACTCCATTCGCCAGCAGGTCAAGGAACGAGATGGCGGCGCCGAGGTCACCGCGTTCGACGCCTCGACCTACCAGCGCGGCGAACTCCTCCTGGCAGCCAGCCCCTCACTTTTCGGTGATTCCAAGGTGATCGAGGCGACGGCACTGGCGACAATGAACGAGGACTTCCTCGAGGACATCCTCGCGTATGCCGCATCCCCGGCGGACGACGTCGTCATGGTCCTGCACCATTCCGGCGGCAACCGCGGGAAGAAGGTCCTCGACGCACTCAAGGCAGCCGGTGCACACGTCATCGACTGCCAACCACTCAAGAAGGACGCGGAGAAGGCCGAATTCGTCTCGCAGGAATTCAAGGTGGCCCGCCGCCGCATCCTCCCCGACGCAACTCGTGCACTCGTCTCGGCGGTGGGTTCGGACCTGGCGGAGCTCGCTGCCGCCTGCACCCAATTGGTGCAGGACACCACCGGTGAGGTCGACCAGGAAACCGTGGACCGGTACTTTGGCGGACGTGTCGAGGCAACGGGTTTCAAAGTTGCGGATGCGGCTCTCTCGGGACGCGGTCCGACGGCTTTGGGCACCCTGCGGCATGCCCTGGCAACCGGAACCGACCCGGTTCCCATCGTGGCGGCACTGGCCATGAAGTTGCGTCAAGTCGCGAAGGTGGCCGGACAGCGCAAGTCCTCCGGAATGCTGGCCAAGGAACTCGGAATGGCCCCCTGGCAAGTGCAGCAGGCCCAAGAGCAGGCGCGGTACTTCTCCCACGATGACCTCGTACGGTGCCTGCGCCTGGTGGCCGAGGCCGATGCACAGGTCAAGGGCGCCTCACGCGATCCGCAGTACGCCGTGGAACGAGCCGTCACCGGTATTGCACTAGCGGCCAGGCGCTAACCCCCACGCCGGCCAGGCGGGCGTCAGTATTGACGCTGGTTAAGCAGCTGAGGCCGCCACCAGATATCTGGTGGCGGCCTCAGCCGTTCAAACTTTGACGTGCCTTAGAGCGCGTTGACCTTCTTGGAGATGGCCGACTTGCGGTTGGCAGCGTTGTTCTTGTGCACGACACCCTTGCTGACAGCCTTGTCCAGCTTGCGGCCGGCGGTGGCAAGGGCAGCCGAAGCTGCATCCTTGTCGGAGGCTGCAACGGCCTTGTCGACCGAGCGGATGGCGGTCTTCAGCTCCGAACGCACGGCGGCGTTGCGGGCGCGGGCCTTCTCGTTGGTGAGAATGCGCTTCTTCTGGGACTTGATATTAGCCACTTGTATAAACTCTCTTGCTATCGCGGAAAATGGTCGGTGAGGGATCCCTCCCGAGCCATCGACTGAGCGGCGTGGGGATACCTATGGCGACCCGGGAGAAGTGCCCGTCGACCTGCGCGGACACACAGCAAGCAATCTTAGCAGGGATGCCCGATCCCCGCGATTCGAGAACCAACCCGGCGGGTCGCGGGCGGATGCCCACGGTCCGCCGAAGATGACCTGCGCTCAGGAGCGGGAGAGGGCCGCGGCCACCTGATCGAAGGCGGAACGTCCGAGGACTGCGCCTTCCCGGCGGATCCCCTCGGGATCGATGCGGATGATCCTGTCCACCTTGGCCTCGCTGGGCCGCCGCTGCCGATCCCAGGGGCCGGTACCCACGTCCACATAGTCCTGGTCCTGGTGTCCCGGACGATCGTGGTCCTTGGAGGTGAGCATCAATCCGAGCAGGGTTCCGCCGTCGTGCCCGATCAGGAGCACTGGGCGGTCCTTCCCCTGGGAATGGTCCTCTTCATAGGGGACCCAGGCCCACACGATTTCTCCCGGATCGGGGTGGCCGTCGGGCTTGGGGTCGTACACGGGCCTGACCGGGCCGGTGTAGTCGCCCGGGTAGGCCCGATCTCTTCAACCGCCGGAGCCGTCTCCACTGGGCTTCTGGCCGGGGCTGCCTTGTCCGGAACCGGTGGGGCCGGCAGGCGGTTGTCCGCCTTGGGAGGGCCCCTGATCGCGCTTCTGGCTGGACTGGTAGGACCGGAAAGCCTTGGTGCCCAGTCGCACCAACCGGCTGATCATTCGTGGATTGATCTGCATGGGGCCACGGTAACAGCGGGACGCCACACCCGCGAGGACGGAATCCGGTGCGTCCGAATCATGGAAGAATGGTGTTTTGCGGTCCATCCGCAAGCAGTTCGACATCCAACAGCCCCAGAGCGAGGTCACCCACGTGTCACCCATGGCCCGCACCGCCCCGGTGCCTGCCGCCACCGATCCGGCGATCATCAGGAACTTCTGCATCATCGCCCACATCGACCACGGGAAGTCCACCCTGGCCGATCGGATGCTGCAATCCACGGGCATTGTCTCCCATCGGGACATGAAGGCACAGTACCTCGACCGCATGGACATCGAGCGCGAGCGCGGCATCACCATCAAGTCGCAGGCCGTGCGCATGCCCTGGGAGGTCGACGGGTCGGCCTACGCGCTGAACATGATCGATACTCCCGGCCACGTTGACTTCACCTACGAGGTATCCCGCTCCCTGGCCGCTTGCGAAGGCGCCATCCTGCTGGTCGACGCTGCCCAGGGCATCGAGGCACAAACCCTGGCCAACCTCTACCTCGCCATGGAAAACGACCTGACGATCATTCCCGTCCTGAACAAGATCGACCTGCCGGCCGCCCAGCCCGAGAAGTATGCTGCGGAGCTCGCCGGCCTGATTGGCGGCAAGCCCGAGGATGTCCTGCAGGTCTCAGGCAAGACCGGCGTTGGCGTTGAGGCCCTTTTGGACAAGATCGTGAGGGATCTTCCGCCGCCGGTCGGCAACGTCGATGCACCAGCGCGCGCCATGATCTTCGACTCCGTCTACGACACCTACCGTGGCGTCGTCACCTATGTGCGTGTCGTCGACGGCCACCTCTCGCCCCGCGAGAAGATCCAGATGATGTCCACTCGTTCGACCCATGAACTGCTCGAGATCGGTGTGTCCTCGCCGGAGCCGACGCCCAGCAAGGGACTTGGGGTTGGTGAAGTCGGCTATCTGATCACCGGCGTCAAGGATGTCCGCCTATCCAAGGTCGGCGATACCGTCACCACCTTCAACAAACCTGCCCAGGAATCCCTGGGTGGATACGAGGACCCCAAGCCCATGGTGTTCTCGGGTCTCTACCCGATTGACGGCTCTGACTACCCGGTTCTGCGTGACGCCTTGGACAAGCTGCTGCTCAATGACGCGGCACTGACCTTCGAGCCCGAGACCTCTGTCGCCCTGGGATTCGGCTTCCGCGTCGGCTTCCTGGGCCTGCTGCACCTGGAGATCACCCGCGAGCGACTCGAGAGCGAGTTCAACCTCGATTTGATCTCCACGGCACCCAACGTCGTCTACGAGGTGATGACCGAAGACAAGTCCATGGTCACTGTGACCAACCCGAGCGAGTTTCCGGCCGGCAAGATCATGGAGGTCCGTGAGCCGATGGTTGCCGCGACCATTCTCACCCCGAACGAATTCGTGGGTGCGGTCATGGAGCTCTGCCAGACCCGGCGTGGGCAGATGCGTGGCATGGACTACCTCTCCGAGGACCGGGTGGAACTGCGGTACTGGCTTCCCCTGGCAGAAATCGTGTTCGATTTCTTCGACATCCTGAAGTCCAAGACCCGCGGCTATGCCTCCCTCGACTGGAAGGCGGATGGCGAACAGGTGGCAGACCTGGTCAAGGTCGATATCCTCCTCCAGGGCGAGCAGGTCGACGCCTTCAGTGCGATCACGCACAAAGACAAGGCCTACGCCTATGGGGTGCTGATGACCAGCAAGCTGCGCGAACTCATCCCACGCCAGCAGTTCGAGGTCCCCATCCAAGCGGCCATCGGATCGCGCATCATCGCGCGCGAGTCCATCCGGGCCATCCGCAAGGACGTCCTCGCCAAGTGCTACGGCGGTGACATCTCACGTAAGCGCAAGCTGCTCGAGAAGCAGAAGGAGGGCAAGAAGCGCATGAAGATGGTTGGACGTGTCGAAGTCCCCCAGGAGGCATTCATCGCGGCGCTGTCGTCCGACGGGTCCAAGGACAAGGCCAAGAAGTAGCGTCCATGCCCTCTGTATTACCCCTCGGGGACCCGGCTCCGGCCGATGGACTGCTTCCTGCCAGCACCCTTGACGGTGCAACGGAGCGCGACTTCTGCATCTACGTCCACATCCCCTTCTGCGCGGTGCGGTGCGGTTACTGCGATTTCAACACCTACACCGCGCACGAACTCGGCTCCGGTTCCAGCCAGGACACGTATGCCGCAGCCGCGTCGGCGGAGTTGGAATTCGGTGCAGGTGTCCTGCGAACGAGCGGACTTCCCCCACGAGAAGTCTCAACGGTGTTCTTCGGCGGCGGCACGCCAACGTTGCTTCCAGCCGCCGACCTGGTCGCCGTGTTGTCGACGATCCGCACCACCTGGGGCTTGCGGGAGGGCGCTGAGGTCACGACTGAGGCCAACCCGGATTCCGTCACCCCCGAATCGTTGGCGACACTGGCCCAGGCGGGCTTCACCCGTGTCTCCTTTGGCATGCAGTCGGCGGTTCCCCACGTCTTGAAGACCCTCGACCGGACCCACCGCCCCGAACGGGTGGGTCAAGCCGTCCAGTGGGCCCGCGAGGCAGGCCTTGATGTCAGCGTCGACCTGATTTATGGAACACCGGGGGAGTCTCTGGCTGACTGGCGCACCTCCCTGGAGACCGCACTCTCCTATGAACCGGACCATATCTCGGCCTATGCACTCATCATCGAGGACGGCACCCGCCTGGCCGCGCAGATCCGCCGGGGCGAAGTGCCCGATATCGATGACGACGACCACGCAGACAAATACCTACTGGCCGACGAATTGCTCACGGCCGCAGGCTTCCAGTGGTACGAGGTCAGCAATTGGAGCCGCAGCGAAGCCACCCGGTGCCGCCACAACATGGCCTATTGGAAGGGCGCCGACTGGTGGGGAGCCGGACCGGGGGCGCATTCGCATGTTGGGGGGCTGCGCTGGTGGAACGTCAAGCACCCTGCTGCGTACCAGCAGCGAGTGGATGCGGGCGTTTCCCCGGCCGCCGGCCGGGAGACACCGGATGAGCAGGCACGGTTGCTGGAGCGGACCATGCTGCTGACCCGGATCGTCGACGGGCTACCCACCAGCGAGTTGCCGGCATCCGGGCGACAGGCGGTGGCAGGACTCATTGCCGACGGCCTGGTCGAGGGACCGGAAGCGGTTCGTGGAACCGTGATCCCGACCCTGCGCGGCCGCTTGCTCGCCGATACGATCGTGAGGCGGCTGCTCGATTTCTGAGCGGCGCCGCGCCAACAAAAGGATCCCCGGGACACATTGGCCCGGGGATCCTTTTGCTTGATGTCAGTGGTGGATCAGGCGATCAGGCGCAGGTTGAATGGATACCTGTAGGGCCGACCCCGGTTGACCTCGATGCCAGCCACCACGCCACTGACCGTGATGTAGACCCAGATGGCCACGGCGATGATCGCGAAGATGCCGCCGATCACCGGGATGAGCATGAGCAGGTTCGACAGCAGTGCCAGAACCGTCAGGGGCAGGGTGAAGTTCAGTGCTTCCTTGGACTCCTGGGCCGTAAACGGACCCCGGTCGCGATAGACCAGATAGATGATGCCGGAAGGGATGCATCCAAGGATTCCCCCGAAATGGGCGATCGTTGCCCATTGCCGGTCCTCCGACGGGGTCAGAGGCAGTGGTGCGGCCGAAGAGCCCTCAAACCGTCCACCGTCAGCCGGGCCGTCCTGCGGGTTGCGATCTATGCCGTTCATGGTCCGACGTTCCTCCCGTCCGATGTGGTGTACAGCAATAGTTTATAGGCCGGTAGCGGTTTGGATCGCCGAACGGCAAAGCTGCGGCGCGGCGTCAGGTCGCCGGACGGCTCAGTGTCGGCCCGTGGTCAGGAAATCGATGACTTCCTCGACGCGACCCAGCAGGCTGGCTTCCAGGTCTGCGTAGCTGTTGACCTGTCTGAGCAGCCGCTTCCACCCCATGGCGACGTCCGCCTGCGTGGCGTGAGGCCATCCCAGACCGCGCAGGATGCCCGTCTTCCAATCGGTTCCGCGCGGAACCACCGGCCACGCCGCGATGCCCAAGACCTGAGGCCGGATCGATTGCCAGACATCCACGTAGGGGTGGCCGACGATGAGCACGTTGGAGGCGGCGCCCGGAACACGCATCGCCTCGTTGGCAATCCGCTCCTCCTTGGTGCCATGGACCAGGTGATCCACCAGGATCCCCAGTTTCCGTCCGGGGCCGGGGGAGAACTCCTTGACCGCCGAGGCGAGGTCGTCGACTCCGTGCAGGGGCTCGACGACGATGCCCTCCACCCTCAGGTCGTGTCCCCATACCTTTTCGACAAGCTCTGCATCATGTTTGCCCTCGACCCAGATGCGGCTGGCCACCGCAGTACGGGCCTTCAGGTTCTGGACCTTGACCGAACCGGAGGCAGTTCGTGCACCCGAAGGCCGAGCCGTCGTCGTCGTGGGTCCGGTGACTTCCACCGGTTCGCCTTCGAGCAGGAACCCGAAGCCCGTCGGGAAGGAACGGGTCTTCCCGCGCCGATCCTCCAGCACGACCAGACGCATGCCGCCCGAACGCTCGATCCGCACGATCTCCCCGACCCAACCTGATTGGACGTCTTCCAGGAGCATTCCCACGGAAGCGGGCACCTGGCGCAGTTCACGCGGTTTCGGTGCCGACAGATCCTGGGCACCCCACTGGTGGATATTCAATTCCTGACACGGCCTTTCACTGGGATCGGGCGGTCGCTGTGGCAGCCCGAAGGCACCGGAGCGCGCGGCCACCATGCTAACAAGGGGTGGATCGTATTAGACTTAGCACTTAGGCGTGTCGAGTGCTAAGCGACACGTGCCTCACATCCGTCCACGATCAGAGCCAGGAGGATCGCATGACTGTCCCACGACGCCTCGAGGTCCTGCGGGCCATTGTCGAGGACTATGTCCACTCCCGTGAGCCCGTGGGTTCCAAGGCGCTGGTTGAACGGCATCAGCTGGGGGTGTCGGCGGCAACCATCCGCAATGACATGGCCGCGCTGGAGGAGGACGGGCTGATCATCGCCCCGCACACCTCCGCCGGCCGCATCCCCACCGAACAGGGCTACCGCTACTTCGTCGACCAGATCGACGCGGTCCGCCCGCTCTCGGGTGCCGAGCGCCGTGCCATCCAGCAGATGCTCGAGGGAACCAACGATCTCGACGAGGTCCTGGAGCGCACCGTTCGGCTGCTGGCCCAACTGACCAACCAGGTTGCGGTCCTGCAGGTTCCCCAGTTCAGCGATGCCACGGTGCGGCATATCGAACTGGTCGGGCTGGGGTCAGGGCAAGTGCTCACCGTATTGATCACCAACACCGGCAAAGTCGACCAGCGGGTCGTCCTGGTTCCGCCGGAGACCACCGACGACGCGCTGGCCAGTCTCAAGGCCGCCTTCCTGGCTGCCACGTCGGGTCAGCGGCTGGAGAACATCGGGGAGCTCTCCGCCACCGTTTGCGAGCACCTGCCGCAGACGCTGCGGGCGCCGGCCAGGATCCTTGCCGCGGCGTTGGGGTCCCTGGGGGACAACTCGGTGATCGATCGGATCATTATGGCCGGGACGGCGAACCTGGCCCGATTCACCGGCGACTTCCCCCTGACCATCACCCCGGTCTTGGAGGCCCTGGAAGAGCAAGTCGTCCTGTTACGGCTTTTCTCCGAGATGGAGCAGGACGCCCGGGGCATCACGGTGCAGATTGGGCACGAGAACCCGTACGGAGGGCTGGCCGAGACCTCGGTGGTCGCCAGCGGCTACGGCCCCGGATCCTCCGCCAAGATCGGCGTCCTGGGTCCCACGCGGATGGACTATCCCACCAGCATGGCCGCCGTTCGCGCGGTGGCCCGATACCTTTCCCGCATCCTGGCCGGATAACGGCCCGGGAGCACGGGGAAACAGCATGTACAGAATGTCGGAAAGGACACAGCACACACTGTGAGCAGCCACTACGAAACCCTCGGCGTCGCGCGCGACGCCTCCGCCGAGGAAATCAAGAAGGCCTACCGGAAACTGGCCCGCAAACTCCACCCGGATGTGAACCCGGGGGAGGATGTCGCCGAACAATTCAAGGCGGTCACCCATGCCTATGAGGTGCTCTCCGACCCGCAAAAGCGGCAGGTCTACGACGCCACGGGCAATGAGAACGGGACGGCAGGCGGCGGAGGCGGCGGCGGCGCCGGTTTCGGTGGCTTTGGCGACATCTTCGAGCAGTTCTTCGGCGGCGGACAGGCCCAGGGACCGGCATCGCGCACCCAGCGTGGCCGGGACGCCCTGGTGACGGCATCCATCGAGCTCAAGGATGCGGTCCAAGGCACCGTCTACACCCTGGATATCGAAACAGCCGTCACCTGCACCGTGTGCAATGGCAGTTGCTGCCAACCGGGCACATCCCCGGAAACCTGCACGATTTGCCAGGGCCACGGACAAGTCCAGCGCCCGGTGCGCTCCTTCCTGGGCCAGATGATGACGGTGGAGACCTGCAGCGCCTGTCGCGGGTTCGGCACCACATTGCCCAGCCCCTGCAACGAGTGCATGGGTCAGGGGCGGGTCCGTGAACGGGTCAGCAAGCAGCTGAAGATCCCCTCCGGTGTCGCCACCGGGACGCGCATCCACTTGGCGAACCAGGGCGAGGCCGGTCCCGGCGGCGGCCCCGCCGGTGACCTGTACGTGGAGATCAACGTCAAGCGCCACCCGGTTTTCGAGCGCGAGGGCAACGACCTGCATGCGACGCTGCGCATTCCGATGACTGCTGCCGCATTGGGCACCGAGTTGAAGCTCGATACCTTCGACGGCGAGCAGGAGATCAGGATCGAAGCGGGCACGCAGTCCTCCGACACGGTCAAGCTCCCTCAGCTCGGCGTGCCGCGCCTGCGCGGCGGCTCCCGTGGCGACCTGCTCGTGCATGTCCACGTGGAGACTCCCACGAAGATCGACGCCGAACAGCGCGAGCTGCTCGAGCGCCTCGCCAGCCTGCGCGACGAGGAATTGGCCGAGGGCCGCTTGGCCGAACGGGGCGGCGTCTTCTCCCGCCTCCGCGACAAGCTGGGCCACCGCGCCTGATGAGCAACCAGGCGTTCCTGATGGACGAAGGGCTGTCTCCGGACCCCGTGCCGGGTGGCATCCTCGTGCTCGAGGGCGCCGAGGGCCATCATGCGGTGACCGTCAAAAGGGTCCGCGCCGGCGAGCAGATCGATGTGCTCGACGGCGCGGGCACCCGTGCCAGCTGCACGGTCCTCTCCACGGACAAGGCCAGTTTGTCGGCCCGCGTGGACCGGGTGTCCCACGAGGATGCCCCGGCGGTGGAAACTGTGTTGGTCCAGGCTTTGTCGAAGGGCGACCGCGACCTGCAGGCAGTCGAGGCCGCTGTTGAGCTGGGTATCGACGCCGTCATCCCGTGGCAGGCGGACCGCTCCGTGGTTCGGTGGCCAGCCGCGAAAGCGGAAAAGGGACGGCAGAAGTGGGCTTCCACCGTTCGCTCCGCCGTGAAGCAGTCCCGTAGGACCCGGTTGCCCGAAGTCTCGGGTGTCGTCACGACTGCCCAACTAGCCGAACAACTGCTGCGGCCCACGGCGGAGGGCGACGTCCGGCAGGCGATCATCCTGCATGAGGCAGCGACGCAATCGCTTCCCGACGTTGTCCGCACCTTCATGGATGGGGCATCCCCGCAGTCCGCCAGGGGAGTGGGGACGTCCCGGAAGCCGTCGATCCTGTTGATCGTGGGCCCGGAAGGGGGCATCTCCGACGGGGAGATCGAACGGTTGGTTGCCGCCGGCGCCCGCACGGCGCTGTTGGGGCGCAATGTCCTGCGCGCCTCCACCGCTGGACCTGCCGCACTGGTGCTCACCCGCCATCTGGCCGGACTCCTCGACGTCTGATGACGCGGCGGGGCGCTACTTGACCGTGAAGGTCTTGGAGTCCTGGCTCAGCCGCTTCGCATCGTTCTGTTTCTGCCCCCACACGGCCAGCGTGTAGGTACCGGGCTTCAGGTCGGTGGACATCTGGTATTCATTGTCTGCGAGCTGGCCGGCGCCCACAGTCAACGAACCGCCGTCGACCCGGGTTGCCTTGCCAGCGACCTCTTTCTTGAGCAACCACCGGGTACCGCCCGGAAAAGTTGCCGAGACCCCGTGGATCGTGATCTTGCCCGCGGTGAGCACGGCATCCTGCTGCGGGTCGATGATCCAGATGGGCGCCTGCAAGGACGCATCGCGTTGCAGGGGCCCAGACAACGTCACGTGGCCAAACGCGTTGTAGCCCGCATGCCCGTCCACCAGGATTTCCACACTGGCCGGCGTATTCGGGCTCAACAGCCCGGAGGACGACGCAGCCGCAGTCGCCGTGTAGACCAGCTGCTGGATCGCGCGTTCAGCCAGCCCTGCGTCGACACGTCGCGAGAAGGCGTCGGCCGAGATGTCCACCGTGATCACGTTGCCCGAACTGATGGAGGTGCCGATGCGGGAGGCCTTGCTCCACAGGTTGAAGTAGTCCGGGTCGCTGGGCTGTTTTTCGGTGAGGTATTTGATGGCCGTCGTGACCGGGTCGCCCTGGTCCTCGGGCTTGGTGTACTGCCGGTACAGGTAAACGGTCGAATCGCGTTCGCCCAGCCAGTAGACCGGTGACAGCCGGGGGGCGCTGAGCGTCTCCATGGGTGCCGCCCTGCCCTGGCTGGAGACTGCAGGGGCCTGGGTGGAGGCCTCTGGCATGCTGCTGGTGGACCCCGCCGGCGCTCCAACACAGGCCGCCAAGGTCCCGAGCGTTGCCATCGCAGCCAACATGGCCAGGCGCATTCTGGTGCGTTGGCTCAGGGGTGGAACGGTCACGGGAATCCTTGAGTGGGTGAAGTCAGGGGTCGGCTTTCGGGCGCGCTTGCACCTGACCGACCATTTAGCTTGGCACACGCCGGCAGGCAGTGGGCACCCCCGGGGGCATCAAATGCCGGACTGTTGCAGGACCGATATATACAGTTGCATGAATAACGGAGCCCTCTGGGGACGTCCCGTAGGATGGTAACGCGCCGGATGGCCACCCATCATCGGCCCCGACGCACGAAACCACCACGGTAACGGGAGGACAGCCCACCAGGATGACCGACGAGGACAACAACACCGCTCCGGATGCCACCGACGGCACGGTGATCACGTTTTCCAGCACCGAGCAGATGGTCGCCTCATTGGGCGCCAACGACGAGGTGCTGCGCATCTTGCAAGGCATCTACCCATTGGCCGAACTGCATGTGCGCGGCAACGAACTGCGTATCACCGGCGATCCCGGACAAGCCTCGCGCGCCGAGCACGTCGTCCAGGAGGCCCGCGGGTTGGCCACGAAGGGCACTCGCGTGTCGGCCCAGCTCGTCGAGCAACTGGTGCGCATGGTCGATGCGGAAGGTTCCGTCCGGTCCTCGGGCCCCGCAACGTTTGGGCTGAACATCCTCTCCGGCCGAGGCAAGAAGATCCGGCCCAAGACGGTGAACCAGAAAGCCTACGTCGATGCCATCGACGCCAACACCGTCATCTTCGGCATCGGCCCCGCCGGCACCGGCAAGACCTATCTGGCCATGGCCAAGGCCGTCCAGGCGCTGCAGGCCAAGGAGGTCAACCGGATCATCCTCACCCGTCCGGCCGTCGAGGCGGGGGAGAAGTTGGGATTCCTGCCCGGCACGCTCACGGACAAGATCGACCCCTATCTGCGCCCGCTCTACGACGCCCTGCATGACATGATCGACCCCGAATCCATCCCGCGCCTCATTGCCGCCGGGACCATCGAAGTCGCCCCGCTGGCCTACATGCGGGGGCGGACACTGAACGACGCGTTCATCATCCTGGACGAGGCACAGAACACGACGCCGGAACAAATGAAGATGTTCCTCACCCGCCTGGGATTCGGCTCCCGGATCGTCGTCACCGGTGACGTGACCCAGGTGGACCTCCCCGGCGGTTCGCGCTCGGGTTTGAAGGTCGTTTCGGAAATCCTCGACTCCGTCGACGACATCGCCTTCTGCCAGCTCGACGCCACCGACGTCGTCCGCCACCGGCTCGTCGGCGACATCGTCACCGCTTATGAGCGCTGGTCTGCTGCGGCGGAAACGAATCCCGAGGCGGCGCGTCGACGCGCAGCCAAGACCAACAACGTCGCTGCACGTGAGCGGATGGAAGCCCGTCGCCAGCGTGCCTCGCAACCAGGCATGCAGCCCACCACGGATCCGGAGTCCTGAGTCCATGAGCATCGAAGTCAACAACGAATCGGGCGTGGACGCCGACCTCGAGGAGCTCTCGCGGCTCGGGCGGCACATCCTGGACGCCCTGTATGTCCATCCCCAGGCCGAAGCCTCGATCATCCTGGTGGACGAGGCAGCCATTGAACGCCTGCACATTGACTGGATGGACCTCGAGGGTCCCACCGATGTGATGTCCTTCCCCATGGACGAGTTGCGCCCCGGTAGTCCGTCTTCGACCAGCCCTGCCGGCATGCTCGGCGACATCGTCATCTGCCCGCAGGTGGCCGCCGGTCAGGCGAAGCGAGGTGGACACTCCACGGCCGACGAGATCCTGCTGCTGGCCACCCATGGAATGCTGCACCTGCTCGGCTACGACCATGAGGAGCCCGACGAGAAGGAAGAGATGTTCTCGCTGCAGCGCGCCCTGCTGGAATCGTTCCTCGGTCGGGACGCGCCGCGCGAGACCACCGAATGATCGCCGCGCTCCTCCTCATCCTGGCGCTGGCCTTCGTCTGCTGTGCAGCGATCCTGACCGCCGCCGAGGCAGCCTTTCTGGTCCTGCCGCGCCAAGAGGCCGAGGACATGCTGGCCGAACGGCCCCGCAAGAACCTGCGGGCCATCCTGGCGGAGCCCACCGCGCACACCCACGCCGTCCGCTTTTGGCGGATCTGGTTCGAGACCGCCGGTGCGGTGGCCATTGCCCTGCTCTACCACGACCTGCTGGAGAACATCTGGCTGGCGGGACTCCTGGCCACCGTCACCATGGCCGCCGTCGGATTCGTCCTCGTTGGAGTATCGCCGCGGCGGTACGGGCGCGTACGCAGCAGCAGCGTCGTCGTGTTGACCGCACCTCTGGTCCGGGTGCTGCGCATGGCGCTGGGTCCGATCCCCGGATGGCTGGTACGTGCCGGTAGCAGTGTCGCGAAGGATGCTCCTGTCCAGGAGGAGGCGTTCTTCACCGAGGAGCTCTTCCGTGACATGGTCGACCGTGCGCACGAGGCGGACATCATCGAAGATGTTGAAGCCGACCTCATCCACTCAGTGTTCGAACTGGGGGATACCCGGGTCCGTGCTGTCATGGTCCCGCGGACCGACATGGTCACCGTTGACTACGGGACCACTCTTTCGGCGGCTATGAGCCTGTTCCTGCGTTCGGGGTGCTCACGCATTCCCGTCATCCGGGACAACCCCGACCAGATCGTCGGCATCGTCTACCTCAAGGACATCGCTGCCCGACTGCATTCCCGCCCCGGGGATGAGCACACCGTCGAGCAGGTGTGCCGCGACGTCCGCTACGTCCCGGAGTCGAAGTCAGTTGCGGAACTGCTCCAGGAACTCCAGCGCGAGTCCACCCACGTGGCCATCGTGATCGACGAATACGGCGGCACCGCGGGTCTGGTCACGCTCGAGGACCTCATCGAGGAGATCGTCGGCGAGATCGACGACGAGTACGACGACTCCTCCGTGGAGTCGGAGGAACTCGAGGACGGTGTCTTCCGGGTCAGCGCCCGGATGGGCATCGACGATTTCGCCGAACTCTTCGACCGCCGCATCGATGACGACGAGGTGGATAGTGTCGGCGGCCTGCTGGCCAAGACGCTGGGCCGCGTGCCGATCGTCGGTTCCGAGGTCACCGTCGACGGCATCCGGATCCATGCCGAACGGCTCGCCGGGCGCCGCAACCGCATCGGCTACGTATTGGCCTGGGTCGACGAATACCCCGAGGCCGCAGACAATGATGAGGGATCGTTGGGCCGTCTGGCCGCAGAAGACGTCCCCCGCGACAGCAAGGACTGAACCCATGGCAGAACAGAAGCCCCGGAACAACGGCGCCCCACGACGCGGCCCGGGCGGCAAAGCGCCCGGCAAGACGCCCGGGAAGGCGCCCGGTGCAGCCGCACGGCGTGCACCGAAGAATAGCCACGGCGCGGGCCAGCGTCCCCCGGCGGCATCGGCGGCAGGCAAGAAGGCCCATACCTCCGACTCCGTGGTGCGCGAGCCCCAGGTGGGCCCGTCCAGCACCGGGAACGCGCTGGCCCGTGAATGGCCGGACACGTTCCGTGCCGGCTTCACCTCCTTCGTGGGCCGGCCCAACGCGGGGAAATCCACGTTGACCAACGCCCTGGTCGGCCAGAAGATCGCGATCACCTCGGCCAAGCCACAGACCACCCGCCACACCATCCGCGGGATCGTCCACCGCGACGACGCCCAGCTGGTGCTGGTCGACACCCCCGGGTTGCACCGACCCCGCACCCTGCTCGGGCAGCGGTTGAACGACCTGGTCGCCGAGACGCTGTCCGAAGTCGACGCGATCGGCTTCTGCATCCCGGCCAACGAGAAGATCGGCCCCGGCGATCGCTTCATCGCCACCCAATTGGCCCAATTGCGGCGCAAGCCGATCGTCGCCATCGTGACCAAGGCCGACCTGGTGGACCGCTCCGAGTTGGCCCGGCAACTGGTCGCCGTGACGGAGCTGGGAGCCGAGACCCTCGGCGAGGGGGGATGGGCCGCCGTCGTCCCGGTTTCCGCGACCGGTGACTTCCAGGTCGAAGCAGTGTCCGATGTGCTGGCCGCCGCCATGCCGCTGTCGCCGCCGCTGTATCCCGACGGTGAACTCACCGACGAGCCCGAGGCGATCATGATCGCCGAGCTCATCCGCGAGGCAGCCCTGGAAGGGGTGCGCGATGAGCTGCCGCACTCGTTGGCCGTCGTCGTGGAGGAGATCATCCCGCGTGAAGGCCGGCCGGAAGACAACCCCCTGCTGGACATCCACGTGAACCTCTTCGTGGAGCGTTCCTCGCAGAAGGCGATCGTCATCGGCCGCGCCGGGGCCCGGCTGCGGGAGGTCGGGACCAACGCCCGCAAGGGCATCGAGGCGCTCATGGGCACCCGGGTCTACCTGGACCTGCACGTGAAGATCGCCAAGGAGTGGCAGCGCGACCCCAAGCAGCTCGGTCGGCTCGGATTCTAGCCGGGGCAGGGTGCCAGATCACCGGTGCCGTGGGGTCCGGCGAAACATTAAGCACGTCCGGTGGACCCCGCGCCGCGGAATGCTAGGGTGAGGACCATGCATGCGGGAATCCTTCTACTAGGCAGCCGCGGCGGGACGAATCTGGACACCAGTCACTAGGGCCGACCCCCCGCTGCGGAGTTTCGTGCTGCCGGCCTGAATTTTCAACGACCACTGAAAAGGCCCCCTAGAACCATGCAGAACATGCAAAAAACCTCCGGAATGCCCGTGAACAAGTACGTCCCGTTCCAGGACCAGATCACCGTCGAGCTGCCGGACCGCACGTGGCCGGACCAGGTCATCACCCAGGCACCGCGCTGGTGCGCCGTGGACCTGCGCGACGGAAACCAGGCCCTGATCGATCCGATGAGCCCCGAACGCAAGCACCAGATGTTCGACCTGCTGGTGCGGATGGGCTTCAAGGAGATCGAGGTCGGCTTCCCCTCGGCCTCCCAGACGGACTTCGACTTCGTCCGCCAGCTGATCGAACGCGACCGCATCCCCGAAGACGTCACCATCCAGGTCCTGACGCAGTCCCGCGAACACCTGATCGAGCGCACCTACGAGGCCCTCGAAGGCGCCAAGCAGGCGATCGTCCACCTCTACAACTCCACGTCGGTGCTCCAGCGCCGCGTCGTGTTCAACCAGGACCAGGACGGTATCGTGGACATCGCCCTCACCGGTGCCCGGCTGTGCAAGAAGTACGAGGAACAGCTCACCGGTACCCGGATCACCTACGAGTACTCGCCCGAGTCCTACACCGGCACCGAACTGGAATTCGCCCAGCGCATCTCCGACGCCGTGGCCGAGGTCCTCGAGGCCTCGCCGGAGAACAAGATGATCCTGAACCTGCCGGCCACGGTGGAAATGGCGACGCCCAACGTCTACGCCGACTCCATCGAGTGGATGCACCGCAACCTGGAACACCGCGATTCGATCATCCTCTCGCTGCACCCCCACAACGACCGGGGGACCGGGGTCGCCGCCGCCGAACTGGGCTACATGGCCGGCGCCGACCGGATCGAAGGATGCCTGTTCGGCAACGGGGAACGCACCGGCAACGTGGACCTGGTGACCCTGGGGATGAACCTCTTCGGCCAGGGCATCGACCCGATGATCGACTTCTCCGACATGGACGAGATCCGCAGGACCGTCGAATACTGCAACCAGCTGCCCGTCCCGGAGCGTTCGCCCTACGGTGGCGACCTGGTCTTCACCGCCTTCTCCGGCTCCCACCAGGACGCCATCAAGAAGGGCTTCGAGCAGATGGAGCGCGATGCCGCCGCAGCCGGCAAGGGCATCAACGACATCCCGTGGGCCGTCCCGTACCTGCCCATCGACCCGCAGGACATCGGCCGCTCCTATGAGGCGGTCATCCGCGTGAACTCCCAGTCCGGCAAGGGCGGGGTCGCCTACGTGCTCAAGCACGACCACAGCCTGGATCTGCCGCGCCGTGCCCAGATCGAATTCTCCGGGGTCATCCAGCGCATGGCGGAAGGCGACGGCGGGGAGATCAGTCCGGCGACCATCTGGCAGCAGTTCCAGAACGAGTACCTGCCGGCCGACACCTTCGAGGGGCGCGCCTGGGGCCACTACCGGCTGGGGAACACCCGCACCCGCACCGATGAAGACGGGTCGTTCACGCTGGAGGCCCTGCTGGAGGCCGACGGCACGGTGCAGGAGCGCTCGGGTACCGGCAACGGCCCGATCAATGCGCTCGTGAACATCCTGGCCGCCGACGGCGTGGACCTGCGCGTGCTCGACTACACCGAACATGCGCTGAGCGAGGGCGGAACGGCCCAGGCCGCAGCCTATGTCGAATGTGCCGTCGGCGAACGCGTCCTGTGGGGCGTGGGCATCGACGCCAACACCACCACCGCCTCGCTGAAGGCCGTCATCTCGGCGGTCAACCGGGCCATCCTGGACGCCAACGCGGCAAAGTAGGCAGACGCCGCCGGTCGGCGGCGGGGTTCGGGGCGCGGCTTCTCTGGGATACTGGAGCCGTGCCCCGTTCCAGTTTTGCCGCCAAGTCCTACCGGACCCAGGGCCTCGTGTTGCGCACGCACAAGCTGGGGGAGGCAGACCGGATCATCGTGCTGTTGACCCCCGAGCATGGGCAGGTCCGTGCCGTGGCCAAGGGCGTGAGGCGCACCAGTTCCAAGATGGGGGCCACCCTTGAGCCGTTCATGTTCGTCGATGCCCAGCTGATCCGCGGGCGCAACCTGGACATCATCACCCAGGCCCAGCTGCGCCACCCCTACGGCCAATCGCTCTCCCTGGACTACGCCCGCTATACCAGTGCCAGTGCGATGGCCGAGACCGCCGAACGCCTCACCGAGGCCGACACCGAATCCGCTGCACCGCAGTTCCGGCTGCTCCATGGGGCCATGGCGGCGATGGCCCGCGGGGCGCAGGACCCCGGGTTGCTGCTGGACTCGTACCTGCTGCGCGCCCTCTCCACTGCGGGGTGGGCGCCGAGCTTCACCGATTGCGTGCGGTGCGGCAAACCCGGACCGCACACTGCGCTGAACATCCCGCTCGGTGGGGTGGTCTGCGCCGATTGCCGCCCCGCCGGTTCCAGCTCACCCGCCCCGGCGACCGTTTCGCTGCTGGCCGCCCTGCTGACCGGCGACTGGGAGCAGGCGCAGCACGCCGATGCCCCGGCCCGCAGGGAAGCTGCCGGTATGGTGGCGGGATACCTGCAATGGCATCTGGAACGGGTCGTCAAGTCCCTCAAACTCGTGGAAAGAATCTGATTGATGAAGCGAACCCCCCGTCCGCGCACGTCCCGCACCACCGCCGCCGTCGCCCCCTGGCCGCATCCCAGCGGTGCGGTCCCGCCGCGGATCCCCGCCGAACTGGTGCCCCGCCATGTGGCCATCGTGATGGATGGCAACGGCCGCTGGGCCAACCAGCGGGGGCTGCCGCGCACCGAGGGGCACAAGGCGGGGGAGGCTGCGCTCCTGGACGTGATGGCCGGCGCCATCGAGATGGGCGTCAAATATGTCTCCGTCTACGCCTTCTCCACCGAGAACTGGAAGCGCAGCCCCGACGAGGTCAAGTTCCTCATGGGCTTCAACCGCGACGTGCTGCACCGCCAACGCGACCAGCTCGACGCCTGGGGGGTCCGGGTCCGCTGGGCCGGACGCCGACCCCGGCTCTGGCGTTCGGTCGTGAACGAACTGCTCACCGCCGAGGAACAGACCCGGGGCAATGATGTCTGCCACCTGACGATGTGCGTGAACTATGGCGGCCGTGCGGAGATCGCCGACGCGGTCACGGCCATCGCCGAGGAGGTCGCCGCCGGCCGGCTGTCGCCCCGCGGCATCTCCGAGAAGACGATCGGCCGCTACCTGGACGAACCCGATCTGCCGGACGTCGATTTGTTCCTGCGTTCCTCGGGGGAGCAGCGGACCTCGAACTTCATGCTCTGGCAGTCCGCGTACGCGGAGATGGTCTTCATGGACGTCCTCTGGCCCGATGTGGACCGCAGGACCCTCTGGGAGGCCATCGAGATCTACGCCCGCCGTGACCGCAGGTTCGGCGCCGCCCTGGACACTCCCACCGCCTGACGCAGCCCGGGCGGGGCCTCACCGGCCCGGCAGGTAGCCGTCGCTGAACCGGGTGACGGCGTCGTAGGCCTTGCGCCGGGTCGGTGCCGCGGAGGTGAACAGGTCGTGCATGCCGCCTTCGATCCGCGCAATCGATACCTCGTTGCCCAGTTTCAGGGCCCGCTGCCTGACCGTCTCGACCTCGATGATCGTATCGGTCACCAGCATCTCGGGTTCGAACACCGTCCCCAGGTGCGTCTTGCCCGAGGTCATGACCAGCACCGGGCACCGGATGTCCAGCCCGCGGGCCACCTCGGCGTGGCCGGAGAGCACCGCCGAAATCCACCCCGCAGTCACGGGGAAGGCATGGCGGGGCCGCCACAGCGGATGCACCTCCCACTCGCCGTGGGCCCGGTTGGAGAGCGACTGCCAGTAGTGGTCCACCTCGGGCAGCTTGATGCGTGCCTTCGGCCGCACCCGCGCCAACGGTTCCAGCAGCCCGGCGGCTGCGTTGCGGACCAGCCAGCTGCCCTGCATCTCCAGCCAGGGGGAGTTCAGCACCAGCGCCGAGAGGACCCCGGGGTGGCGGTTCGCCCACAGGCTGGCGGTCAGGCCACCGGTGGAGTGGGCGATGACCACGATCCGGCCCAACTGGCCCACGTCTTCACGGATGGTTTCCAGCGCAGCCTCGATGTCGGCGTCGTACTCCGCCAGTTCGGTGACGAACCCCGGGGTCTGCCAGGCGCGCAGGCTCCGTCCGTAACGGCGCAGATCCAAGGCGTAGAAACGGTAACCGCGCTCCGACCAGTAACGGGCCAGCTCGGGGTTGTAGAAGTAGTCGGTCCAGCCATGCAGACCCAGCACGACGTCGACGGGGGCCTGCCCGGCGCGGGTTCCCCGGGCCCGGTCCAGGCCCTGGCGCACGTTGAGCATGGCATCGCGCCAATGCGGCCTCTCCTGTGGCAGCGGCAGGTACCGCACCAGGGTGGCGCTGAACGGGCCCTCCTCGTCGTGCCCGGGGCAGATGCTGGTGTAGCTGAAGCCCGGACCCAGATCGTCGTCGAGCCATTGCCCGGGTTCGGTGTCGATCGCGTACTGTGCTTCGTGGCTGCGCATAGGTCGAGCATAACCAGCACGAAGTTGGCAGCGGTGCCGCGCGCAGGGAAGACTGGGACCATGCGCATCTATCCCGCCTTCTTCCGTGTCGTCTTCTCGGGCATGGATCCCGAAAAGGCCCACCAGATCGGTTTCCGGCTCATCCGGATGGCCGAATCCACCGGCGCCTCGGCGGTCCTGCGCCGGATCACCCGGCCGCACCCGAGCCTGCGTCGCACCGTGATGGGCATCGACTTCCCGTCGCCGTTCGGACTCGCCGCCGGGTTCGACAAGGAGGGCCACGGGGTGGCGGCCCTGGCCGATCTGGGGTTCGGTCACATCGAGGTCGGCACCATCACCGGGCAAGCCCAGCCCGGCAACCCGAAGCCCCGCCTGTTCCGGCTGGTCGAGGACCGGGCCGTCATCAACCGCATGGGCTTCAACAACGACGGCGCCGTGGCCGTCGCCCCCCGCATCCGCCAGGTGCTCCCCACCTTGGCGCGGCGCTTCGGTTCCACCCGGCCGGTCGTGGGCATCAACATCGGCAAGACCAAGCTGGTCGAGCTGGACGATGCCGTGGAGGACTACCTGGACAGCACCCGGGCGCTGGCGGCCAACGCCGACTACCTGGTGGTCAACGTCAGCTCCCCGAACACCCCCGGGCTGCGGCTGCTACAGGGGATCGAGACGTTGCGCCCGCTGCTGGCAGCCGTCGGCCGGGAAGCCGATGCCACCGCCGGACGGCATGTGCCGCTGCTCGTCAAGATCGCCCCCGACCTGGCCGATGCCGACGTCGACGACGTCGCGGCGCTGGTCCTGGAGCTCGGCCTGGACGGCGTCATCGCCACCAACACCACCATCGCCCGCAGCGGGCTGGTGACCGTTCCCGACCGGATCCGCGAATACGGCGCAGGCGGACTCAGCGGCGCACCGTTGAAGAGCAGGTCGCTCGAGGTGCTGCGCCGGCTGCGCTCCGTGCTTCCAGCCAGCACCACGGTCATCTCCGTCGGGGGAGTGGAAAGCGCAGACGACGTCCTCGAACGCCTCACGGCAGGGGCGGATCTGGTCCAGGGGTACACGGCGTTCCTCTACGAGGGACCGTTCTGGGCGTGGCGCATCAACCGCGGGCTGCGCCGGGCGCTGTCCGGCCGCTGAGGCCGCATCACGCCCCCACGACGGAGGGTCCCACCGATGATTCGGTGGGACCCTCCGTCGTCTTTGCTGGGGGAGTGCTACTCGACCTTCGCCCCGCGGGAGACCTGGGGCTTGGGCAGCCGCAACTTGCGGAACTGCAGGCCGCGCATGCAGGCGTACCAGAGCACGCCGCGGTCCTGGCTGCCGAACTTGGTGACCAGGCGCTTCTTCAGCTGGCGGCTCATGATGAACGAGTCGATGATCGTGATGCCCAGGACGATCCACAGCCCGAAGGTGATGTAGGCCTGGATCTGGACGTTCTTGGTCATCGTGAACGCCACGACCAGGAACACCAGGATGACGATCATCAGGAATTCGCCGACCATCCATCGGGCGTCGACGAAGTCACGGGCGAACCGCTTCTGCGGGCCCTTGTCGCGGGCGGAGAGGTAGCGTTCGTCGCCGGTCTCATTGGCGATGCGCATGCGTTCCTGCGCGGCCATCCGCTGTTCGCGGGCCTGGGCCTTGGCCACCTTGCGGTCGGTGGGCACCAGCGGGCGCTTGTTCTGCGCCTGCTGGTTGTTCCGACGTGGCGTCGGGGCACCCTTGCCCACGGTCGGACGTTCGGGCTCTTCTGGGGTGGCCGGCGGCTGTGCGGCATCGGCTTTTTTGCTTCCAAACACGCCCTCAGTCTAGCGGCGGGCAGCCCGCAACCGAAACGCCGTCCAGTTGTAGGGTGAAGCCATGACTACTTCCGATTCCACCACCGGCTCCGTCGATCACGGCGTCGACCTGGACGCCATCACCGAGCGCGTGAACCGCGCCTTCGACCAGACCGTTTCCGAGCTGAAATCCCTGGTCGCGATTCCCGGCATTGCCTGGGAGGCCTTCGATGTCGCCGAATTGGGGCGCAGCGCCGAAGCCGTCGCCGCCCTGGTGCGCTCCACCGGCATGGAGGACGTCCAGATCCTCTCCGTCGACACCCCCGAGGGGGTCCCGGGGGCTCCGGCCGTCGTCGGCCGCCGTCCCGCTCAGCCGGGCAAGCCCACGATCCTGCTCTACGCCCACCACGACGTCCAACCGCCCGGGGACCTCGAGCTCTGGAACACCGCACCCTTCGAGGCCACCGAAATCGACGGACGACTGTTCGGCCGCGGCGCCGCCGACGACAAAGCCGGCATCATGGTCCACATCGCGTCGCTGCGCGCGGTGCTCGATGCCGTGGAGGACTTCGGTGTCGGGGTGACCTACTTCTTCGAGGGGGAGGAGGAAGCCGGTTCGCCGTCCTTCCGTCCCTTCCTCGAGCAGCACCGTGACCTGCTGGCCGCCGACGTCATCGTCGTGGCCGATTCCAGCAACTGGAAGGTCGGGGTCCCGGCACTGACCACCAGCCTGCGCGGGATGGTCGGCGCCGTCGTCGATGTCCGTGTGCTCGATCATGCGGTGCACTCGGGCATGTTCGGGGGACCGGTCCTCGACGCCCCCACCGTGGCAGCGCGCCTGATCGCCTCCTTCCACGACGACGAGGGGAACGTTGCCGTCGAGGGGCTGCTGGCCCGGGACACTCAGCCCGTCGACTACCCTGAAGCCGACTTCCGTGCCGACTCCTCGGTGCTGGACAGCGTCCGCCTCGCCGGATCCGGGGCCTTGGCCGACCGGCTCTGGAACAAGCCGGCCCTGTCGGTGATCGGAATCGACGTGCCGTCGGTCGCCGTTTCGTCCAACACCCTGCAGCCCGCGACCCGGGTGAAAATCAGCGTCCGTCTGGCGCCGGGCCAGGATCCGCAGGCAGCGGCCGACGCCCTACAACGCCATGTCGAGGCCCAGGATCTCTTCGGCGCCCAGGTCGACTTCGCAGCCGTCGAACAGGGCAATGCCTTTTCCACGGACACTTCGGCCGCCGCCGCACGGGCCAGTCTCTGGTCCCTCGAGGCTGCCTGGGGTGTTCGTCCCGTGGAAACCGGGATCGGCGGCTCGATTCCCTTCATCGCCGACCTGCTCGAGCTCTACCCCCAAGCCCAGATCCTGGTCACCGGCGTGGAGGATCCCGACTCGCGGGCACACAGTGCCGACGAGTCGCTGCATCTCGACGATTTCCGCAAGGCCATCCTGGCCGAGGCACTGTTGCTGGCACGCCTTGACGCACAGGGCCTGCAATAGGGCCGGTCCGTCGTACCATGGAGGATGAGAGGACGGCACGCTACGGTGCCGCTCTCCGAGACAAGCACTATTTGGAGGACCAGATGACCGCCACGACCAACGAATCCACTGTCGGCTCCACCGAAGAACTCGAGACCCACGAGGTACTCCTGTCCGATGTGGCCGCGGGCAAGGTCCGCAGCCTGCTGGAGCAGGAAGGACGCACCGACCTGCGCCTGCGCGTGGCTGTCCAGCCCGGCGGCTGCTCGGGCCTCATCTACCAGCTCTACTTCGACGAGCGCATGCTCGACGGCGATGCCGTCCGCGATTTTGACGGCGTCGAGGTCATCGTCGACAAGATGAGCGTGCCCTACCTCAGTGGCGCATCCATCGACTTCGAGGACACCATCTCCAAGCAGGGATTCACCATCGACAACCCGAACGCCGGCGGCTCCTGTGCCTGCGGCGATTCCTTCCACTAGGAAGCCGGGCCGGCCGGAATCCCGTGACCACGTAACCATCGGTTGACACGGGGTTTCGGTCGGCATTCCGTCGGGCAAGAGGGTAAGCTCTACGATGAGTAGTAAAACTATTGGTCTCGCCAAGCCGGTACCGGATGCATTGCTGCGCCCGATGCCATGTGCGGTTTGGACGAGATCGCGTATCGCACCAACAAAGAGGAAGGGCCGTCTGTGAGTTCGCAAGACCGAACCAGCAGCAGTCGCAGAGGCAGGGCCAAGGTACTGGCTTTGGCCGGCGCGGGGGCGTTGCTGTTGACGGGTTGTTCAGAACAAGTCCAGCGTGGCTGGCTCCCGAACGAAACCCGGGACGTCACCAACAACACGGGAATGATCCAGGACCTATGGGTCCACACCTGGGTGACAGTCCTACTCGTCGGCATCCTGACATGGGGCCTGATGATCTGGTGCATCGTGGCCTACCGGCGCCGCAAGGGCGAAACCGGATACCCGCGCCAGCTGAGCTACAACCTGCCGATGGAAATCCTGTACACGGCGGTCCCGCTGATGATGGTCCTGACCTTCTTCACGTTCTCGGACACCACCCAGCGCACCGTTGATGCGCCCGTGGATTCCCCGCTCGTGGTCGATATCCAGGCCAAGCAGTGGTCCTGGGACTACAACTACAGCTACAAGGGCGAAGAGAAGTACGACGCCAACGTCCAGGCCCACCTGGACGGCTCGGCCGGCAAGGAAGCCACGCTTCCCACCCTGTACCTCCCGGTCAACGTTCCCGTGACCCTCGAGCTCAACAGCCGCGACGTCATCCACTCGTTCTGGGTTCCCGCGTTCCTGCAGAAGCTCGACATGATCCCAGGCAAGACCAACCGCATCTTCCTCACTCCGCAGGAAGAGGGCACCTACGCCGGCAAGTGCGCCGAGCTGTGTGGCGAGTACCACTCGGAGATGCTGTTCAACGTCAAGGTCGTCTCCGAGCAGGAGTTCGAGGCCAAGTTGTCGGACATGAAGAAGGGACACATCGGCGAGCAATACAACCGCAAGCCCGATGACGTCAACTCCATCATGATTCCTCATGAGGAAGGGAAGTAGGTCGGCATGACTACCTACGAATACGCGACGGACGAGGCCAAGCCCCTCGCCCCCCGGGTCGTGCCGGTATCAAAGGGACGCATCGTCGTCAACTGGATCACCTCCACCGACCACAAGACCATCGGGTACATGTACCTGATCGCCTCGTTCATCTTCTTCTGCATCGGTGGCGTCATGGCGCTGCTGATCCGTGCCGAGCTCTTCGAGCCGGGCATGCAGATCCTGCAGACCAAGGAACAGTACAACCAGCTGTTCACCATGCACGGCACCATCATGCTGCTGATGTTCGCGACCCCGCTCTTCTCTGGGTTCGCCAACGTCATCATGCCGTTGCAGATCGGCGCACCGGACGTGGCCTTCCCACGACTGAACGCCCTGGCCTTCTGGTTCTTCCTCTTCGGTTCCACCATCGCCGTTGCCGGTTACATCACCCCGCAGGGTGCAGCGTCGTTTGGCTGGTTCGCCTATGCGCCACTGTCGAACACCACGTTCAGCCCCGGTGTGGGTGGTGACCTCTGGGTCTTCGGCCTGGCCCTGTCGGGCTTCGGCACGATTCTCGGTGCGGTCAACTTCATCACCACGATCATCTGCCTGCGTGCCCCCGGCATGACGATGTGGCGCATGCCCATCTTCACCTGGAACACGCTGATCACGGCGCTCCTGATCCTGATGGCCTTCCCGCCGCTGGCAGCTGCACTGTTCGCCCTGGGCGCCGACCGGCGCTTTGGTGCGCATATCTATGACCCGGATGCTGGCGGCCCGATCCTGTGGCAGCACCTCTTCTGGTTCTTCGGCCACCCCGAGGTCTACATCATCGCCTTGCCGTTCTTCGGCATCGTTTCGGAGATCTTCCCGGTCTTCAGCCGCAAGCCGATCTTCGGTTACAAGGGCTTGATCTTCGCGACCATCTCCATCGCCGCACTGTCGGTGGCTGTGTGGGCGCACCACATGTACGTCACCGGCTCGGTCGCCCTGCCGTTCTTCGGCTTCATGACCATGCTGATCGCCGTTCCAACGGGCGTGAAGTTCTTCAACTGGATCGGCACCATGTGGCGAGGGTCCATTACCTTCGAGACACCCATGTTGTGGAGCATTGGCTTCCTCGTGACGTTCCTCTTCGGTGGACTCACTGGCATCATCTTGTCGGCCCCGTCGCTGGACTCGCATGTGTCTGACACGTACTTCGTCGTCGCACACTTCCACTACGTGGTCTTCGGCACCGTGGTGTTCGCGATGTTCGCGGGCTTCTACTTCTGGTGGCCCAAGTGGACCGGCCGGATGCTCAATGAGCGCCTGGGCAAGATCCACTTCTGGATGCTGTTCACCGGCTTCCACGGCACGTTCCTGATCCAGCACTGGCTCGGTGTCATGGGCATGCCCCGTCGCTACGCCGACTACATGCCGGAGGACGGATTCACCACCATGAACCAGTTTTCCACCGTGTTCGCCTTCATCCTGGGTCTGTCGATGATCCCGTTCTTCTGGAACGTGTGGGTCACCGCCCGGTCCGCCAAGCGAGTCGAAGTAGATGATCCGTGGGGCTTCGGTGCCTCGCTGGAGTGGGCCACCTCGTGCCCGCCGCCGCGTCACAACTTCCACTCGATTCCCCGGATCCGTTCGGAGCGTCCGGCCCTGGACCTCCACCACCCGGAGCTCTCGGCCCGAACCACCCCGACTGCCGGTGTCGCCAGTGTCTTCGGACCGGCCGACCAGAAGGACGTGTAAGCATGAAAGTTGAAACCGGACTCTTCTTGATCCTGGGGATCTTCTTCCTGCCCGTCTTCATCGTCTACGGGATCATGACCGACTGGAACGAATGGGTGGGCATCATTGCCCTGGCCCTGGCCATGGGCCTCGCCCTGATGATCGGGTTCTACCTCTACACCACAGCTAAGCGCGTCGGGCAACGTCCCGAGGACCGCGTCGACGGTGAGATCCACGAGAACGCCGGCGTCGTTGGACGTTTCTCGCCGTGGAGCTGGTGGCCGCTCGTACTTGGCCTCTCGGCGGCCATCGGCTTCCTCGGCATCGCCGTGGGATTCTGGATCACGTACATCGGCGTTGGCCTCGTGATCATCGCCTTGATCGGCTGGGTCTACGAGTACAGCCGCGGAGACCACGCACACTAGGCCTGCGGTGAACGTCAAGGGGCGGTTCCTTCCTTCGGGAAGGAACCGCCCCTTTCGTCGTCCCCAGCCGATAGTCATCGTGCGTGGTTCCCACTAGCCGAACTGGCGATGCAGGTTGAGTGAACGCATGCGGCGTCATGATCTGAATGGGTGGGAGGACGAAGACGCTCTGATATGGAGTGGAGCTGTCTAAGAACCGCTGCACCAAGAGAGGGCCCTAACGTCGCACACCACTGCCGCACTGAAGACAAAAGGAGGATTGGAAATCGCCCTGCGGATCCGCGAAGACGGTTGGAGCGTGGCCCCCGTGGCGAAGATGTTCATGATCTCCTGGTCCGCAGCCCGACCGCCTGTTGACGACGCTCGAAACTGGACACTATCGACGCTTGAAAAGTGAACACTCGACTATTGGAGATAAGGGCGACCCCGTCGACGACAACGATGTTGCTCGCCTCTCGCCGCGTGGCTATACCCACATCAACGTCCACTGCCGGTACGCGCTCGCCCCCGTGCAAGACGCGCACCTGTGCGCACTCCACGAACCGAACACCGCGAGCGTGGATGAATGAACCGTGTCCAGATCCATTCTTTCGGGCATGGCGCTGGCCTGTGTTTTCTGTTCACCGGTGGTCGCTGCGAGTTTTCTAGATCGCGACGATAGCCGCCAGCACCGTGGCGGCCAGCGCGAAAGCAGTCAAGACGATCTGGAACGCGCTGGGTTCTTTGCGGCGGCGGTGGGTCACGACCGCGCCGGTCATGAGAATCGTTAGGCAGGCGCCAGCGATCGGACTGAGGACTTCGGCGGTTCCGAGGGCGATGGGCAGGATTAGTCCTACTGCGCCGAGGATCTCAGCAATGCCGATGAGTTTGATGGTGGCCGGTGAAACGGTCTCGGTCCAACCCATCCCAGCTGCTTGCAGGGCGGATTTGGAGCGGGCTAGTTTCATGCCGCCAAAACCCAGATAGAGGAGGGCGTTAAGGCCGGCGACGACCCAGAATCCAATGGTCATGAAGTACTCCTTGGGAGTGAGTCTGAGGGATCAGCAAGATGGTGGTCCTGCCGTTTATCGGTGGCCCGTTTCGCTGGGGCCACGGTCGGCGGTTTGATGGCACACCCCGGGCGGGTGTGCTGCCGCAAGGTTTGTAACGGGTCAGTCAGTGGTGATGACGGGTTTCCCGGCATTGGAAGTGGGGGAGAGGACGTCGGGTCCCTCGTAGCGGTCGTACTGTACACGTTTCATGGTGTCCCCCTAGATGATTAATTCCTATTGGTTTCAGTGGTCGTAGGCAGTCAATGAGCGTTTGTTCGGCGC
>NZ_BAAAIV010000007.1:0-37002 GCF_039526245.1 Arthrobacter rhombi
GGTTTGGCGTGGTTCAGGCGGTTGTATACGGCTCCGGGGGTGGGGGAGTTGGTGGGGATGGATTCGCGGGCGAGGTTTTTCCCTGCGGGGTTGGCGCGGTTCATCGCGGTGCGGGATCAGGTGTGTGGGACGCCGTGGTGTGATGCTCCGGTTCGTCACCATGACCATGTGGTGGGGTGGGCTGCCGGGGGTCCGACGAACGCGGAGAACGCGAAGGGCCGGTGTGCTGATTGTAATTATGTGAAGGAGGCTCCGGGGTGGGGCGCGGCCACGGTTCCGGGGGACCGGCATACGACGGTGACGAGGACTCCGACGGGTCATGTGTATCGGTCCCAGGCCCCTCCATTACCCGGCGACACCAGCTAGAAGATAATGCGCGGGGCCGCAGCGTGGAACCTTCAGACCAGGGGTTTGAGCTGGTGGGCCCCGGGCAAGGCAGACGTATCGCCCTGGCTCAGGGCTGTTGCCACCCAGAGGGAACGCTCCGCGTCCCGGGGCAGTCCTTCCTCCGTAAAGGTCAAGACGTCCTCTACCGCACGGGTGACTGCCCACCCCAGGGCCAGATCGGCATCCACCCCGGCGCCGGCGCTCAGAAGGCTGCATCGCATCCGTAGTGCCTCCGCCGCATTCCGTGCGGGGAGGTCGCCCAAACGGTTGTGGAGCATGGGAAGAACGGCGAACTCCCGGTCTCCGACGTACATCTGTGGGTCGATGGCCACGTACTCATCCATTGCCGGGCGTGCCAGCACGTTGAAGTAGTGCAAGTCGGCGTGAACCAGAAAATCGTCGTTCTCGCGGCGACCCACGGCTCCCCGGGTCTGGCAAACCTCCAAGGCTGCCTCGAGCAGCCTGCGGGGCAGGAGCCCGGGGTGCTCCGCCCACCGGGCGGGGAGCTCGTCATTCCAGCGTTCGGCTACGGCATCGGTTCGGTCGAACACCGAAACGTCCTCGGTGGATGCGGACGCCTCGGACAGCGGCCGACTCAGTTGTTGCATCACGCTGCCCCACTTCTCCGCGGCCGCCGACGGGGGCAAGCCGCCCAGGTCCCGAGTCGGGTCCAGGCGTTCCATGAGCAGAAACCCGGGCTCATCGCAGATCAGTACGACGGCGCCATTTCCGGACCATACGCGCAGGGCAGCAGCCTCCGTGGCCAGTTCGGGGCGGGGGATCTGGTACTTGAGGGCCAGGGGCTTCTCGTTGTCATCGACCACCGGGACCACGATGCCTGCGTGGCCGGCAAACCAAGACCTTCCAGCTTCCGGGACAGGGCGGAGATTCCAATGGGCGCACTGCGCGGCGAGCCGGGCATTGAGGTTCCGGAGCCAGGCCGCTCCACCCGGCGCACGCACAGCGTTGTGCCGCAGGGTGGCTGGAAGCTCATCCAGGTCCACGAGGGAAGTCGGATTGCCCGTGTGCACTACGAGCTTTTCGTGAGGTCTGGAATCGTCCGTGTCAGCGTGAAGGAGCGTTCGGCCGCCAACCACGTTTCGGTGATCAGCGCTGGGCGAAGCGCCGACGCAGCCTGGGAGGTGGCGTCGCGGAGGAGGCCCGCTAGCTGGGCTTCCGAGGCTGCAACCGAGGTGAGTGGCTCGGCATCGAACCCACTCGGCAAGGCATAGGCCGCCGCGCGGACGGGGGAGCAATCCTCCGGGAGGAGGTCCTCCAAACGGTGCCCCAGCTCAGTCGTGGTGCTCGAGAGCTTCCAGCCATTGCTGGTCGATGACCCGGGGTGCTTCACGGCCGCCATCTGATAGCCATAGGCCTGCCGGAAGGCGGCATCGGCGGCGTTGTCGATGGAGGTGGCGGCCTGCTGCTCTTCGGA
Source organism: Arthrobacter rhombi (assembly GCF_039526245.1). Taxonomy (NCBI): domain Bacteria; kingdom Bacillati; phylum Actinomycetota; class Actinomycetes; order Micrococcales; family Micrococcaceae; genus Arthrobacter; species Arthrobacter rhombi. Next base: position 1,823 of record NZ_BAAAIV010000007.1, read on the forward strand.
GGTCGCGGTCTCGGTGCCTGCAGCGCTGGAAACTGCAGCGTCCGGAGAGGCGGTGGGTGACGGTGAGCCATCCACGGTGCAGGAGCCAGCGGGCAGCGGGCTGGCCAGGGCTTCTTGCCACGCGTGGTCCGCATCCGGGAGATTGACTGCGGGCAAGACCTTTTTCTTGGCGTGGTCGGGCACCAGTGCGGCGAGCCGCTGGGCTTCCAGCCGCTGCTCGATGCCGGCCCCGAGAAGGGGCGCAGTCTCACCGATGCCTGAGGTGGACGCTGCGTCCAGCAGTGTATTTGCCGAGACCCCCAGATCCATCGCCAGCTTGGCGAGGGAGTCGGAACCCGAAGTCGATTTCACGGTGGGGCTGTCTGGCGAATTCGATTTACCGGCCGGGGAGGAAGAGCTGCTGGCCTTGGCTGCCTCGTTTTCCTGCGCGACCTGCGCCGCCAAACCAGGTGTGAGAAGTTCCACATGACGGTTCAATAGCTGAGCGGCGCGATCAAGTTCCTGGGCTGACTTGGCATCGACGGCCGGTGCCACCGCATCGGACGAGCCAGCTGACGGTGACGCAGATTCGTGCGCACTCGAGGCGGATGCCGACCCGGCTCCGCCGGCCAGGTCCGAAGCGGTCCGAGCCAGATCCAGCATGTTGCGGGAGGCTGCCTCCTGCGCGCTGATTTGGGGTGCGCCACCGCGGAAATTCGGGCCCCACCCCTGGTTCGCTGTCGTTCCAATACCGACAACGATCGCCGCTACCAGCAGCAATCCGAGCGTGCGGAGGAGGAACTTCAGCCGAAAAAAGGAGCCGCGCCGGTGCGGGCGGCGGGGGGGTTGGGGGGAGCGGGAGCGCGTTTCCATCGAGTTGATCATCCCACGAGGCGCCCCACCGCAGAGCGATCCCGCGCCCAGGTGTCTGAAGCACCCGCGGGCCTGACCGCGTTCTTCGTGTGCCTTTCGCGGCAGGTCCGGCGCGGAAGCGTCGGCGAGCCAGGAGAAATGTCGATACTCTGGTACGCACAACATCGAATATGTGGGAGGAAGTCATGTCCGAACAGCCGGCAAACACCCCGTCCGAAGGACAGCGGCTCAAGGAGTATCTGGAACCCACTGTTTCCGCTCATGGTCTCTTCCTTGAAGACGTCGAGGTCCGCTCGGGCGCCGACCATCGCACGGTCAACGTGATCATCGATCTGGTTGAAGGTACTGGCAATGTCGATTTGGATACGGTGGCCGAAGTCTCACAGTCCGTCTCGGATGCCATGGACCATTCGCCCGTTGAGCCCGGAATTGCCTATGACCTTGAAGTCTCTTCGCCGGGCGTCGGGCGCCCACTGACTCTTCCCCGGCATTGGCTGCGGAATGTTGGCCGCCTCGTGAAGGTGAACCTGATCGGTGAAGACAACATCACCGGACGTCTCACGGCAGCCGACGACCAGACAATAACGATCGTGCCCGACATCCCCGTCAAAAAGGGCATGAAGCCCAAACAGGGAGACCCTCGCACCTTGGGCTACGACACCATCCGCCGCGGTGTGGTCGAAGTTGAATTCACCCGTCCAGGGCCCCTGGACGACGACGCAGTAGAGATCGACGAGGCGCAGGAGGCCTGACATGGATATCGATATGAGCGCACTGCGACTCCTCGAATCGGAGCGCGAAATCCCGCTCCACCTGATCATCCCGACCATCGAGCAGGCTCTGGTGATGGCGTATCACAAGTCCCCCGGGGCCATCGAGCAGGCACGGGCGGAGCTGGACCAGAAGTCCGGACGCGTGACCATCTGGGCTACTGAACTCGATGACGACGGAGCAGCCGTCGGCGAGTTCGACGACACCCCCGAGGGGTTTGGCCGGATTGCCGCAAGCACGGCTCGCCAGATCATCCTCCAGCGCCTGCGCGACGTGGAAGATGACAACATCCTGGGCCAGTTCAAGGGCAAGGAGGGGGAGCTGATCTCCGGGCAGATCCAGCAGGGCAACAACCCGATCATGATCCAGGTCAATCTGGGAACGATCGAAGCCCTGTTGCCGCCCCCAGAGCAGGTTCCGGGCGAGAAGTACATCCACGGTGCGCGGATCCGCGCCTACGTCACCGATGTGCGTAGAGGCCCCAAGGGTCCCTCGATCACCCTCTCGCGTTCGCACCCGAACCTGGTCCGTCGGCTCTTCGAGCTGGAGGTCCCCGAGATTGCCGACGGGACCGTCGAGATCGTGTCGCTGGCCCGTGAGGCAGGGCACCGGACGAAAATTGCTGTCCGGGCCACGAGGGCCGGAGTCAACGCGAAAGGCGCGTGCATCGGTGAGATGGGATCACGCGTCCGCGCCGTGATGAACGAATTGCACGACGAGAAGATCGACATTGTCGACTACAACGAGGACCCGGCGCGTTTCATCGCCAGCGCCTTGTCCCCGTCGAAGGTCAAATCGGTCACCATCGTGGACGAAGCCATCCGCCAGGCGCACGTCGTCGTTCCCGACTACCAGTTGTCCCTGGCTATCGGCAAGGAAGGGCAGAACGCCCGCTTGGCTGCCAAGCTCACCGGGTGGCGCATCGACATTTCCTCGGATGCCAACCCCCAGGGGCGCGTTGAGGCAGTCCGTCCCGAGTAGGAGCACACGGCCGTGCCCCATGGCCGGTGTGAAAAGCGGTAGACTTGTCTGTGGTCCGGTCAGGTCCGGCCATCCCCAACCCAGGAGTTGACCTCCCACGTGAGCTCGCAGCAACAGCCGCAGCGCACATGTATCGGGTGTAGGGAAACGACGGACCAGGACCAGTTGATGCGTTGGGTGGTCGAAGGAAGTGGCCTTTTGGTCGTTCCAGATCCCGCCCGTCGCAAGTCCGGTAGGGGTGCTTGGTTGCACCCCACACCGGCATGTGCAGCCCGTGCCGTGAAACGGCGGGCGTTTTCCCGGGCCTTCAGGGCCAAGGTGAACGACTCGCAGGTGGAATCGGCATGTGCAGCACTGGGTGCGCCCCTGCCAGGGGGCGGCGCCGAATTAACCGTCAAACGTGAAAGCGGGTCAGAAATCTGATGGAAACCCGATGAGTGTCAAGCGATGAGCGCCTAGCTATGACTAATCAGTTATGCGCAACGATCGGCATGCCGCCTCGCGGTGGCTGCCGACCAAGCCCAAAAAAGACGGTTCGCACCCGGTAAGAAGTGAGTGCAGGGGCGGACCGAGACAGGAGAAATGTGGCCAAGGTCCGCGTACATGAGCTCGCCAAAGAGCTCGGCATCACTTCGAAGGATGCAGTGGCAAAACTGCAGGAAATGGGCGAGTTCGTCCGTTCCGCCTCTTCGACCATTGAAGCGCCCGTAGTCAAGAAACTACGGGGCGCCTTCCCCCAGCAGCCCGCCGCCAAGGCGCCGGCAGCTGCCAAGCCCAGCACCACGCCGGCAACCCCAGCAGCCGCACCCGCTGCTCCGGCTTCCAACGCGCCGCGCCCCGGAGCCCGTCCGGCTCCGAAGCCTGCTGCAGCAGCACCGTCAGAACCAGCTCCGGCCGCAGAAGCGCCGGCAGCTCCGGTTGCCGACAAGCCCGCTGCTGAAAAGCCTGCAGCTGAAAAGCCTGCAGCAACGGAGCCCGCTGCCGAGAAGTCGGCCGCGCCGCGTCCGACGTCAGCCAAGCCGGGCGCCCCGCGTCCCGGGAACAACCCGTTCGCACCCCAGCAGGGGATGCGCGGCAAGGACTCCGGTCCCGGAGGCCCACGTCCCGGCGCCCGCCAGGGCAACCGTCCCGGCGGACCCCGCCCGGGAAACAACCCGTTTGCACCCCAGCAGGGCATGCGCTCCGGCGCACCGGCAGGCCAGGGCGGACCGCGTCCGCCTGCAGGCGCCGCTGGTCCCCGTCCCGGTGCCCCGCGTCCGGCAGGCGCAGCGCGCCCCGGCGCCGGTGCACCCGGCGCACGTCCGGGTGGGCCCCGCCCCACCCCGGGCATGATGCCCAACCGCACCGAGCGTCCGGCACCAGCCGGCGCAGGTCGTCCCGGCGCGCCGGGACGCGGTGGCGCACCCGCACGTCCCGGAGGAGCCCCCGGTGGCGGTTTCGGCGGCAAGGGTGGCGGCCGCGGACGCGGTGGCACCCAGGGTGCCTTCGGCAAGGGCGGCGCCGGTCGCGGCAAGCAGCGCAAGTCGAAGCGTGCCAAGCGCCAGGAACTGGAGCAGATGAGCGCACCGTCGCTGGGCGGCGTGAGCGTGCCCCGCGGCAATGGTGAGACCATCATCCGTCTGCGCCGTGGTGCTTCCATCACCGACTTCGCCGACAAGATCGAGGCGAACCCGGCAGCACTGGTGACCGTTCTCTTCCACCTCGGCGAGATGGCCACGGCCACCCAGTCGTTGGATGAGGGCACCTTTGACGTCCTCGGTGCCGAGCTGGGCTACAAGGTCCAGGTCGTTTCCCCGGAGGACGAGGAGCGCGAGCTGCTGGAGTCCTTTGCCATCGACCTCGACCACGAGCTCGAGGAAGAGGGCGACGAGGACCTGAGCCCCCGCCCGCCAGTGGTCACCGTCATGGGTCACGTCGACCACGGCAAGACCCGCCTGCTGGACGCGGTCCGCAAGACCAACGTCATCGAAGGCGAAGCTGGTGGCATCACCCAGCACATCGGTGCCTACCAGATCAACCACGTACATGAGGGCACCGAGCGCGCCATCACGTTCATCGATACTCCGGGCCACGAGGCGTTCACCGCCATGCGTGCCCGTGGTGCGAAGGTCACCGACATCGCCGTGTTGGTCGTCGCAGCGGATGACGGCGTCATGCCGCAGACCGTTGAGGCGCTCAACCACGCTCAGGCGGCCAACGTGCCGATCGTGGTCGCGGTGAACAAGATCGACAAGGAGTCCGCCAACCCGGACAAGGTCAAGGGCCAGCTCGCTGAGTACGGCCTGGTGCCCGAGGAATATGGTGGCGACACCATGTTCGTCCCGGTCTCTGCGCTGCAGAACATGGGCATCGACGAGCTGCTCGAGGCGGTCTTGCTGACCGCCGACGCTGCCCTGGACATGCGCGCCAACCCGAACAAGGATGCGCGCGGCATCGCGATCGAAGCCAACCTGGACAAGGGCCGCGGCGCCGTTGCCACCGTGTTGGTGCAGTCCGGCACGCTGAACGTCGGCGACACCATCGTCGCCGGCCAGGCGCACGGACGTGTCCGTGCGATGTTCAACGAGAACGGCGACAACCTGGAAACGGCGGGCCCGTCCCGTCCGGTCCAGGTGCTGGGCCTGTCCACCGTCCCGCGGGCCGGCGACACGTTCCTGGTCACCTCGGACGAGCGCACCGCCCGCCAGATCGCCGAAAAGCGTGAAGCAGCGGACCGCAACGCCCAGTTGGCCAAGCGTCGCAAGCGCATCACCCTGGAAGACTTCGACCAGGCCGTCGCCGATGGCAAGATCGACACCCTCAACCTCATCCTCAAGGGTGACGTCTCCGGTGCCGTGGAAGCCCTCGAGGACTCGCTGCTCAAGATCGACGTGGGCGAAGGCGTGCAGCTGCGTGTCATCCACCGCGGTGTCGGTGCCATCACGCAGAACGACGTCAACCTCGCGACCGTCGACAACGCCATCATCATCGGCTTCAACGTGAAGCCGGCGGAACGCGTTGCGGACCTGGCCGACAAGGAGGGCGTTGACATGCGCTTCTACTCGGTCATCTACGCGGCGATCGACGACATCGAACTGGCGCTGAAGGGCATGCTGAAGCCGGAATACGAGGAGGCCCAGCTAGGCACCGCGGAGGTCCGCGAGGTCTTCCGTTCCTCGAAGTTCGGCAACATCGCCGGCTCGATCGTCCGCTCCGGCACGATCCGACGCAACTCCAAGGCGCGCGTCACCCGTGACGGCAAGGTCATCGGCGAGAACCTCACCGTGGACTCGCTGAAGCGCTTCAAGGACGACGCCACCGAGGTCCGCACGGACTTCGAATGTGGTATCGGCCTGGGCTCCTTCAATGACGTCAAGGAAGGCGACACCATCGAGACCTACGAGATGCGTGAGAAGCCCCGCGCCTAGGCGCTCAAGGAGTACGACGCCGGACGCTCGCCTTTCGGGCGGGCGTCCGGCCTCGTCGTCCTACTCTTAAGACACCCAACAGCACAAGGAATCCCCAGGAGGGCATCATGGCCGATCCCGCACGCGCGGCACGGCTCGCGCAACGCATCAAGGTCCTGGTCGCGCAGTCGCTCGGCAAGGTCGTGAAGGATCCCCGCGTCGAAGGCGTGACGATCACCGACTCGCGGGTCACCAACGACCTGCAAAACGCGACCGTCTACTACACGGTCCTCGGCGACGACGAGGCCAAGGCCGACGCGGCCGCCGGCCTGGCGAAGGCGAAGGGGATCCTGCGCAAGGAGGTCGGACGCAACCTGACCGTCCGGCTGACCCCGACCCTGGAATTCGTCGCGGACGAGATCCCGGTCAATGCCTCCAACCTGGAGGAACTGCTGCGCGATGCCAAGGCACGCGACGCAGAGGTGGCGGCCCTGGCCGCCGGCGCGCAGCATGCCGGCGACCCCGATCCGTACAAACACCCGGACGAGGACGTCGACGAGGACTAGCCACGCTTTTCCGTCCGCCACGGCTTCCTGCCGCGGTGGACCGACACCGGGCGGTGTCGGCGCCAACCACCCTTGATCGGGTGGCCGGCACCGACACCGGGCGGTGTCGGCGCCAACCACCCTTGATCGGGTGGCCGGCACCGGCACCGCCCGTTCTTGTTTGCGCTGGGATGTCAGCGGATCCGCCTCTTCACCCGTTTCATCGTGTCCATCACAGGAAGTATTCGTGCCCCACAGGCCCTCGACGCCGTCGACGGTGCACGACGTGCAGCGCCGGCGAAGGGGATCGGAGCCGAGGACCCCGTGTACGCACCTATACTGGGTGACGTGAAAAAAGGTGCCAGCACAGATCAGGCCGCCGTCGGATCGGGACTGGTGATCGTCGACAAGCCGCAGGGCTGGACGAGTCACGATGTCGTGGGGCGCACCCGTCGGCTGGCGGGGACGCGCAAGGTCGGCCACGCAGGAACCCTGGATCCCATGGCCACCGGGGTCCTGGTGGTCGGGGTCAACAAGGCCACCCGTCTCCTGACCTACATCGTCGGTGCCTCCAAGACCTACGAGGCCACCATCCGCCTCGGCGAGAACACCGTGACCGATGATGCCGAAGGCGAGCTCCTGGAGGCGCGGATCGCCGCGGCCGTGACCCCCGAACAGATCCACCAGGGGGTTGCGGAACTGACGGGGGACATCGACCAGGTCCCCTCGAGCGTCAGCGCCATCAAGGTCAACGGCGAACGCTCCTACGCCCGGGTGCGCAGCGGCGAGGACGTCGACCTGCCCGCCCGCCCCGTGACCGTCAGCCGGTTCGAGGTCCACGACATCCGGCGCCTGCGGGGTGGAAAGATCCAGGACGTGGACGTCACCGTCGAGTGCTCTTCGGGAACCTACATCCGTGCCCTGGCCCGCGACCTCGGGGAGGGGCTCGGAGTCGGCGGACACCTGACTGCCCTGCGCAGGACCCGCGTTGGACCGTATGGCATCGAGGGCGCCCGGACCATGGAGGAATTGGCCGACGGGTTCTCGATGCTGGCGTTGGACGATGCGGCACGGGCGCTCTTCCCGAACCGGGAACTCAGCGCCGAGGAAGCCACCGAACTGTCCTTCGGACGCCGCATCGCCCCCAATGAGGGGCAAGAGGTCACCGCGGCCTTCGCCCCGGACGGAACCTGCGTCGCCCTGTTGAAGAACAAGGCAGACGCCGCCAAACCGGAGATCGTCTTCGCCACCGCCTGACCTCCATCCACCCTCCCGGGTGACGCACCGCCGTCGTTCCGGGGGACACCTGCCAGCCGCAAAGGAACCACCTACCGTGATCGTCGACGGATTCTTCATCGCCGGTGCCATCATCTGCGCCCTGTCGGTCCTGCTCAGCGTGTTCGCCACGATCACCCGCGACCACCCGGATGACTACGCCATCATCTCCGTCGCCGCCGTGGAGGTCTTCCTGGTGGTCTACGGCATCTCCGCGGCCATCCGCCAAGCCGGCGGCCAGGCCATCGCGGGGGAGACCTGGGAGTTCTGGGGGTATGTCCTCACCGCCCTGTTCGTGCCGGTCGTGGCCTTTGCCTGGGCGGTCACCGACAAGACCCGCTGGTCCAACGCAGTCCTGGCCGCCGTCGGCCTCACCGTATTCGTCATGTTGTACCGCATGGAACAGATCTGGGATGGAGTACCCCTCGCATGAAAACACCCGACACGCAGCAGAGCACGGGACGGCAGGCCGGACTGGGGCGCATCATCATCGCCGTCTATGGCATCTTCGCGATCTCCTCCACGGCCCGCGCCGGCTACCAGATCCTCACGAAATTCGATGAGGCCCCGCTGGCGTATGTGCTCAGCGCGGTGGCCGCGGTGGTCTACATCATCGCCACCATTGCCCTGGCGTCCCACCGCAGTGGCAGCTGGCGGCTGTCGCTGACAGCGATCCTGGTGGAGCTGGCCGGCGTCGTCATCGTGGGCATCCTCAGTTTTGCCGTGCCGCAGGACTTCGCCCACCCGGCAGTGTGGTCGCACTTCGGGCAGGGGTATGGCTACATTCCGCTGGTGCTGCCGCTGATCGGGCTCTGGTGGCTCTTCCGGCACCGGGAGCCCGCCGCCGCGCGCTAGCGTGAATTCGGCATCACGGGCCGATCGTGAATAATGGAAAACGCGCCACCCCGGCCACCGACACGGCAGCATCCCCAAGGAGCACAGTGCACTACTGGAAAGGCCTCGAATCCGTTCCCGCGGACTTCGGGCCATCGGTCGTCACCATCGGCAACTTCGACGGTGTCCACCGGGGCCACCGGGAGGTGCTCTCCACGCTGACCGCCCTGGGTGCCCGCCGCCACGCATCCTCCGTGGCCATCAGCTTCGACCCGCATCCCGCCCAGGTCCACCGCCCGGGGACGTACCCGCCGCTGATCATGGGGCTGGCCGACCGGATCGACTCGCTGGCCGAAACCGGCATCGATGCGCTGCTGATGATCCACTACACGCTGGAGTTCGCCCAGGCCACCGCCGAGGAATTCGTCACGAACATCATCGTGGACCGGTTGCACGCCTGCGCCGTCGTCGTGGGACATGATGTGCGGTTCGGCCGCGACAACTCAGGGGACTTCGCCACCATGGTCGAGCTGGGCCGGATCCACGGTTTCGAGGTCATCGGCATCGACGACATCGGCGAATCGCGGCGCTGGTCCTCCACCTGGATCCGCGAGGCACTCACCGACGGTGACGTGGCCACCGCCAACGAGATCCTCGGCCGTCCGCACCGCATGCGCGGGGAGATCGTCCACGGCGCCGCCCGCGGTCGCGAACTCGGTTTCCCGACGGCCAACCTCTCCACCGACGCCACCGGGATCATCCCCGCCGACGGCGTCTACGCCGGCTGGCTGGTCGACGAATCGGAGATGGCGTGGCCCGCGGCGATCTCCGTCGGCTCCAACCCGACCTTCGAAGGCGTCAGCCGCCAGGTGGAGGCCCATGTCATCGACCGCCCGGCCGAGGAGGTCGGGGACTTCGACCTCTATGGCCAGCAGGCCGTCGTCGAATTCGTCGCCCGACTGCGGCCCATGGTGGCCTACCACGGGGTCCAGGCACTGATCGAGCAGATGAACGACGATGTCCAGCGCGCCCGATCCCTCCTGGCCCATGACCGGGCCGGCGCCTGAGCGCGGACCCGCGGCACCGGTGACCCGACCCGCCGCGGACGCCCCCATCCCCAACTTGCCGATCCGGGCCCCGGAACTCGATGAGGCCCGGCGGCTGGCCTTCGGTGCGGCCTTCTCCAGCGGCGGCGACCTCTATGACGCGGTGCGCCCCGCCTACCCGGACGCCGCAGTGGATTTCCTGATCCCCCCCGGTGCACGTGACGCCGTCGACCTGGGTGCCGGGACCGGAATCCTCACCCTGCAACTCGCCGCGCGGGGATTGAGCACGACGGCGGTGGATCCTTCGGCTGACATGCTGGCCCAGCTGCACCTCAAGTCTGCTGCGCCCACCACGCTCCGGGCGTCAGCGGAGGACACCGGCCTGCCCGACGCCTCCTTCGACCTGGCCACGTATGCGCAGGCCTGGCATTGGGTGGACGTGCCCCGCGCCTCGGCGGAGACCGCCAGGATCCTGCGGCCCGGCGGACGGCTGGGACTCATCTGGAACCAGCTCGACGTCACCGTCGGCTGGGTGCACCGGCTCAGCCGGATCATGCATGCCGGAGACGTGCACCGCCCCGAGTTCGTCCCCGACATCGGCCCGGAATTCTCCGGGCTGGAGTCGCTGCAGGTGCGTTGGGAGCAACCGGTCACCCCGGAGCACCTCATCGACCTGGCCAAGTCGCGCAGCTACTACCTGCGGGCCGGCACCGAGACGCGGGCCCGGGTCGAAGGCAACCTCGTCTGGTACCTGTACGAGCACCTCGGACTGCAGCCCGGGCAGGAGCTCGGGCTGCCGTACTACACGCATGCCTGGCGGGCCCACCGTCCGTAGGGGCGGTGATGCTAGACTGACTGGTGGTGTGCGCTGCAGTCCGCGGTTGCGTGTCACCACGCCGGAAACGGCACCTAAACTGTTCGCGGTACAACTCCAGGAGTTAATGTGGCCCTCGACGCTGCTGTTAAGACCGAAATCATCAAGGCTTACGCCACCCACGAAGGCGACACGGGTTCACCCGAGGTGCAGATTGCAGTTCTGTCCCGTCGTATTCTGGACCTGACGGAGCACCTGAAGACCCACAAGCACGATCACCACACCCGCCGTGGCCTCATGGGCATGGTTGGCCGTCGTCGTCGCATGCTCGGTTACCTGAAGGACACCGACATCGTCCGCTACCGTGCGCTCATCGAGCGTCTCGGCCTGCGCCGCTAGTCGGATCCACGGAAGCGGTCTCCCCGCCGGGCAACCGGTGAGGGGCCGCTTTCTGGCAACGGGCCCCGGTTCGTTGCCACCACCACAAGTGAAAACTGCAGGAACCAGCCATCTCGGACATTCGCGGTCCTCGGTAGTGGTTTACGGAAACCGGCACGACGCCGGACACCCCGTGGGCCTCGATCGAAGACCGGGTGCCCCCTCCGGTGGAACCGGAGGAGATGGGCTGGCCCTGCGCCAAACGAGAAACGGAGGTGACTCTCCATGGAGGGTCCCGAAATTCAATTCGCAGAAGCGGTCATCGACAATGGCCGATTCGGATCGCGCACCATCCGCTTTGAGACCGGGCGCCTCGCCCAGCAGGCCGCCGGCGCGGCCATGGTCTACATCGATGACGACACGTCCATGCTGTCGGCCACCACTGCCGGCAAGCACCCCCGCGAGGGCTTTGACTTCTTCCCGCTGACCGTGGACGTCGAGGAGCGCATGTACGCTGCCGGCCGCATCCCGGGCAGCTTCTTCCGCCGCGAGGGCCGCCCCTCCACCGAGGCCATCCTGGCCTGCCGCCTCATGGACCGCCCGCTGCGCCCCGCCTTCGTCAAGGGCCTGCGCAACGAGGTCCAGGTCGTCGTCACCATCTTGTCGATGAACCCGGATGACCTGTACGACGTGGTGGCCATCAACGCCTCCTCGATGTCGACCCAGCTCTCCGGCCTGCCGTTCTCCGGCCCCATCGGCGGCGTCCGCGTTGCCCTGGTCGACGACGGCAACGGCGCCCAGTGGGTTGCCTTCCCGAAGCACTCCCAGCTGGAGAACGCCGTGTTCTCCATGGTCGTGGCCGGCCGCGTTGCCGGTGACGATGTCGCCATCATGATGGTCGAGGCCGAGGCCACCGACCACGCCTGGAACCTGATCAAGGAAAACGGCGCCACCGCCCCGACCGAAGAGGTCGTCGCCGAGGGCCTCGAGGCAGCCAAGCCGTTCATCCAGGTCCTCTGCGACGCGCAGGCCGACCTGGCCTCCCGCGCCGCGAAGCCGACCGTGGAATTCCCGGTCTTCCGCGACTACGAGGACGACGTCTACGCCGCCGTTGAAGCTGCTGCCTCCGCCAAGCTGGCCGGGATCTTCGCGATCGCCGACAAGCAGGAACGTGACAGCGCCTCCAGCGTGTACCGCGACGAAATCGTCGAGCAGCTCGCCGGCGAAGGCAAGGAGTTCGAAGGCCGCGTCAACGAGGTCTCCAAGGCCTTCGGTGCCGTGACCAAGCAGGTCGTGCGCCAGCGCATCCTCACCGAGCAGGTCCGCATCGACGGCCGTGGACTGACGGACATCCGCCAGCTCACCGCCGAGGTCGAGGTCCTGCCCCGCGTGCACGGTTCGGCGATCTTCGAGCGTGGCGAAACCCAGATCATGGGCGTCACTACGCTGAACATGCTCAAGATGGAGCAGCAGATCGACTCGTTGTCGCCGGTGACGCGCAAGCGCTACATGCACAACTACAACTTCCCGCCGTACTCCACCGGCGAGACCGGCCGCGTCGGTTCCCCGAAGCGCCGCGAAATCGGCCACGGAGCCCTCGCAGAGCGTGCCCTGGTGCCCGTGCTGCCGACCCGCGAGGAATTCCCCTACGCGATCCGCCAGGTCTCCGAGGCACTGGGCTCCAACGGCTCCACCTCGATGGGCTCCGTGTGCGCCTCGACCCTGTCGCTGCTCAACGCCGGTGTGCCGCTGCGCGCACCGGTTGCCGGCATCGCCATGGGCCTGGTCTCCGACCAGGTCGACGGCCAGACCCGCTACGCGGCGCTGACCGACATCCTCGGAGCCGAGGACGCCATGGGCGACATGGACTTCAAGGTCGCCGGCACCTCCGAGTTCGTCACGGCCATCCAGCTGGACACCAAGCTCGACGGCATCCCGGCCTCCGTGCTGGCCGCCGCGCTGAAGCAGGCCCGCGAGGCACGCCTGCACATCCTCTCGGTGATCAACTCCGCGATCGACACCCCGGATGAGATGAGCGAATTCGCTCCGCGCATCATCTCGGTGAAGATCCCCGTGGACAAGATCGGCGAGGTCATCGGCCCGAAGGGCAAGATGATCAACACGATCCAGGAGGACACCGGCGCCGACATCTCCATCGAAGATGACGGCACGGTCCTGATCGGTGCGACCAACGGCGAATCCGCCGAGGCCGCCCGCTCCGCCATCAACGCGATCGCCAACCCCATGGTCCCGGAGGTCGGCGAACGCTACCTCGGTACCGTGGTGAAGCTGACCACGTTCGGCGCCTTCGTGTCCCTGACCCCGGGCAAGGACGGCCTGCTGCACATCTCCGAGCTGCGCAAGCTCGCCGGTGGCAAGCGCGTCGACGACGTCGAGGACGTTGTCTCCGTGGGCCAGAAGCTCCAGGTGGAGATCACCAAGGTCGATGACCGCGGAAAGCTCTCCCTGGCCCCTGTCGTCGCCGATGAGGCCGAGGCCGACTCCTCGCCCGCCAACGCGTAGGGACGAGATACACCCATGGCATTGATTCCTTTGCCGCTCCATGGCTCGGGAATGTTCCCGTCGACCGCTGAGCGCGGTGCCCCCGGCACCGGCTCACCGATCGAGGACGGGGATCCAACCATCCTGCACGGGGAGGCCGGAGGGGCGCTGGTGCGCCGCTCCGTCCTCCCCGGCGGGGTGCGGGTGCTGACCGAGGCCATGCCCGGACAGCGCTCCGCAACGATCGGCTTCTGGGTCGGTGTGGGATCGCGTGACGAGGCCGAAGGCCAGCACGGATCCACCCACTTCCTGGAACACCTGCTCTTCAAGGGCACCACTCGCCGTAGCGCGATGGACATTGCCTCTGCCTTCGACGAAGTCGGTGGCGAATCCAATGCCGCCACGGCGAAGGAAAACACCTGCTATTTTGCCCGCGTCCTGGACGCGGACCTGCCGCTGGCCATCGACGTGATCGCCGACATGATCACCTCCGCTGTGCTCGATCCCCAGGAACTCGAGCAGGAACGCGACGTCATCCTCGAGGAAATCGCGATGGACAGCGATGACCCGGGAGACGTAGCGCACGAGAAGTTCGTGGCCGCAGTGCTCGGCACCCACCCGCTGGCCCGGCCCATCGGGGGGACCCCCGAGGCGATCCTGTCCATCGGCCGCGACGCGGTGGTGGACCACTACCGCCGGTACTACAAGCCCAGCGAACTGGTCATCACCGTCGCCGGTTCCCTCGACCACGACGAGGTCTGCCGCCAGGTCCTCCAGGCCCTGCGCACCGCCGGCTGGACCCTGGACGAGGACGCGCTGCCCGAGCCACGCCGCAGCACCGCACCGGTGGAGATCGCCGGACAGCACACCATCGACGTCATCCGCCGCCCGGTCGAGCAGACCAACATCATCATGGGCTGCCCCGGGATTGTCGCCACTGACGAACGCCGCCACACGATGAGCGTGCTCAACGCCGTCCTGGGTGGCGGCATGTCGTCGCGGTTGTTCCAGGAAATCCGCGAGAAGCGCGGTCTGGTCTACTCCACCTACTCCTTCTCGGCCGCTTACTCGGACGTCGGCTACTTCGGCATGTACGCCGGCTGTGCACCCGGCAAGACCGGGCAGGTCATCGGCCTGCTCGGCGAAGAGCTGGACAAGTTGGCTGCCGACGGCATCACCTCCGAAGAGTTGCGCAAGGCCATCGGCCAACTCTCGGGCGGCATGGTGCTCGCCTTGGAGGACCCGGGATCGCGCATGTCACGGCTGGGCCGTGCCGAGCTGGTCACCGGCTTCTTCCAGGACCTCGACGAGTCACTGGCCCGTGTCCGGGCGGTCACCGCCGATACGGTCCAGGCGCTCGCCCGCGAACTGGCCTCCCGGCCCCGCACCGTCACCGTCGTGGGGCCTTTCGACAGTCCGGCGGATTTCGGCCTCTAGCCGCACGGCGGCCCGCAGTACACGCGGGTCCTCCTTGCGCCGGAAACCCTGTTCATGCCTCTATGCTCGGAATGATGTGGTCCCGATCACCCACATCATCACCCGCATATCTTGAGAGGCTCAATGCCATGAATTTAGACAAGTTGGAGTCCGTTTTATCGGACATCGGCAGCATTGTCTGGGGTCCGTACATGCTGATACCGCTGCTCTTGGGCACCGGTCTCTACCTGACGATCCGCTTGGGGGGACTGCAGTTCCTCAAGCTGGGTGCCGCCCTGCGGTTGGGCATCCTCAAACGCAAGGATGTCGGCGCCGAAGGCGACATCACCCAGTTCCAGGCCCTGACCACGGCGCTGGCTGCCACGGTGGGAACCGGCAACATCGTCGGCGTCGCCACCGCCATCGGCATCGGTGGACCGGGTGCCCTGTTCTGGATGTGGATGACCGGCCTGCTGGGCATGGTCACCAAATACTCCGAGGCCTACCTGGCCGTGAGGTTCCGCGGAACGGACGCTGCCGGTGAGAAGTCAGGTGGCCCCCAGTACTACCTGGAGCGCGGCATCAAGGGCCCGCTGGGCAAGATCCTGGGCCTGATGTTCGCGATCTTCGCCGTCCTGGCCTGCTTCGGCATCGGCAACATGACCCAGGGCAACTCCATCGCCTCCAACGTGGAAAGCAGCTGGGGTGTCGCCCCGTGGGTCACCGGCCTGGTCCTGACCGTCCTGGCCATGGTGGTCCTGGTCGGCGGTATCAAGTCGATCGGTGCCGTCACCGCCGGGCTCGTCCCGGTCATGATCGTCTTCTACGTGCTCGGCGCCCTGTACATCCTGCTGGCCAACGTGGGCCAGATCCCCGAGGCCCTGGGCCTGATCTTCAGCGATGCCTTCACCGGCACCTCGGCCGTCGGCGGCTTCGCCGGGTCGGTCATCATCATCGCCGTCCAGTACGGCGTGGCCCGCGGTCTGTTCTCCAACGAGTCCGGGCTCGGCTCGGCACCGATTGCCGCAGCGGCGGCCCAGACGACCCACCCGGTCCGCCAGGGCCTGGTATCGATGACGCAGACGTTCATCGACACGATCATCGTCGTCAGTTTCACCGGTCTGGTCATCGTGACCACGGGGGCCTGGAAGGAAGTCGACCCGGAGACCGGCGAACAGATCTCCGCGGCACTGATGACCGGTGAGGCCTTCACCCACGGGCTTCCGGGGGAGTGGGGCCACTGGATCGTGACGATCGGCCTGGTGCTCTTCGCGTTCTCCACGATCCTCGGGTGGTCGTACTACGGCGAACGGAACATGGAGCGCCTGTTCGGCCGGCGCACCGTGATGCCGTTCCGGGTGGTCTTCTCGCTGGTCGTCTTCATCGGCTGCACCGTCGAGCTCGGTGTCGTCTGGGCCTTCTCCGACGTGATGAACGGGCTGATGGCACTGCCGAACCTCGTGGGCCTGCTGGTGCTCTCCGGGCTGATCGCCCGGGAGACCAGGCACTACCTCAAGCACGACCCGAAGCTGGAGGCCACCAAGGAGGAAATCGAAGCCTTCATGGCCGACCGCCCGGGGTGGGAGGAATGGAAGTCCGGCGATGTGATCGGCTCCAGCCACAATTACGGACGGTTGAAGGACCGTATCCGCGACTGATCCCCCGCAACACCCCAGGGCAGCACAGCGGCCGGCCACCTCTCGGATCCATCCGGGGTGACCGGCCGCTGTGCCGTGTGGACGTCGTGGGGGCCGCTGGGCCTCAGCCGCCGGCGAACGGCGGCAGGATGTCGATGACGTCGGGCTCGGCCAGCCGGCGTGAGTGGTCGCGGGCGCCGGTCTCGTTGACCAGGAAGCTGGAACGGGAGACGACGCGCGTCAGCGGAGGGCCGGAGGTGCCGCCGGGAACCACGTGGGGCAGGTGGGCCAGCAGCGCAGCCAGCGTGCCGCCGTCGTGCTCGATGTCGGTGAGGGGCACCTGCACCTCGGTGGTGCCGGCCGCGGCAGCCGCGGCGGCAAAGAACCTGACCTTCACTTATCCTCCGATGGCGCTCATGGAGCGGTCCGGCTGGACGAAATCCTGGTCGCCGAGCCCGGTATGGTCCATGCCGTGGGCACGGGGCTTGGCCCACATGGCGGCCCGCCACCGGTCGGCGATCTGCCCGTCGGTGGCACCCGAGCGCAGCAAGGCGGTCAGGTCGGTCTCCTCACGGGAGAACAGGCAGCTCATGATCTTGCCCTCGGCGGTGATGCGGGTGCGGCGGCAATCGGCGCAGAACGGTTCGGTCACCGAGGCGATGATGCCCACCGTGCCCAGGACCGATCCGGGGGAGCCCCCGGTCGCGGGGTCCCCGCCGGGGAGGGCGCGGACGACGTAGCGTTCGGCCGGGGCGCCATCGCGCGCATCGGGGGAGACGGACAGGTCGTAGTGGGTGCGCAACAGCTCGCGGGTGTCCTCGGCCGTGACCATGTTGGTGCGGGTCCAGCCGTGGTCGGCGTCCAGGGGCATCTGCTCGATGAACCGCAGCTCGAAGCCGCGTTCCAGGGACCAGTCCAGCAGGTCGGCGGCCTCGGTGTCGTTGACACCGCGCAGCAGGACGGCGTTGATCTTGATCGGCCGCAGGCCGGCCGCATCGGCGGCCTCGATGCCCTCGAGCACCTTGTGGAAGAAGTTCCGCCGGGTCAGCTTGGCGAACGATTCGGCGTGGATGGTATCCAGCGAGACGTTGATGCGGGACAGCCCGGCATCGGCGAGTGCCTGGGCCTTGGCGGCGAGCCCGACGCCGTTGGTGGTCATCGAGATCGGCAGGTCGGGGTGATCGGCGCGGATCGCGGCGATGATCTCCACCAGGTCCTTGCGCACCAGCGGTTCGCCGCCGGTCAGGCGCAGTTCGCGCACCCCATGGGTGTCCACGGCGATGCGCACCAGCCGGCGGATCTCCTCGGCGGTCAGCAGGCGCTCCGCGGGCAGCCACGCCAGGCCGTCGGCGGGCATGCAGTAGGTGCAGCGCAGGTTGCATTTGTCGATCAGCGAAATGCGCAGATCGGTGGCGACGCGGCCGAAACGGTCCACCAGGCGCGGGTCCTCGCCCGGGGCCGGCGGGGGGACGGCGCCGGAGGCCGCCTCGGGACCGGAGGCACCGGGCGCGGGGATGGACGGGATGCCCAGCGATACCGCTGCCGGTTCCGGGCTGGACCCGTCCGGGGTCCGGGGGCTGGTGCTACAGGTCATCTTCCGAGGGTAGTCCAGATAGGGCCCGAATTCAGGGGGCCGGTGGGACGAGCTGGACGGCTGGGCGCCATCGGACGGCTGCCCGGATTGCCAGATGCCGCACGAACTGGTGTTTGGTCTCGCATATGCGTCGTCTAGTCTGTGTTCATGACGCATTTGCGAGTTTCCGAGGCGGCCCGCTTCCTGGGAGTCAGCGACGATACGGTCCGCCGCCTGCTGGATGCCGGGCAGCTGGCCGCCGGACGTGACGCTGCCGGGCGGATCACCGTGGACGGGGCCGAACTGGCCACCTACATCCGGGGCCTGTCCAGCAGCCCTGCCGATCCGGCGCACGTGGCGTCCTCGGCCAGGAACCGGTTCGTCGGCCTGGTCACCGCCGTCACGGCCGACCGGGTCATGGCCCAGGTGGAACTGCAATGCGGTCCGTTCCGGGTGGTTTCGCTGATGAGCAGCGAAGCGGTGCGGGATCTGGGACTGGAACCGGGGAGCATCGCCACCGCGGTCATCAAATCAACCAACGTCATCATCGAAACCAAGGGACAACCGTGAAGACCCGCATCATCACCGCGTTGGCGGCCACCGTCCTGCTGCTCTCCGGCTGCGCCTCCGGGGCGGGAGCGGGGGACGGCTCCAGCCCGGCCCCGGGTTCCGCGGGCACCACCGGGGGCACCGGCGTCGTGCAATTTTCCGCCGCCGCTTCGCTGACCGACGTGGCTCCCGAGCTGACCGCCGCGTACGCGAAGGACACGGGGGACACCACCCCGATCCAGATCAACCTCGGGGCCTCCTCGAAGCTGGTCCAGCAGGCCAATGCCGGCGAGCGGCCCGATGTGCTGATCACCGCCGATACCGAGGCCCCGAAGGCGTTGGAGCAGCCCGACGCGTTCGCCGCGCCCGTCGACCTGCTCTCCAACTCGCTGGTGCTGGCCGTGCCCGCCGATTCGCCGATCACCGGAGTCGACCAGCTTCCGGAGGCGCATGCGGTGGCCATCTGTGCGCCGGCCGTCCCGTGCGGGCGCGCAGCGAACGGCTACCTGGAGCAGGAGGGCATCACGCTGGGCACCGTCACCGAGGAGGACGACGTCCGCGCCGTGCTGACCAAGGTCACCGCCGGGCAGGTCGACGCCGGATTCGTCTACGCGACCGACGCGGCTGCCGCCGGCGGAAAGGTGAAGGCCATCAAGCTGCCGCACCTGGCACCGAACACCTACCCGCTGCTGGTAGCCACCCACGCGCCGGACTCCGCGCAGAAGTTCGCCCAGTGGCTGCAGGGTGACGCCGCCACGCAGTTGTTCAGCGCGGCGGGCTTCTCCCAGCCGTGACCCGCGTTCCCCTCTCGCCCCGCATGCTCCGGGCGACGACGCCCGGCTGGCTGTGGATCCCCGCGGGGATCGGCCTGGCAGCCCTCGCCGGGCCCCTCGTCGCCCTGTTCGCCGCTGCCCACTGGAAGGACCTGCCGGCACTGCTGGCCCGCGAGGACGCGCGGACCGCGCTGGGGCTCTCGCTGACGACGGCGGCGGCCTCCACCGTCGTCTGCTTCGTCCTGGGGCTGCCGTTGGCCGTCCTGCTCTCCCGCCTGCACGGGGTGGTGCTGGCATTGCTGCGCGGGCTGCTGGTGGTGCCGCTGGTGCTCTCCCCGGTGGTCTCCGGGTTGGCGCTGCTCTACTTCTGGGGCCGGCAGACTCCGGTGGGCGGATGGCTCGATGCGCTGGGCCTGGGCATCGGGTTCAGCCCGGCGGCGGTGGTCCTGGTCCAGGTCTTCGTCTCGCTGCCGTTCTTCGTGGTCTCCGCACTGAGCAGCATCGAGTCGGTGGACACCGACCTGGAGTTCGCCGGGGCCAACGCCGGGGCCTCCGCCGGGCAGATCCTGTCCCACATCACCTTGCCGCTGGCCGCGCCCGGCATCCTGGTCGGCACGCTGCTGGCCTTCGCCCGGTCGCTGGGCGAGTACGGGGCGACGATCACCTTTGCCGGATCCGTCGCCGGACGCACCCGGACCCTGCCGCTGCAGATCGAGCTGGCGCTGAACTCCAACGACCCGCAGGCGGCCCTGGGCATCAGCCTGATGCTGATCGGGTTGTACCTGATCGTGCTGGTCATCGCCGGGGCCGCGGTGGGCCGGATCTTCCGCCATTAGCGGTCCGGCCCGGCCGTAGGATGTAACGCATGGACTCCAGCTTCCGGCGTACCGTCGAGGACCACCGCGCCGCAGTGCACCGCCTGTTGGCGCCGCTGGCGGACCGGCTGGGCACCGAGGACCTGCCCCTACACGAGGCCCTGGGCCGCGTCCTGGCCGCCGACCTGGTGGCCCCGCGGGCGCTGCCGCCGTTCGATAATTCGCAGATGGACGGCTACGCCCTGCGGGTGGCGGAGGCGGCCCACGGCACGGCCCTGCCCGTGGGCGCCCCGATCCCCGCCGGTGCCACCGCCCCTCGGCTGCCGGCCGGAACCGTGGTGCCGATCATGACCGGGGCGATGCTGCCCGCCGGTGCCGACTCCGTGGTGCCCATCGAACGCGCCGATCCTCCCCGCTTCCCGCCCGCCGACTCCCAGGACGCCACCGTCACCCTGCCCACCGACGTCCCGCCAGGACAGTTCATCCGCGCCGCGGGCAGCGACATCGCCGCCGGGGCCACCGCCCTGGCGGCCGGCACCCGGCTGGGCCCCGTGCACCTGGGTCTGGCCGCAGCGCTGGGGATCGACACCCTTCCGGCCAGGCGCCGGCCGCGCGTGCTCGTCCTGGCCACCGGGGACGAGGTCAGGGCCCCCGGTACCGCCCTGGCCCCCGGGCAGATCCACGACGCCAATTCAACGCTGCTGGCCAGCCTGCTCACCGAGGCCGGAGCCCAGGCCCAGTGCGCCGGCATCAGCGCCGATGACCCGGAGGCCTTCGCCACCGCCCTGGCCGGGAAGCTCGGCCCCGCAGGCGCGCCGGCCCATGACCTGGTCATCACCAGCGGCGGCATCAGCCAGGGAGCCTACGAGGTGGTCCGCCAGGCGCTGGCGGAGCACGGCATCGACTTCGGCTCGGTCGCCATGCAGCCCGGAGGCCCCCAGGGGATCGGGCTGCTGGAACTGCCCGGCACCGCACCGACCCCGCTGCTGGCCTTTCCCGGCAACCCGGTCAGCGGGGTCGTCAGCTTCGAGATCCTGCTCCGCCCCGCCCTGATCGGGCTCACCGGGGCCGCCGAGCGGCGCATGCTCTCCGCCCGGCTGGCCGGCCCGTTGGATCCGCCGCCGCCGCCGGGCAAGCTACAGGCGCGCCGCGTCATGGTCAGGATCCTGCACGACGGCGGAGTCGAGGCGAGCGCCGTGGGCGGGCCCGGCTCCCATCTGGTCCACGCCCTGGCCACCGCCAACGCCCTGCTGGTGCTGACCCCTGACGCCCCCACACCCCAGGCCGGGGAACCGGTCGACGCCCTGATCTACGGAGACCTTTCATGACCGACCCGCACACCCCGGGGCTCAGCCACGTCCGCGCCGACGGATCGGCCCACATGGTCGACGTCTCGCACAAGGCAGAGACCTCCCGCACCGCCACCGCCCAAGCGGTGCTGCACACCCGCCCCGACGTGCTGGCGATGATCGTCTCCGGCGACCTGCCCAAGGGCGACGCCCTCGCCGTCGCGCGGATCGCCGGGATCATGGCCGCCAAGAAGACCCCCGAGCTCATCCCGCTGTGCCACCCGCTCCCGCTGGCCAAGCTCACCGTCGACTTCTTCCCCGACGCGGCAGCCGGCACGGTGCGCATCGAGGCCAGCGTCACCACCCGCGGGGTGACCGGCGTCGAAATGGAGGCCCTCACCGCCGCCTCGGTCGCCGCGCTGGCCCTGTACGACATGACCAAGGCGGTCGACAAGCATGCGGTGATCTCCGAGACGAAGGTGCTGGCCAAATCCGGCGGCAAGAGCGGGGACTGGACGCTGGGGGAGCAGGAAGCATGAGCGGGGACAGCCGCAGTGCCGCGGTACTGGTCGCCTCCACCCGGGCCGCCGCCGGCGTCTACACGGACCGCAGCGCACCGGTCATCAGCGCGTGGCTCGCCGCCCACGGGTTCGCGGTCGGCGAGCCGGTCATCGTCCCCGATGGCGAACCGGTCGGTGCCGCGCTGCGCCGGCTGCTGGGGGAGAAACCGGCGGTGATCATCACCACCGGCGGAACCGGCCTGTCACCGGATGACGCCACCCCGGAGATGACCGAGCCGTTGCTGGACCGCCAGATCCCCGGCATCATGGAAGCCATCCGGGCCGCCGGGCGGATGAAGACACCGCATGCGGCGCTCAGCCGGGGCCACGCCGGCACGGCGGGGCGCACCTTCATCATCAACCTTCCCGGGTCACCCGGCGGCGTCGCCGACGCCCTCGAGGTGCTGGACCCGATCATCGGACACCTCTGCGAACAAATCGAAGGCGGACATGGACATGCCTGAACCCACCAGCCCGGCAGCCGGCGTCGTCGTCTACTCCGGCATGGCCGCCGAACCGATCGACGTGGGCACCGCCTGGGACGCGGTCGAGACAGCGGCCACCGGTGCCGTCGTCACCTTCGGCGGCGTGGTGCGCAACCACGACTCCGGGCGGGCCGTCGAACGGCTCCACTACAGCGCCCACCCCACCGCCGATACGCGGATGGCCGAGCTGGCCGCCGACGTCGCCGCCCGGCACCCCGGCACCCGGCTGTGGGCCGCCCACCGGACCGGGGACCTGGCCATCGGCGACGCTGCCCTGGTCGCCGCTGCCGCCTCCTCCCACCGGGGCGAGGCCTTCGAGGCGTGCCGCGACCTGGTCGAGGCAGTCAAACACGGGGTGCCGGTCTGGAAGGAACAGCACTTCGCCGACGGCGAGACCGAATGGGTGGGCATGGCCTGACGCGATAACCTTGAGCGCATGACTGCACAGATTTCCGTTGCCATCCTCGGAGCCTCAGGACGGATGGGTGCCGAGGCCGTCAAGGCGGTCCAGAACGCCGAGGACATGGAGCTCGTCGCCGCGCTGGGCCGACATGACCCGCTGCAGGCGGTCCTGGACGCCGGGGCCACCCACCTGGTGGACCTCACCGTCCCGGACAGCACCGAAGCCAACGTCCGCTTCGCCGTCGAACACGGGATCCACGCCGTCGTGGGAACCACCGGCTGGACCGACACCCGGCGCGCCCACCTGACCACGCTGCTGGCCGAACATCCAGAGGTTGGGGTGCTGATCGCCCCGAACTTCGCCCTCGGTTCAGTGTTGGCTTCGGCTTTCGCCGCGCAGGCCGCCAAGTACTTCGAATCCGTCGAGATCATCGAACTACACCACCCGGAGAAGGTCGACGCCCCCTCCGGCACCGCGGTGCGCACCGCCGAACTCATCTCCCAGGTCAGGACAGCCGCGAAGGTCCCGGCGAGCCCCGACGCCACCGAAACCCTGCTCGACGGCGCCCGGGGTGCCGACGTCGACGGCGTGCGCGTGCACTCGGTCCGGCTGCGCGGCCTGGTCGCCCACCAGGAGGTCCTGCTCGGGTCGGCGGGCGAACAACTGACCCTGCGCCACGATTCGTTCGACCGGGTCTCCTTCATGCCCGGCGTGCTGCTGGGCCTGCGCACTGTCGCCTCCCGCCCCGGCCTGGCCTACGGGCTGGACAACTACCTCGATCTCGGAGGCAACGCCTAAGTGAAGACCAAGCTCTGGGTCGGCGGCATCCTGCTGCTGTTCGCCCTGTACCTCTACGCCTCCTTTGCCAGCTCGATAGCCCTCATCCGGGCCGCCGAACCGCTGGCGAAGGGCATCGGTGTCGCCGCGCTGGTCATCCCGTTGCTCGGGGTCTGGATCCTCATCCGGGAGATCCTCTTCGGTTCCCGCAGCCAGCGCATGGCCGGCATCCTCGAATCCGAGGGGCTGCTGCCGGAGGACAACCTTCCCCGGACCCCGTCCGGCCGGATCGTGAAGGCGGCGGCCGACGAGGACTTCGTGCAATACCAGCAGGAAGCGACGGAACACCCGGACAGCTGGCGCAGCATGCACCGGCTCGCGCTGGCCTACGACGCGTCGGGTGACCGACGCCGGGCCCGCGAGACGATGCGCCGGGCCATCGGCCTGTTCCGCGCCTCCGGGGACGCCCGGACCACCACCGGCAGCTGAGGACCGGGCCGCCGGCTTGCCGCGGGTGCGCTACGACCTGCGTGGTCCCCGGGCCCCCGCCCCGGCCGCGGCGTCGGCGACCGCATGGACCGCTGCCTCCAGGGGGCCGCGGCGCCCGGCCCACTTCAGGGCGATGCCCGCGAGCAGGGTGATGACCACAAACCACAGGTAGAGCTGCAGGCGGGGCAGGCCGGCGGTGGCGGTGCTCAACAGATCCAGCGCCACCAGATGTCCTGCATACAACGTCAGGGTCGCCGACCCGGCTCCCGACAACGGCCACATCAGCGCCTCCCCGGCGCCGCCGAGCAGCGCGGTCAACGCCATCGCCAGCAGCTGGCACGAGCCCAAGACGGCCAACGCAACTCCCGACACGTGCAGCAGATCCAACGGGGCGCTGCTGTGCGGGGCCGAGATCACGAACCACCAGGGCGTCGAATCGATCCCGGCCAGGCCGCGACCGGAGGCCAGCGCGGCATCCAGGGGTTGGCCATTGACTTCGGTGATGGACGCCAGCGCGCGGACCGCAGCGGGGTGGGTGTCGAGCAGCCATGCGGACAGGGCCCGGGCCCCGGAGGCCAGCGCCGCCCCGCCCACGGCCAACGCCAGGGCCACGGGCGGCAGCTGCAGCCGGCAGCGGCCCACGGCCAGGCCCAGCAGCACGAATCCGGTCCACACCAGCACGGGGTAGTAGCCGGTGACGAACAGGTCGGCCAGCAGGGTCGCCGGGCGCAACACGTCGCCGAGCCCAGGGGAGGCCCCCACCGTTGCCGGTTCCACGTGGGCTTGCACCCACGGGAGCAGCAGGTACCAGAGCGCCGGCGCCAGCAGCAGCCAACCCGCGGTCCAGCACCACAGGGCGCGCAGACGCAGCCGCAAGAACACGGTGGCGATCAGGAAGAGGACCCCGTAGTGCACCAGGATGACCGCGACGTTGGCATCGAGGGAACCGACGCCGAGCCCGATCACGGTGATCAGCAATGCCCGGACGACGACGGAACGCCGGTCGGCGGCGGCCCTCCCCGCGCTGTGGGGGGTGCTTCCGCCGGTCAGCAACCCCAACCCCACACCGGCGAGGATCGCGAAGACCGCCGACGCCTTGCCGGCGAACAGCAGCGCCACCCAGGTCGCCTCGGTGCCGTGCGGGCCGGCCTGGGTCAGGGGCAGGATGTGGGTTCCCATCATCCCGAGCAGTGCCAGGCCGCGGGCCACGTCGACCCCGGCGATGCGCCGGGTCGGAGCCGTCGTGCGCTGTCGGGGCATGGGCTGATGGCCTGTCGGTGGGAGGGGAGGATGCGGTGGGACCCGCGCGTCGAATATACCAAGACCGGCACCGCGCCACCGGTGCACGTCATCTTGGTCACGCAGCGTGTGCGGCTACGGAATTTGGCGGGGGCTGAGGGTAACGTGGGGGCCATGCCTGCCACGGATTCGAACACCCCGCGCCACGACTACCCCTTCGGTACCCTGGGCACCGCCATGGTCACCCCGTTCGCTGCAGGAGGCGCTGCCGACCTGGAGCAGGCGGCGGCCCTGGCCGTCCACCTGGTCGATGGCGGCTGCGATTCGCTGGTGGTCACCGGGACCACCGGGGAGACCTCCACGCTGACCGACGAGGAGAACCTCGGCATGTTCCGTGCCGTGGTCGAGGCGGTCGGCGGCCGGGCCAAGGTCATCGCCGGTTCCACCACCAACGACACCGCGCACTCGATCCACCTGTCGAAGGCCGCTGCGAAGCTCGGCGTCGACGGGCTGCTGGTCACCGCGCCGTACTACAACAAGCCCAGCCAAGCCGGTGTCCGGGCCCACGTGGAGGCCATCGCCTCCAGCACCGAGTTGCCCGTCATGGTCTACGACATCCCCGGCCGCGCCGGCATCGCGATCAGCGCCGAGACGCTGATCCGACTGGCCGAGCACCCCCATGTGGTGGCGCTGAAGGATGCCAAGGCCGACTACCAGTCCACCACCCGCGTGCTGGCCAACACCGACCTGCATGTCTACTCCGGTGACGATGGGCTGACCCTTCCGCTCATGGCGGCCGGCGCCAAGGGCGTCATCTCCGTTTCGGCACATGTGGCCACCGCCGGGTACCGCCGCCTCGTGGACGCGATGCTCGCCGGGGACCTGGCCACCGCCCGCGCCCTGCACTTCGAACTGGATCCCGTCCAGCGGGCCGTCATGTCCCACATCCAGGGCGCCGTCGCGGCGAAGACGATCCTGCACTGGCAGGGTGTGCTGCCGCACGCGAACGTGAGGCTGCCCCTGGTGGAACCGACCGAGGAAGAAGCAGCACCCATCCGCGCTGACCTGGCCGAGGCCGGAATCCACCTCTAGGAAGAGGCCCCCGATGTCCGACACCGTCGTCGCCCCGGCAGATGCCGCCCGCCTGAGCCCACCTCCGCCGCTGGCCGACGGGACCCTGCGCATCGTGCCCCTCGGCGGCATCGGCGAGGTCGGACGGAACATGGCAGTGTTCGAGATCGGCGGGAAGCTGCTCATCGTCGACTGCGGGGTGCTCTTCCCGGAGGAGTTCCAACCCGGCGTCGACGTGATCCTGCCGGACTTCGGGTACATCCGCGAACGGCTCGACGACGTCGTGGGCGTGGTGCTCACGCACGGCCATGAGGACCACATCGGGGCCATTCCCTACCTGCTGCGCCTCCGCGGGGACATTCCGCTGATCGGCTCGCAGCTGACGCTGGCCCTGGTCGAGGCGAAGCTGGCCGAACACCGCATTTCCCCGGTCCTGGTCACCGTCGCCGAAGGCGAACGCCGGCAATTCGCCGGGTTCGACTGCGAATTCGTTGCCGTCAACCACTCGATCCCCGATGCCCTGGCGGTGTTCATCCGCACCGCCGCCGGCACCGTCCTGCACACCGGGGACTTCAAGATGGACCAGCTGCCGTTGGATGGGCGGATCACCGACCTGCGGGCCTTCGCCCGGCTGGGGGAAGAGGGCGTGGACCTGTTCATGTCCGATTCCACCAACGCCGACGTCCCCGGGTTCACGACGGGCGAGCGGGAGATCGGCCCGGTCCTGCAGGACCTGTTCGGCCGTGCCGCCCAGCGGATCATCGTCGCCTCGTTCTCCTCGCATGTGCACCGGGTCCAACAGGTGCTCGACGCCGCTGCCGCCCATGGGCGCCAGGTTGCCTTCGTGGGGCGCTCCATGGTCCGGAACATGGGCATTGCCGCCCGGCTGGGCTACCTGGACGTCCCCGAGGGGATCCTGGTGGACCTCAAGGAGGTCGACCAGTTGCCGCAGGAACGCGTGGTGCTGATGTCCACCGGCTCCCAGGGGGAACCCATGGCGGCGCTCTCGCGCATGGCCACCGGCGACCACCGGATCTCCGTCGGGCCAGGGGACACCGTCATCCTGGCGTCCTCCCTGATCCCGGGCAACGAGAACGCCGTCTTCCGCGTCATCAACGGCCTGATGCGCCTGGGCGCCGACGTCGTGCACAAGGGCACCGCCAAGGTCCACGTCTCCGGCCATGCCTCGGCCGGGGAGCTGCTCTACTGCTACAACATCATCCGCCCGCGCCACGCCATGCCCGTCCATGGGGAGACCCGCCACCTGCTGGCCAATGCGCGGATCGCCGAACAGACGGGTGTCCCGACCCAGAACATCCTGCTCACCGAGGATGGCTCGGTCGTGGACCTGCGCGACGGCGTCGCACGCCAGGTCGGCCAGGTCGACTGCGGGTTCGTCTACGTCGACGGCTCCGCTGTGGGCAGCCTCACCGACGATGACCTCAAGGACCGCAGGACCCTGGGCGAAGAGGGGTTCATCTCGGTGATCACCGTGGTCAACCGCCAGACCGGAAGCATCGTCACGGGACCGGACATCCATGCCCGCGGCGTGGCCGAGGACGAGCAGGTGTTCGAGGAGATCAAGCCCAAGATCGTTGCGGCCCTCGAGGAGGCGGTGCGCAACAACCCCACCCACACCACCTACCAGTTGCAGCAGGTGGTCCGCCGGACCATCGGGGCCTGGGTCAGCCGCAGACTACGCCGCAAGCCCATGATCGTCCCGGTCGTCCTCGAGGCCTGAGGCGTGTAAATCCGGGGCTGGAGGGCCCGGACCCTGTACGGTTACGCGTATGGCGACCCGTACTTCCCCCACCCCGACGAAGGCCTCCGGCCGCAAACCGGCGGGCAAGACCCCGGCGCGCGGCAAATCCGGCACGGGTTCGTCGCGTCAGGGCGGTGCGCGTCCGGCGGCAGGAACCTCCGGCGTGGATCAGGACCTGGCCCTGCCGTTGCGTGCCATCCGCGGACTGTGGATGGGCCTGGCCCGCATGGTCGGCGGGGCGTTCCGCAAGATCGGCCAGGACGTGCGTCCCGAACGCGATGTCCGTCGTGACGGCACCGGACTTTTCCTCGTCGTCATCGCGGTCATCGTCGGCAGCGTCGAATGGTGGGGCCTGCGCGGCGTCGGCTGGTACGGCACCACCGTGCACAACATCTTCGGCGGCTCCCTGGGCTTCATGGCCTCGCTGCTGCCGCTCGTCCTCTTCATCGGGGCCTACCGGTTGTTCCGTCGCCCCGAGGAGAACCGCGCCAACAACCGGATCGGCATCGGCCTCACCCTGGCCACGTTGTCCATCGCCGGCATCGCCCATATCGTCGCCGGCCTTCCGGCCCTGGACGCACCCTTCGACCAGCTCTGGTCCGGCGGGGGAGTGGTCGGGTTCCTGGTCAGCGTGCCGCTGGCCAGCCTGCTGAGCCGGTGGGGTGCGTTGGCCGTCATGATCGTGCTGGCGGTCTTGAGCCTGATGATCATGACCGCCACCCCATTCCGCCACATCCCGGCGCGCATCCGCCAGGGCTACGAATGGATCATGGGACAACCCGAGCCGGGTGCCGCACCCCGGGAGCGTTCCGACGCCGACGATCCCGAACACGACCAGAGCTACCTCTATGCCGACCGCGAGCGTGCCGAACGCCCGGCCAAGCGGACCCGCAAGTTCGGCCGGGCGGCCCGTGCGCGCCAACGCGAAGAGGAAGCCGAGGCGGCAGCAGCCGCCGAGGCGTTCACCGGGGATGCCGCCTACGACAAGGCGGTCATCCACGACCATGACGAAGACCCCGCCACCGTCCCGGGACCGGCCATCCCCCCGGGCGTGCGCCGTCCCACCGCTGCGGAAAAGGCGATGGAAAAGGTCAAGAACGACGTCGGGCTCGGTTCCGGTGCAGCCGCCGCGAACGAGCCGGCCACCGAGGCCCTGGATACGACGGCGATCAACGGCATGCTCGCTGCTGCCGGCGCGCCCGGCGGCTCCGGCGCCGCGGTTCCGAATGTCCCCTCGAACCCCGTTGCGCAGCCGGCCCCGCTGACCCCGATCCCGCAGCGCACGGAGCAGCTCCAGCTCTCCGGCGACGTCGCCTACACGCTTCCGTCCTCCGAATTCCTCCCGGCCGGCCCGCCGGCGAAGGAACGCTCGGAAGCCAACGACGCCGTCGTCAAGGCCCTGACCGATACCCTCGACCAGTTCAAGGTCGACGCCCAGGTCACCGGCTTCAGCCGCGGTCCGACGGTCACCCGCTACGAGATCGCCCTGTCCCCGGGGACCAAGGTCGAACGCGTGACCGCCCTGTCCAAGAACATCTCCTATGCGGTCGCCTCCTCCGACGTGCGGATCCTCTCGCCGATCCCCGGCAAGAGCGCCATCGGCATCGAGATCCCGAATGCCGACAAGGAGGTCGTCGCCCTCGGTGACGTCCTGCGCTCCAACGCCGCCCGCAAGACCGAGCACCCCATGGTCATGGGTGTCGGCAAGGACGTCGAGGGCGGGTTCGTGGTCGCCAACCTGGCCAAGATGCCGCACATGCTCGTCGCCGGCGCCACCGGTGCGGGCAAGTCCTCGTTCGTGAACTCGATGATCACCTCCATCCTCATGCGCGCCACCCCCGACGAGGTGCGCATGGTCATGGTCGACCCCAAGCGCGTGGAACTGACCGCCTACGAGGGTGTTCCCCACCTGATCACCCCCATCATCACCAACCCGAAGAAGGCCGCCGAGGCCCTGCAGTGGGTCGTCCGCGAGATGGACACGCGCTACGACGACCTCGCCAACTTCGGGTACAAGCACGTCGATGACTTCAACAAGGGGGTGCGCAACGGCAAGGTCGTCCCCCCGGAAGGCTCCAAGCGGGTCATCAGGCCCTACCCCTACCTGCTGGTCATCGTCGACGAGCTCGCAGACCTGATGATGGTCGCCCCCCGCGACGTCGAGGATTCGATCGTTCGCATCACCCAGCTCGCCCGTGCCGCAGGCATCCACCTGGTCCTCGCCACACAGCGACCCTCCGTTGATGTCGTCACGGGCCTGATCAAGGCCAACGTGCCCTCGCGCATGGCCTTCGCCACCTCCTCCGTCACCGACTCCCGCGTGGTCCTGGACCAGCCAGGGGCCGAGAAGCTGCTGGGCCAGGGCGACGCCCTGTTCCTGCCCATGGGCGCCTCCAAGCCCATGCGTGTCCAGGGTGCCTGGGTCACCGAGTCGGAGATCCATCGGGTCGTCGAGCACGTCAAGGGCCAGCTCACTGCCGTGTACCGCGATGACGTCGCCGTCGAGGCCCCGAAGAAGGAGATCGACGACGACATCGGGGACGACCTCGAGGTCCTGTTGCAGGCCACCGAGCTGGTGGTCACCACGCAGTTCGGGTCCACCTCCATGCTCCAGCGCAAGCTGCGTGTCGGGTTCGCCAAGGCAGGCCGGCTGATGGACCTGCTCGAGTCCCGCGGCGTCGTCGGCCCCTCCGAAGGCTCCAAGGCCCGCGACGTACTCGTCAAGCCCGATGACCTGCCGGCCGTGCTGGCCGCCATGCGCGGGGACTCGGCACCGGCCACCCCGCAGGAGACACCGGCCGCCGAAGCCGCGCTGGTCGAGAACGCCAACGCCAACCACTACGGCACCGATCTCGTCGCCGAGGACCTCGCCGCCTACCCGCAAGCCACCGAATACGACGACGGGGACGACGGCGAGTCCGGCTCGGAAGACGCCTGGAACCTCACCGGACGGTAACCTGAACAGGTGACTGAAACCCCAGCAGAACGCACACCCCAGCCCGTCCCGACCTTGAACATCGCCAATGTCCTGACGACCTTGCGGATCGTCATGGTCCCGTTCTTCGTCTGGGCCCTGGTGGCCGACGACCAGCAACATGCAACACTGCGCTGGATTGCCGTCGCGTTGTTCGCGCTGGCCATGTACACCGACAAGCTCGACGGCGATTTGGCGCGTAGCCGGGGACTGATCACCAACTTCGGCAAGATCGCCGACCCCATCGCCGACAAACTCCTGTTGGGTGCCGCCCTGGTCACCCTGTCCTGGTTGGGCGAATTGTGGTGGTGGGTCACCATCGTCATCCTGGTCCGTGAATTGGGCATCACCGTCCTGCGCTTCGCGGTCATCCGCCGAGGCGTCATTGCCGCATCCAAGGGCGGCAAGCTCAAGACCGTCACCCAGACGGCCGGTCTGGCCCTGCTGCTGTTGCCCTTCACCCCGGACATCGGCTGGCTGTCCGCCATCGCCTTGGCCGTCATCCTGCTGGCAGCTGCGATCACCATCTATACCGGTATCGACTACATCGTCCAGGCATCACGGATGCGCCCAGCACCCGGCGGCCGGGAAGTCCGGTGACTGACGGCCGGGCCGATCACGCGGCAGAACGCATCGTCGCTGCAGGAACCAGCAGGGGCCTGACAGTGGCCACTGCGGAATCACTCACCGCAGGGTGGATCGCCGGTGCCATCGCGGATGTCGCTGGGGCTTCGGCCGTTCTGCGCGGGGGAGTGGTCAGCTATCACAACCAGGTCAAACATGAAGTCCTCGGCGTCGACGCCGAACTGCTGCGTGAATGCGGATCGGTGGACCCGGAGGTCGCCCGGCAGATGGCCGAGGGGGCCCGACACACCTGTACAGCAGACATCGCCGTTTCCAGTACGGGCGTCGCCGGGCCAGAGCCCCACGACGGCCAGGCGGTAGGCACCGTGTACGTCGGTTTCGCGACCGATGAGGGCAGCGGAGCCCGCGAACTGCACCTGTCTGGCGGACGCCAGGAGATCCGTGCTGCGGCACGGGACGCCGCACTGGAACTACTGGCCGGTTTGCTCGAGAAGAAATAGTCGTCCACACTTCGCCCGGGCGCTGGCAGTCCGGCCCCGATTGTGGTTAGTGTGGGTGCCGGGAACAAAATGACGATCCCGTGAGTTGAAAAAACTACAGGGTCCGAACCAGGACCCGGAAGCCAGGCAGTGCCTGGCACAGGATCTGAAGGAGTAAGGCGATACACATGGTCAAGCAACCCGTATCCGTAAACGGCGTCGTCCGTTGGCGCGATGTGGGTCTGACAGAAGATGCCCGTCGCGAGCACAAGGAGCCTAAAATGGTAGTACTCCGCCACGAGATCGGCGACGTCCTGCGGGACGTCCGGCAGCGTCAGGGCAGGACCCTGCGCGAGGTCTCGCATAATGCCCGCGTTTCCCTTGGCTACCTCTCCGAGGTGGAGCGTGGACAGAAGGAAGCTTCGTCCGAACTGCTCTCATCGATTTGTGGGGCGCTCGACGTCCCGCTCTCCCTGATGTTGCGCGAGGTCAGCGACCGCGTAGCCATAGCCGAAGGCGTCGACATCCCGGACACCGTCCCGTCGGACCTCACCAACCAGTTCTCCACAGTCCTCCCAGAGGACTGGACCGAGGGCCTACCCCAGGACCTCGCAGCGACACACTAGCCTCCAGGTGGTGCGTTCCCCGGCGATCAGCCGGGGTTGCCCGCCGGGACGAAGCAGACGACAGGGCAGCCGCATGTCCGGCTGCCCTGTCTCATGTGGCGCCTCAGCCCCGATCGTTCAGGTACGAATGGTTCAGCTTGGCCAGCAACCCGGCCAAGGTCTCCAGTTCGGAATCCGGCCAATCGGCCAAAAGGTCGCGGAAGATGTGCTGCCGCGACTGCTGTGCAGTGGACAGTTGTCGCGCACCGGCTTCAGTCAGTGTGATGGATTGGGCCCTCCCGTCGGCTGGGTCGGCGACTTTCGTCAGCACACCGAGCTCCTCGAGCATCTTGACTTGCCGGCTGACCGAAGGCTTGCCGACACCGATCTCCGCCGCCAACTCGGTCAAGCGCAGTGTCCCGCGGCGTTGCAACGCGGCCAGCAGGCCGTAGGCGCCCGGTTCCATATCCGGGTGGACCTGCTTGGCCACCTTGTTGCCGTTGGCGCGTGCGCGCCGCCAGAGGAAGCTGAGTTGCTCCTCCATGTCATGGATCGCTTGGGTCCGTTGCGCGGCTTCGGAGGCTGCAGGGGCAGGTTCATTCATGGCACCATCTTAGAGTCGGAAGGTCCGACACATGGAAGAATGGACGATGTGAGACTCAGCGACTTCTGGCGGTTGATGGACGACGAATTCGGGGCCGGGTATTCACGCGTCCTGGCATCCGAACTGGTGTTGTCGGACCTGGGCGACAAAAGCGCCCAACAAGCACTGTCGTCCGGCACCGAACCCCGACGTGTCTGGTTGGCGATTTGCGAGAAGCAGGATGTGCCCGACGAACGCCGGCTGGGACGCGACGTTGCCCCGAAGAAATAGCCTTCGAAGACACACCAACGAAAGTTCGAATATGTGTTCGGAAGAGTTGTAGGCTGTAGCGAGAGACATTGCACGGTTTTGGCCCCGTTCTCCACAGGAATGCGGACCGGTGCCAAATTGTCCGGTGTGGCGCATACCGTGTGAAGCAGGACGACAACAGGCCTGAGGGCCGCAAGACAACCGAGGTGAATGATGGCTGCAGCAATGGACCGCGAAAAGGCGCTCGAATCAGCGCTGGCGCAGATCGACAAGCAGTACGGCAAGGGATCTGTCATGCGTTTGGGGGACGAAACGCGCGCCAAGATCGAGGTCATCCCCACGGGATCGATTGCCATGGACATCGCCTTGGGGATTGGCGGGCTGCCGCGTGGCCGTGTCGTGGAAATCTATGGACCGGAGTCCTCCGGTAAGACCACCCTGGCGCTGCATGCCGTGGCCAACGCACAGCGCAACGGCGGAATCGCTGCCTTTATTGACGCCGAGCACGCCCTTGACCCCGAATACGCACAGAAGCTGGGTGTCGATACCGATGCGCTCCTGGTCTCGCAGCCTGACACCGGTGAGCAGGCACTTGAGATCATGGACATGCTGATCGGATCGGGATCCCTGGACGTCATTGTCATCGACTCCGTGGCTGCCCTGGTGCCGCGCGCGGAAATCGAAGGCGAAATGGGCGACAGCCACGTGGGTCTGCAGGCCCGCCTGATGAGCCAGGCCCTGCGCAAGATCGCCGGGCGCTTGAGCCAGACCAAGACCACAGCCATCTTCATTAACCAGCTCCGCGAGAAGATCGGCGTCTTCTTCGGCAGCCCCGAAACCACCACAGGTGGCAAGGCACTGAAGTTCTACGCCTCGGTGCGCATCGATGTCCGTCGTATCGAGACGCTCAAGGAGGGGACGAACCCCGTCGGCAACCGTACCCGTGCCAAGATCGTCAAGAACAAGATGGCGCCGCCGTTCAAGCAGGCCGAATTCGACATCCTCTACGGTATCGGCATCTCCCGCGAGGGCGGCCTCATTGACATGGGCGTCGAGGAAGGCTTCGTGAAGAAGTCCGGTGCATGGTTCACCTATGACGGCGACCAGCTGGGCCAGGGCAAGGAAAATGCCCGCAAGTTCCTGCGCGACAACCCTGACCTGACGAATGAGTTGGAACGCCGGATCAAGGAAAAGCTGGGCATCGGCGCCCAGCCCGAGGAGCCGGGCGATCCGCAGCTGCGCGCCGTGGGCAACGACTCCTAGCCGCGGCCCACACTGCAGGGCTACGCGATGGGCTCGATTCCCGGCGACTTCGGCGGCCTGACGGATCCTGACGGATCCGGTGGCTCGTTGTTTCCTCCTGATGCAGCGGATCCAGACCCGGCACCTGACGCACATCCAGCCGGGAATCCACTCGACGATGGCCAGGACCGGGGCCCTGCCGGCAAGAAGAAACGGAGTT
>NZ_BAAAIV010000007.1:37019-87231 GCF_039526245.1 Arthrobacter rhombi
CCGGACGCCGTGGCGCGGGCCATCGTTCTGAGGCAGCTGACGGGATCCGCGAAGAGCCGGAAGCAACTGGCGGACAAGCTGGACGACCGCGATGTACCCCCCGAGGCGGCGCAGCGCGTCCTGGACCGCTTCGAGGAACTCCAACTGATCGACGACGCTGCCTTCGCGGATTCCTGGGTTCGAGGGCGGGCCCGCACGCGGGG
This sequence comes from Arthrobacter rhombi, assembly GCF_039526245.1. Classification (NCBI taxonomy): domain Bacteria; kingdom Bacillati; phylum Actinomycetota; class Actinomycetes; order Micrococcales; family Micrococcaceae; genus Arthrobacter; species Arthrobacter rhombi. The sequence continues at coordinate 37,223 of NZ_BAAAIV010000007.1, forward strand.
TCTCTCCCGCAGTGCCCTGAAACGGGAGCTGCGTACCAAGGGCGTCGCTGACGAGTTGGCCTCTGAGGCCCTCGAACAGCTCAGTGACGCTGACGAGCTGGACATGGCTCGGGAACTCGTCGAAAAGAAGGTCAGGTCCATGCCGCCGAGCCTCGATCGCGACAAGGGTGTCCGTCGTCTCGTATCGATGCTGGGTCGGAAAGGCTACGGCCCAGGAGTCGCCTTCCGGGTGGTCAATGAGGTCTGGCCCGTCGAACACGGCTGAACCCGCGCACCGAGTTCCGCCACGCCAAGCTGGTTCGGTACTCTAGGTGGGTGAGTTTGACCATTCCCAGCACTGAATCCGCCCCGGCCACCGATACCTCCCAGCGCAGCTACGAGGTCCGTACCTATGGCTGCCAGATGAACGTCCACGACTCGGAGCGCCTCGCTGGCTTGCTGGAGGAAGCCGGGATGGTTCCGCGGCAGGACACCGCCGCCGAGGGAGAAGCCGACGTCGTCGTTTTCAACACGTGTGCCGTGCGCGAGAATGCAGATAACAAGCTCTACGGCAACCTCGGGCGATTGGCCCACGTCAAGGAAAAGCACCCAGGCATGCAGATTGCCGTGGGAGGTTGCCTGGCGCAAAAGGATCGGGAGACCATCCTGCGCAAGGCCCCGTGGGTAGACGTCGTCTTCGGCACCCACAATGTCGGCTCACTGCCCACCCTGCTGGAGCGTGCCCGGCACAATAACGAGGCCCAGCTGGAAATCCTCGAGTCCCTCGATGTCTTTCCCTCAACGCTGCCGACCAAACGGGATTCCGTCTATTCGGGCTGGGTCTCGATCTCCGTGGGGTGCAACAACACCTGCACGTTCTGCATTGTCCCGTCGCTGCGTGGCAAGGAACGTGATCGGCGTCCGGGCGATATCCTCGCCGAGGTCCAGGCTCTCGTCGATGACGGCGCCATCGAAGTCACCCTGTTGGGCCAAAACGTGAACTCCTACGGCGTCGAATTCGGCGATCGGTTGGCCTTCGGAAAGTTGCTGCGCGCCTGCGGGCAGATCGAGGGCCTGGAACGTGTTCGCTTCACCAGCCCGCACCCTGCGGCCTTCACCGACGATGTCATCGATGCGATGGCCGAGACGCCGAACGTCATGCCGCAATTGCACATGCCGCTGCAATCAGGCTCTGACAAAGTACTCAAGGACATGCGTCGTTCCTATCGGTCCAAGAAGTTCCTCGGCATCCTCGACCGCGTCCGAGAACGCATGCCCGATGCCGCCATCACCACCGACATCATCGTGGGGTTCCCCGGGGAAACCGAAGAGGACTTCCAAGCGACCCTGGACGTCGTCGAGAAGTCCCGGTTCTCGAGCGCTTTTACGTTCCAGTACTCAAAACGCCCCGGCACCCCCGCTGCCGAACTTCCGGACCAGCTGCCCAAGGAAGTCGTCCAGGAACGCTACGAGCGCCTGACGGCTCTCCAGGACCGTATCTGCGCCGAGGAGAACTCCCGGCAAATCGGGCGGCAGATTGAAGTCATGGTCACGGCACAGTCCGGTCGCAAGTCCGAGCAGACCCACCGGCTCTCTGGCCGATCACGCGACCAGCGTCTGGTGCACTTTTCCGTTCCCGAGGGAGCAGAACAGCCCCGACCTGGCGATTTGGTGACGGTGCGGGTCACCGGGGCGGCAGCCTTCCACCTCGTTGCGGACCCGGCGACGACTGGGGAGTACCAACTCCGACGTTCACGTGCCGGCGACGCCTGGGATCGCTCGCAGGCCGAGTCCTGTGGCGTTGGCAGCGGTTCCCCGTCCGCCGCCGGCGCCAAGGGAGTCTCCTTGGGCATGCCGGTGCTCCCACCACGTAAGTAGATTCTGGTGAGGCCACTCATTGCTGTCGTCGGACCGACGGGAACCGGAAAATCGGACACAGCGATTCAGCTGGCCCAGCACTTCGACGGTGAAATCGTCAATGCCGATGCCTTGCAGTTCTATCGCGGAATGGATATCGGTACCGCCAAACTCGGGGTACATGAACGCGGGGGTATCCGCCACCACCTCCTCGACATCATGGATATCGGGGAAGAAGCCAGCGTGGCGACATTCCAACACCAAGCGCGTGAGGCAATCTCCGGAATCCAGGAACGAGGGCGCCTGCCCATCCTGGTTGGCGGCTCCGGTCTCTACGTTCGTGCGGCTGTCGATGAACTCGAGTTCCCGCCCACCGATCCTCCGACCCGGCGGCGGCTGGAAGCGGAGGCGGGGGAGCACGGGACGGCGGGGCTGCAGGAGAGGCTGGCTGCCGTGGACCCGGTGTCAGCCGCACGTGGTCTGGACGTGAGGCGGCTGATACGCGCAGTGGAGGTCTACGAGATCACCGGGCGTCCCTTCAGCTCCTACATGCCCCAACGGAACTATGTGCAACCAACTCTCCAGATCGGTCTGGACCTGGAACGTCCACTTCTGCACGAACGCCTCGAACGCCGGGTCGAGAGGATGTACGCGGCGGGTCTCCTCGAGGAAGTCCGTGAACTGGCCGTGCGCGGTCTGCGCGAAACCAAGACCGCCGCGCGCGCCATCGGATATTCACAGTTCCTTGAGGTGATCGACGGCATCAGTACCGTCGAGCAGGCCATCGAATCCACGGTCGTCGCCACCCGCCGCTTTGCACGTCGGCAAATCACGTGGTTCCGCGCTGACCCCAGGGTCGCCTGGTTCGATCCCTCCGTTCCCGGGGCGGCTGATGCGATCGGCGCCCAGGTTCGTGAATTCGAGTCTGCCGCGGACACGTAGGCTAGAGACATGAGCACTACTGGGCCCGAACAGCAAGCCGACCGACTCCGCGAACTCTCCGGATTGGCCTTCACGAAAGGCCATGGGACCGGCAACGACTTCATCTTGGTTGCGGACCCGGACAATACCCGCGATGTCTTGCCCGAACAGGTTGCCGCCGTCTGCGATCGGCACTTGGGCATCGGCGCGGATGGCTTCATACGAGCCATCAAATCCGAGACAGTGGCGGAAGGGCGTGCCCTGCTGGGGGAGAACCCTGCCGCGGAATGGTTCATGGACTACCGCAATGGCGACGGATCTGTCTCGGAAATGTGCGGAAATGGGGTTCGGGTATTCGTCCACTTCCTGATCAGTCGAGGATTCGTCACCCTGGATGACGGTGCGGCGCTCACCATCGGGACGCGCGCCGGCGTCAAGGTGATCACCCGTTCTGCAGTCGGCTATGCAGTGGACATGGGGCCGTGGGAATTCATCTTCCCGGATCGGGCCATCGAACGTGCTCTGGATTCGATCGTGGACGCTGGAATGGCGGTGCCCCGCCCGGCGCTGAGCGTGAGCATGGGCAACCCGCATACCGTCGTCGCGTTGTCCGAAGCATCCGAACTCGACGAGTTGGACCTGCACCATGCGCCCTTGGTGGAACCCGTTCCGCCACACGGTACCAACGTCGAATTCGTCCTTCCGTCTGATCCGCTGGTCAGCGCCGGTGTCGGGACGATTCGGATGCGCGTCCACGAGCGCGGAGTAGGAGAAACCCGCTCGTGTGGCACAGGGGCCTGTGCGGCGGTCGTGGCGACACGACATTGGGCCGGTGACACCGTTGCGGAGCGGTGGGACGTGCATGTGCCGGGTGGAACAGTGTCGGTGGTATTCGTCAACGGGCCCGATGGCAGGGAACACGTGGTTCTGGATGGTCCAGCGGTATTGGTTTCCGAGGGCTCCCTGAGCTAGCTTCCGGCTGCCTCGTCCACTACAGGGCGGTCCACACGCAGGATGCGGAATGATTTGGCCGTCGAATGCCGGGTCACGGAGAATCCTGCAGGTAGCTCACGCTTGAGCCAGGACTGCAGGGAGTCGGATCCGAGATTCTTCTGCACGACGAGCCACGCAGTTCCCCCCGGGGCCAGTCGCGGAATCCACTGCAAGAGGATCTGGTGCAGGACCTCCTTGCCGACACGGATCGGGGGGTTTGACCAGATGGTCTGGAAACGGACACCCTCATCGACCGCATCGGGCGTCGTGGCCACGACGTTTTGCAGGGAAAGTGCGTTGGCGTTCTCTCGGGTCAGCTCGAGGCTGCGTTCGTTCACGTCGATCGCGTGAACCGTTGCATCGGGCGACGCCAGGGCCATGCTCAAGGCAATCGGCCCCCATCCGCATCCGATATCCAGCAGATCTCCGCTTGAGGGTGGGGCTGGGACTTCGTTCAGGAGTACTGCTGTACCCTTGTCGATCCCTTCGGGGCTGAAGATGCCGCCGGCCGTGCTGACCATACGTTCTTCGCCAGCAAGCGTCACCCGAATGTGTTTACGGGTGAACGGCGTGGACGGTTGTGCGCTGAAATAGTGGTCCGAACCCATGAATGGAAGATTAACCGGGTAGGGGACTCCAAAGCGAATCACGCACTCCCGGCGGCCTCCTGACAAGTGATACGCTTATCCCAATCACTTTGTTCGTCGATGTGCGTCGTGTTTTCGGCCGCTGGAGGAAAGCCTCGACGTGTCGGTGGGGCGGACTAGAATTGATGGAAGACCTTCAAAGGGGAACATGACCACTCACAACGAGCCCAATCCACGCGACCGCGACCTCAACGAGGACGAGATCCAGTCGGTCATCGACCGCATCCTGGCAAGCGATGACGCAGCAGGTCGCGCCGTGCCCGGGGATACCCCGGAACCGCAGTCCATGCTGGGCAGAAGGGCCCTGGCGCTCGACGCGGATGGGGCCGGGCAATCCACGTCGGATGGCGAGCAGCGGGATCTGGCGGAGCGCAATGCGCTTCGACGCGTCGCCGGACTTTCCACCGAACTCGAAGACGTCACCGAGGTCGAATACCGGCAACTGCGTCTCGAACGCGTGGTCCTGGCCGGCATTTGGACAGAGGGCACTGCTCAGGACGCGGAGAATTCGCTGCGCGAATTGGCAGCACTGGCCGAGACCGCAGGTTCCGAGGTTCTCGACGGTCTGGTCCAGCGGCGCATGAAACCTGACCCCGGGACCTATCTAGGCTCGGGCAAGGCACAGGAACTGCGTGACATCGTTGCCAGCACCGGGGCGGATACCGTGGTCATCGACTCTGAGCTGGCACCGTCGCAGCGTCGAGCGCTGGAGGACATCGTTCGCGTCAAGGTGATCGACCGAACGGCCCTGATCCTGGATATTTTCGCGCAACATGCCCAGAGCCGCGAAGGCAAGGCACAGGTCGAACTCGCCCAGCTCGAATACCTGCTGCCCCGACTGCGCGGGTGGGGTGAATCGATGTCGCGCCAGGCAGGTGGACGTGTTGGTGCGGCTGGCGGCGGCATCGGCTCCCGTGGACCCGGCGAGACAAAGATCGAGTTGGACCGTCGACGAATCCGCGACCGCATGGCCAAGCTCCGCCGTGAGATCAAGGGAATGAAACCGGCGCGTGAGGCCAAACGTTCAAATCGCAAGCGCAACTCAGTTCCAGCAGTGGCCATCGCCGGCTACACGAATGCCGGGAAGTCTTCGCTGCTCAACCGCCTGACAGACGCCGGGGCGTTGGTCCAGAACGCCTTGTTCGCCACGCTGGACCCCACGGTACGGCGGACGGAAACCGAGGACGGAGTCGGCTACACGTTGGCCGATACCGTCGGCTTCGTCCGGTCGTTGCCGACCCAGCTGGTAGAGGCCTTCCGATCAACGCTGGAAGAAATTGCCGATGCGGATCTCATCCTCCACGTCGTCGATGCCTCCCACCCGGACCCCGAGGGCCAGATCCACGCCGTTCGACAAGTCCTCACGGAGGTCGATGCGCAGAACATCCCTGAGATCATCGTGCTGAATAAAGCCGACATCGCCGACCCCTTCGTCGTTGAGCGGATTCGCCAACGCGAACCGAACCACGTGGTTGTCTCCGCCCGCACTGGTGGGGGGATCGCCGAATTGTTGGAGCGGATCAGCTCATCAATCCCGCGGCCCGATGTTGCCATGGAACTGCTCATCCCCTACGAACGTGGGGATCTGGTGAACCGTCTGCATGGCACAGATGCCGAGATTCTCTCGATCGAGCACACGGCAGAGGGAACCCGGTTGTCCGTCAAGGTGCGTGGCGTACTCGCCGCGGAATTGGAGCAATTCGTCGTCCATGGCTGAAGTAGAAGACGTGGTGGCCCTACTAGACCGGGCCGTGGAACGCATGGGCGGACAGAGCCGTGCCGGGCAGCATGAAATGACACGTCAAGTGGTGGAGTCCCTGGAATCGGGCCGCCACTTGCTGGTTCAAGCTGGGACAGGAACGGGCAAGTCCTTGGCCTATCTCGTCCCGGCGATCGCCCACGCTCTCGACGCGGACAAGCCCGTCGTGGTCTCAACGGCCACCCTGGCTCTTCAAGCGCAGATTGTCGGGCGCGATGTTCCGCGTCTGCTGGAAAATCTCGCCGAGGAGTTGCCGCGACAGCTCGACGTCGCCCTGGCCAAGGGCCGCTCGAATTACGTGTGCAAATACAAGTTGGGGGGCGGATATCCCGATGAGGACGAGGGGGCCCTTTTCGCGCTGGACGACGATGGTTCCGCACGCGCGCTGACGGCGGGAGCTGGTCCTTCCTCTGCCCTAGGCCAGGAAGTGGTTCGAGTCAGGGAATGGGCCGAGGAGACCACCACTGGAGACAGGGACGATCTCGTTCCCGGAGTCAGTGAACGAGCCTGGCGGCAGGTCTCCGTCAGCGCCATGGACTGCCTCGGTGCGCAAAAGTGCCCCATGGCTGAAGAGTGCTTCAGCGAACTGGCGCGGAAGAGGGCCGGTGATGCAGATATCGTCATCACCAACCACGCGATGCTTGCCGTATCCGCGTTTGAAGGCCTGGCCGTCTTGCCGGAATTCGACACGGTGATCATTGACGAGGCCCACGAACTCCAGGACCGGGTGACCAGTTCGGTCACCCGCCCCCTTTCGGCGGCCTTGGTCACGGGGGCGGCGACGGCGACCCGTAGAAATTGCAAAGGAGTTGCCGTTGAGGCCCTGAGCAGAGCGGGTAAAGCCCTGTCTGACTCCCTCGAGGGTGTTCCCACGGGGCTGCTTCCGAAGGGACTGAACGAAGACCAGCGTGCTGCCGTGGCGGCAATCCGAGAAGCCGCGAGGGTTGCACTGTCGGATTCGAAGCCCGTTAACGGAGATACCGCAGACGGCGGGCGACAAATGGCGCGATCCCAGTTGCAGTACTTGATGGAGCAGTGTGACCGGCTCGATGGTCCGTCCGATGACCGCGAGGTCGTCTGGATCTCGCGCCAGGGCGACTTCACGCCCGGAGCCGGTTACACGCCCCCCGACGAATCCTCACCGGCCACGATCAACGTTGCGCCCCTGTCCGTCGCCGGCAAACTCCGGGAGGGACTGTTCGACGGCCGAACCGTGGTCTTGACCTCGGCTACCCTGGCCATCGGGGCAGCCTTTGAACCCGTGGCCGGTTCATTGGGGCTCCTGGGTGATGGGGCGCCTGCCTGGACCGGCATCGACGTGGGCAGCCCGTTCGACTACACGCGGCAAGGCATGCTCTACGTCGCGCGCCATCTTCCGAAGCCGTCCCGGAGCGTCTCCCCGGAGGCATTGGACGAACTTGCCGACCTGATCAGGGCCTCGGGTGGGGGAGTGCTGGCGCTCTTCTCGTCACGCCGTGCCGCCGAGGAAGCAGCGGAGGCGCTTCGCCCACGGGTGGATCCCGACATCCTGTGCCAAGGCGAATCGAGCATGTCGACGCTCGTCCAACAATTCGCTGACGAACGAGACACCTGCTTGTTCGGAACCATGACCCTGTGGCAAGGCGTTGACGTGCCCGGACCCTCGTGCCGACTCGTGGTGATCGACCGGATCCCCTTTCCACGGCCTGACGACCCGCTATCCACGGCTCGCAGCCGGGACGTCGCCAGGCATGGAGGAAACGGCTTCATGGCCGTCTCGGCGTCACATGCCGCGGTGAGGTTGGCCCAGGGAGCGGGGCGGCTGATCCGGTCGACCACTGATCGCGGTGTCGTAGCGGTCTTGGACTCGCGGTTGGCGACCGAACGGTACGGAAACTTCCTGCGTGCCTCGCTTCCGCCCATGTGGGCGACGACGGACAAGAACGTGGTTTTGGGTGCACTGTCCAGGCTTGCATCCGACGGGTCCTAGACGCACGGAACCCCCGTCTGTAGGTACAGGCGGGGGTTCTGTCGGAAATTGGTCCTAGATCGAACGCATCACGGAGACGACCTTGCCCATGACGGTGGCATGATCTCCGAGGATGGGCTCATATTGCCGGTTCTGCGGCAGCAGCCAGGTATGTCCGTCACGCTGGCGGAAAGTCTTCACGGTGGCCTCGTCATCCAGCAGTGCGGCCACGATGTCGCCATTCTCCGCGTGTTGCTGGCGGCGTACAACCACCCAGTCGCCATCGCAGATCGCGGCTTCCACCATGGAATCGCCGCTGACTTTGAGCATGAAGAGTTCGCCATGGCCCACCAGCTGCCGGGGCAGCGTCATGACATCCTCGACTGACTGGTCGGCCAGGATCGGTCCACCCGCGGCGATTCTGCCGACCAGGGGGACTTTAGCCACGTCGGAGGACGAGTCCATTCCGACCACGGAAAGATGGGCCCGCTCCCTGCCCGTTTCCTCAGGCGCCGCCCCCGGCGCCTCCTGGCCGGGAACCGCGCCAAGGCTCAGCGGCAGCAGGATTTCCATGGCCCTCGGACGACGGGGATCACGGCGAATGTACCCCAGCCTCTCCAACTGGCTCAGCTGATGGGTGACGCTGGACAGGCTTGCCAGCCCGACCGTGTCGCCTATTTCTCGCATCGACGGCGGGTAGCCCTTATCGGCAACGGCACGCTGGATCGTTTCGAGGATCTTTTTTTGCCGAGCCGTCAGGCCCTTGGGCGCTTTCTTCGGCGCCGGAGTCTCCGCTGAGCTCATGGTCCATCCCGTCCTGGTAAATCGCCGGCGTACCGGGCCTGTCCGCAATCTGTCGGATGCGGCTGGTGGACTCACATCCGTTCAGCCGTTGCTTCCACCCTAAGGCAGCGGAGGCGGTCATTCAAAGATTTATTCGAACGTGTCTCGACAACATTCGGACAAAGATGCTAAAAATGACTCAGAGGTTCGAACATGAGTTCGAACCTGAATCGCGGTAATCGCGACCGATACCCGCCACGACGGGTCTACAGGAAGGCAAGACCATGGCTCAGATCGCAATGACAGCTCCGGCGTTCTTGACTACGGACCACGCCACCACGCGGTTGGTCCGCGACACCCATCGAGTCTCAACTTCAGGTCGTCTCGAGCTCACGCGGCGAGGTCGCTTCGTTTGCATTGGCCTTCCACTGATGCTGGCGGCGACCGTGTTGCTGGTGCTCGCAGGTATCTTCACTGCGCCGGTGATGGCAGCGGGTTCTTCCGGGACGGCACCCGTGGAGGCAACCACTGTCTCCGTCATGGAGGGGGATACCGTCTGGAATCTCGCTGCCGAGTTTGCGCCGCAGCGTGACCGCAGGGAAGTCGTTAAGGAAATCACCGAAATGAACGACCTGCGTGGGTCGGTGCTGATCCCGGGCCAGCAGATCTTCGTGCCGACCGGCAGCTGAAACTCTAATGTGACAGCGCGCCACCACCGGATTCCCTGGCATGCAGGGTGCCGAATTAGAATGGTGCCGTGAGTAATCAGCTGGAAAGAATGGCCAAATTGCCGTTGCGGGAGAACCTGCGTGGGATCGAACCCTACGGGGCACCGCAGCTTGACGTCGCAGTATTGCTGAATGTCAACGAGAATACGCATCCACTGCCCGAATCTGTATGCCGGGCCATCGCCGAGGATGTTAACGCGGCGGCACTCACCCTGAACCGCTATCCAGATCGCGAATTCACCGAATTGCGCGAACGCCTCGCCGAATACCTGGGCCACGGGCTCACTGCGGAGAACATGTGGGCTGCAAATGGGTCCAACGAAGTCCTGCAGCAGATCCTCCAGGCTTTTGGCGGTCCCGGCCGAAGCGTCATGAGCTTCCCGCCGACCTACTCGATGTATCCCTTGCTGGCCAGTGGGACCGATACTGCTTATATCGCCGGTGAGCGCAATGCCGGATTCGGGCTGAGTGCCGCCTCCGCTGCAGAACAAGTCGCTGCCGCCGCCCCCAACCTGGTGATCCTCTGCTCTCCTAATAATCCGACCGGAACAGCTTTGGGGCTGGACGTCGTCGAAGCCGTCTACGAGGCCGGACGCGCCAGCAACGCGGTCATCATCGTCGACGAGGCTTATGCGGAATTCGCCCTCGAAGGCACCGAGTCCGCCCTGACGCTGCTCCCCGGCCGGGAACGCCTAATTGTCACGCGGACCATGAGCAAGGCGTTTGCGCTGGCTGGGGCCCGGCTCGGTTATCTTGCGGCGGCCCCGGAGATCTCCGATGCCCTGCGGCTTGTCCGCCTGCCCTACCACCTCTCAGCGGTCACGCAGGCGACAGCAAACGCCGCACTCAAGCAGGTAGAAGCACTACTGGCCACGGTGGAGGACATCAAGGGGCAGCGTGACCGCATAGTTTCCGAGCTCACCAGACTGGGACTCGACCCCGCGGTCAGCGATTCGAATTTCGTCTTCTTCGGTGGGCTCGAGAACGCTGGGCACACTTGGCAGGGTCTGCTGGACGCCGGGGTGCTGGTTCGCGACGTTGGCATCCCCGGCCACTTGAGGGTCACTGCCGGGACCAAGACCGAGACCACCGCCTTCCTGGACGCCCTGGAAGCACTGTTGTCACCCCGGAGCTCCGCCCCGTCAGGGCACGGCAGCTAGACTTGATCCCGGGCTGACATACCTGTTGCCCGCCCCTCCACACCGAAGGAATGTCTGTGCCTGCAGAACTACTCAGTGGTCGCCGCGCCCGCATGGAGCGTGCCACCAGCGAGTCCACCGTCGTCGTCGAGCTTGATCTGGACGGCACCGGCGTTGCCAACATCAGCACGAGCGTCCCGTTCTACGACCACATGCTGACGGCGCTAGCCAAGCACTCCTTGATCGACCTCACCGTCCAGGCCACGGGTGACACCCACATCGACGTACACCACACCGTGGAAGATGTTGCCATCACCATCGGCGAAGTACTGCGCACGGCACTGGGCAACAAGGAGGGTATACGCCGCTTCGGCGAAGCCTCCATTCCGCTCGATGAAGCGCTGGCACACGCCGTCGTCGACATCTCAGGTCGCCCGTACCTCGTCCACGGCGGCGAACCAGCCGGACAGGAGTACCACCTCATCGGCGGACACTTCACCGGATCCCTGACGCGCCACGTTTTCGAAGCACTGACATTGCACGCCCAGATCTGCCTGCACATGCGCGTCATCTCGGGCCGCGACCCGCACCACATCGTCGAGGCACAGTTCAAGGCCTTCGCGCGGGCGCTTCGGGAAGCAGTCGAGCCCGATCTCCGGACCGGCGGCGCCATTCCGTCGACGAAGGGTGCGCTCTAGGTGGCCCGGCCCTGCGTCACCGTCCTGGACTACGGGTCTGGGAACATCCGCTCCGCTGTACGCGCCCTCGAGCATGTCGGTGCCACGGTCACCCTCAGCAAAGATGCCAAGGACATCCGTGAAGCGGATGGCCTCGTGGTTCCGGGAGTGGGAGCATTCGCTTCCGTCATGCAGGCACTGAAGGAGGCCGGAGCCGGCCCGCTCATTGGCCGGCGCATCGCCGGTGGGCGCCCTGTGCTGGGCATCTGCGTCGGGCACCAGGTGTTCTTCGATGAGGGCGTCGAACACGGCATCCGCACCCCCGGTTTCGGCGAGTGGCCCGGCGTCGTCGAGCGTTTGGATGCGCCCGTAGTACCCCACATGGGGTGGAACACGGTCGATGCTGCGCCGGGCTCACGGCTTTTTGCCGGTGTCGAGCAGGAACGTTTCTACTTCGTGCATTCCTACGCCGTGCAGAAGTGGGACTTCCCAGTGGCCCAGCCCCGTATGACGCCCCCCTCGGTCACGTGGGCCGAACACGGCAGCCGATTCATCGCCGCAGTGGAGAACGGGCCGCTTTCGGCAGTCCAATTCCACCCCGAGAAGTCTGGCGACGCCGGAGCACAGTTGCTCGCCAACTGGTTGGGGACACTCGCCTGATGTGGAGCATCCTCTTGATGGCCCTCGGTGGTGTACTGGCCGGTGGAGCGCTGTCACTGCGCCAGCAGAAGGCACATATTTCCTGGATTATCACCGTGTGGGTCTTGGCGGGCATGTCCCTGCTGGCGGCCTACATCCTGACACTCGACTAGACAGCAGGGCACGGGACCGCCCACAGCGGCGGCGCGGCAGCCCACCCCGACGATGACCGGAGACCTACACCATGAACCAGCACAGCATCCTTGAACTCCTGCCGGCGGTCGACATCGCAGATGGCCAGGCAGTCAGACTCGTCCAAGGCGAAGCCGGCAGCGAGACCGGTTACGGAGACCCCTTGGAGGCGGCCCTGGCGTGGCAGCAGGACGGTGCGGAGTGGGTTCATCTGGTTGACCTGGACGCGGCGTTCGGCCGTGGGAACAACACCGAAGCCGTGTCGCGAATCTCCCGGGAATTGGGCATCAAGGTCGAGCTTTCGGGAGGCATCCGCGACGATGAATCACTCGAACGGGCCCTCGAATTCGGCGCGGCACGCGTGAACCTCGGGACAGCGGCGTTGGAATCCCCTGAATGGACGGCCCGTGCCATTGCCCGTCACGGCGACAAGATTGCCGTCGGTCTCGACGTTCGTGGCACCACGTTGGCCGGGCGAGGCTGGACCAGCGAGGGCGGGGACCTGTGGGACGTACTCGCTCGTTTGGAAGATGCAGGGTGCGCCCGCTACGTGGTCACCGACGTGACCAAGGATGGGACGCTGCGGGGGCCGAACGTGGACCTCTTGCGCGAAATGTGCAAACGGACGAGCCGTCCAGTCATCGCCTCCGGTGGCATCTCCAGCCTGGCTGACTTGCGGGAGCTACGCGCTTTGGTGCCGGAGGGTGTGGAAGGCGCCATCGTCGGCAAGGCGCTCTACTCCGGACAGTTCACCCTGCCCGAGGCCCTCGACATCGCCGGGCGCCGGTAGCCGATGCCGCACGATGACCACTCCGTTCCGGGCGGCGCTGCCGACGGTGGCCTTGCCCGGGAACGGCCACAGATCGGCCGTCACCTTCCGGGGCATATCGAAGCGGCACTCCTCAGGGCGGGCCAGGAATCCGACTCTGCGGGACAGGCGTGGTCGGGCCGGGACCTTTCGGGTGAGGGCAACCCGCTGCACAACTTCGACGCCGACGACGGATCGCCGGATCCTGCCTACGTGGCGGCGATCGCCGCCTTGAAGGCAGGTACCGGCGATGAGCAGGCGGTCCATCGCGCCTTGGCACACGCCCGCGTGTTCGTCCCCGTTGTGGCCACACTCGCGGACGGGGGAATTGGCGAACATGGATTCGCCGAGGACAAGGAAGCCGACATGGCGCTCGTGACCATCAAGGCCCCGGACGGCCGGCCCGCACTTCCAGTCTTCAGCAGCGTGGACCGGATGCAGTCCTGGCATGCACAGGCTCGTCCCGTCGCCGTATATGCCCCTCGTGCCGCACTGTCGGCGGTGGCGGAAAAAGCCCAGCTCCTCGTGATCGATCCAGGCGCAGAGCTGACCTTCGTCCTCCGACGGCCGGCCGTGTGGGCGTTGGCCCAGCAGCGGGAGTGGACGCCCAGCTACGCGGACTCCGAGCTTCTCCCCGTGCTGCAGTCCGCCGCAGACGCGGAGTCGGCCATCGTTGGACTTGCCGCAGCGCCCGGCAGGGGGGTTGCCTCGCGCGCCGCCGATGGCAGCGTAGTGCCCGGGGGAGGGCCTGGCCCGGAGCTGCGCATCGATGTCACGCTGCGTCCGGAAACCAGCAGGGAAGAGGCGACGGCGATCCTCCAAGAATTGCAGCGGACCCTGGGGACCAACGCGGAATTTGCGGGACGGGTCGATTCACTCGAACTGGGGCTTCGCGCTTAATCCAACAAAAAGGAGGCCGTCACAACAGTGACGGCCTCCTGGATAGCAAGGGGATGGGAGTCAGTTCACCGGACCGGTGAACTTCTCGCCCGGACCCTGGCCCGGGGGATCCTGGATCGAGGATGCTTCGCGGAAGGCCAGCTGCAACGAACGCAGCCCGTCGCGCAATGGACCCGCATGCTGGGAGCCTACTTCAGGAGCGGCTGCGGTGATCAGGCCGGCGAGGGCTGTGATGAGTTTGCGCGCTTCGTCCAGGTCTTTCAGATCTTCTGCGTCCTCGCCCTCGGCGAGCCCGCACTTGACCGCTGCAGCACTCATCAGGTGCACAGCCGCGGTCGTGATGACTTCCACGGCAGCAACTTCGGCGATGTCGCGGACATGATTGGTCTCGCCGAACGTGGCGTCCGGATTGGTTTCAGGGGTACTCATGCTGCTAAGCTTTTCACAGACCGACTGGTTTTGCTTATTCCGTGTGTTCCGCCCCACCTGGCAGGATGCAAGGAGTAGACACGGCCAGTACGCAAGTGGAGGCCTACTCCCACCCGCTGTAACCGTTCAAGGTTGCCGGGTCATTCGGATCGGAACCATGGTTCCGTGGCGTGCTGTTGTACGTCAGCCGAACATTCAGGCCTTCATCTGCCCCGCAGCTGGAGGCCTTCTCCATGTTGTCGGCGGTTTCGGACTACGAACAGCAGGAGTTACACATCAGCGATCCACGCATTAATGATCGAATCCGCGTCCCCGAGGTGCGGCTGGTTGGACCCAATGGCGAACAAGTGGGCGTTGTCCGCATTGAGGACGCATTGCGTCTGGCCGCTGAATCCGACCTTGATCTGGTTGAGGTGGCGCCGACGGCAAAGCCCCCCGTGTGCAAGTTGATGGACTTCGGCAAGTACAAGTACGAAGCCGCTGTAAAGGCACGCGAGGCACGCAAGAACCAGACCAACACGATCTTGAAGGAAGTTCGCTTCCGACTCAAGATCGATAAGCACGACTACGAGACGAAGACGGGCCATGCCCTGCGCTTCCTCGGAGCCGGCGACAAGGTCAAGGCGATGATCCAGTTCCGCGGCCGCGAACAGCAGCGTCCGGAGATGGGCATCCGCTTGCTGAACAAATTCGCAGAGGACGTCGCTGCAGTTGGCGTCGTCGAGTCGAGCCCGCGCATCGATGGCCGCAACATGGTCATGGTTGTCGGACCGCTGAAGAACAAGGCAGAGGCCAAGGCCGAAGCCCGCCGCCAGGCGCAGCGCGAGACGGACAAGGCCAAGGCCACTGCAGTCAAGGAAGGCCGCGTCGATACCTCGGACGACAAGCCCGCCATGACCCAGTCATTGGGCGACAACCTGCCGGAGGAATTCCAGGCACGTCTGGCGCAGGTCGAGGCCGACAACGCAGAGCAGGCCAAAAAGGATGCCGAGCAGGCCAAAAAGGACGCGGAGGCAGCGAAGGCCGCTCCCGTAGTCGAAGCCCCCAAGGCCGAAGCGCCCAAGGTGGCGGCACCCAAGGCAGCGGCTCCGAAGGCGGAGACCGCCAAGGCACCAGCGCCCAAGGCTGCTGAGGCCAAAGCGGCAGACAAGCCGGCGGCCGCAGCTCCCAAGGCAGCCGCGGCGAAGCCCGCAGCCGCTCCCAAACCCGTTGCGGTTCCGAAGCCTGCTCCGAAGCCCACAGCGACTCCGAAGCCTGCTCCGAAACCAGCACCACGCACTACCCCGAAACCGCGTCAGGGCAAGTAGCCCGCTGCGGTACGCCCCTCGGGGCGGCACACCTGACCCACGGGTTTCCAACACCGGAAACCTCAAAGATCCCCGGTCCGAACAGGGCAACGGGAGCACGTAAGGAGAACGGCGGATATGCCGAAGTTCAAGACCCACAGTGGCGCCAAGAAGCGCTTCAAGCTCACCGGTAGCGGCAAGCTCAAGCGCCAGCAGGCCAACCGCCGCCACTACCTGGAGCACAAGCCCTCCAGCCTCAAGCGCCAGCTGAAGGGCGACCTGATCGTTGCCAAGGCGGACACCAAGACCATCAAGCGGATGCTGGGCATCTAAGTAGACGCACCGGGAACCCTGCGTTCCCACCCATCCATGGAGTTCCCCCGGGCTGGTCGCCGTATTCAAGGCACAGCGAGGGCTAGATATTAAGGAGTACACACGTGGCACGTGTGAAGCGGGCGGTCAACGCCCACAAGAAGCGTCGGGTCGTTCTCGAGCGGGCCAAGGGCTACCGCGGTCAGCGTTCGCGCCTGTACCGCAAGGCCAAGGAGCAGCTGCTCCACTCGTTCGTCTACAGCTACGGCGACCGCCGCAAGCGCAAGGGTGACTTCCGTCGCCTCTGGATCCAGCGCATCAACGCTGCCTCCCGCGCCAACGGCCTGACGTACAACCGTCTGATCCAGGGCCTGAAGGCCGCTGAGGTCGAGGTCGACCGCCGCATGCTCTCCGAGCTGGCGATTTCCGACGCCAACGCCTTCACCGCGCTGGTCAAGGTCGCCAAGGACGCGCTCCCGGCAGACGTCAACGCCCCGGCAACTGCGGCCGCCCCGAAGGCTGCCGCCGCACCGGCCGCCAAGAAGGCCAGCGCCCCCAAGGCTGCTGCCCCGAAGGCTGCTGCCCCCAAGGCCGCCACCGAGGGCGAAGGCGTCGTGAAGGCCGTTGAGGGCGAGGACGCCCCCGAGGGCTACGTCATCAAGGGCAACCAGTCCATGAAGTACCACGTGCCGGGCTCGACCTGGTTCGAGCAGACCCAGCCGGAGTTCTGGTTCAACTCGGTCGAGGCCGCCAAGGCCGCCGGCTTCGAGCCGGCTGGCGGAGAATCCCGCCAGCAGTTCTCCAAGTAGCAAGCGCTGCTTGACGGGCTTGGCCCGTCGGTCGAAGGGACGGAATCCCCAGGGATTCCGTCCCTTCCCCCGTTTAAGCACCAGGACCTCGACCCCGATAAGGTTTTCCCATGAACGATGAGCATGGCTTCGAACCAGAAATGGCCAACCCCCGCGCCGAGCGCGTCAAGGAGGTGGCCCGGCTGGCCACCCGTTCCGGCCGGTCGAAGCGCGGCGCATTCCTGGCCGAGGGACCGCAAGCCGTACGGGAAGCCCTCCGTTCCCACGATGCCGCCGTCTCGGCGGGCCATCAGGGGATCGTCCAGGAGGTGTTCGCGACTCCCGATGCCATCCACCGGCACCCCGACCTGACGACGGGGCGCGGGCGGATCCACTGGCGCAGCGTCACTCCAGAAGTCCTTGCGGCGATGGCCGACACGGTGACTCCGCAGGGCATCCTTGCCGTCTGCGGCATTCCAGAAACCACATTGGATGCGGTGTTCGGCGCCGCTCCCCGTCTGGTCGCCGTGCTCTGCCGCGTCCAGGACCCCGGAAATGCCGGGACCATTCTGCGGGCCGCAGATGCTGCCGGGGCCGATGCCATCGTGCTGACCGAGGGCAGCGTGGACATCTACAATCCCAAGGCCGTCCGATCCACCGTGGGGTCGGTCTTCCATCTGCCGATCGTGACCGGGGTGGCCTTCCAACAGGTGGTTGAGGCCGCCGCGGCAGCAGGGTCCCAGCTATTGGCCGCCGACGGCTACGGGGCGGTGGATCTGGACGCCTTGCAGGATGAAAGCGCCGCACGGCGGGGCGGGGCCCAGCCGAGCACCGGGGGCGACATCGGCCATCAGTCCGGCACCGCCGTCGTGCCCGGGGAGACACCGAGGCTGGAGGATGCCACCGCGTGGTTGTTCGGCAACGAGGCCCAGGGGCTGGACGAGCGGGAGCTCGCTGCCGCCGGGCACCGCGTGGCCGTGCCCCTGTACGGGGTGGCGGAGTCTCTGAATGTCGGCACCGCGGCGACCGTCTGCCTCTACGCCTCGGCGCGCGCGCAACGCCGGAGGGCCTGAACGTCAGGTGCCGCTTCTGCCCGAGCCGTCCACGAGAACCCACGGCAGCGGGCAGGACCCCGGCATAGTAGCGTGTGCGTAGACGATTCCCGACGGCGCACCCGCGCCAGGACAAAGGCGGAAACCATGGCAGCATCCGGTGGGAGCAAGGCGGTCGTGGCGGCTTTGGCGGCCAACCTGACCATTGCACTTTTCAAGTTCGTCGCCTGGCTGCTGACGCAGTCATCGTCGATGTTGGCCGAGGCCATCCACTCGGTGGCCGACTCGGGCAACCAAGTGCTGCTGCTGGTCGGCGGCAAGCGCTCCCGGCGGCAGGCCAGCGCCGAGCACCCCTTCGGTTTTGGACGCGAACGCTACATCTACGCGTTCATCGTCTCCATCATCCTCTTCAGCGTCGGCGGGCTGTTCGCCCTGTACGAGGCGTACGAGAAGTTCAAGGACCCGCACGGCATCGAGGGCCGCTGGTGGTGGGTCCCACTGGCTGTGCTCGTCGGTGCGATCATCGCCGAGGGATTGTCCTTCCGCACCGCCATCCGCGAATCGAACCACACCCGGGGGCAGGCCAGCTGGGTGCAGTTCGTGCGCCGGGCCAAGGCCCCTGAGCTGCCGGTCATCCTGTTGGAGGACCTGGGCGCGCTGGTCGGGCTGTTCTTCGCCCTGTTGGGCGTGGGGCTGACGCTGCTGACGGGCAACGGGATCTTCGACGCCGCGGGAACAGCGATGATCGGGCTGCTGCTGGTCTGCATCGCGATCATCCTGGCCATCGAAACGAAGTCGTTGCTGCTCGGCGAATCGGCCTCCCGGGAGAACATCGCCAAGATCGAGGCCGCCATCGCCGCCGACGGCACGCCCATCATCCACCTCAAGACCCTGCATCTGGGCCCTGATGAGATCCTCGTGGCCGCCAAGATCGGCATCACTGCAGGAGCCACCGGTGAGCAGATCGCCGATTCCATCGACGATGCCGAGTCCAGGATCCGCGACGCCGTCCCGACCGCCACGGTGATCTACCTCGAACCCGACATCCCCCGGGCCGGGACCGCCGCCGGGAAGGACGCCGGGGCGGACACCCTGCACGACGGCGGTGCCGAGCTATGAGCGGGCTGAAACAGATCGTCGGGGCTGCCCTGGTGGATGACCTGGACGCCCCGACCCGGCTGTTGGCCGCCCGCCGGACCAGCCCGCCCTCCCTGGCCGGGATGTGGGAGTTCCCGGGCGGCAAGGTCGAACCCGGGGAATCATGTGAGGCCGGACTGCTGCGTGAACTGCGGGAGGAGCTGGGCATCGACGCCGCGCTGGGGCACGAGGTCACCGGCCCGACGGACCAGGGGTGGAAGCTGGCCGGCCCGGCAGCAATGCGTGTGTGGCTGGCCGCGGTGACCGCGGGGGACCCGGCACCCTTGGAGGACCATGACGAGCTGCGCTGGGTGGACCTGGCGGGCACCGAGATCGACGCGTTGGAATGGATCCCCGCCGACCTGCCCATCGTCGACGCCATCGTGGCACGCCAGGCGACCCGGTCCGGGCACGGGGCAGGCCACCGATGATCCTGCTGACCGGATTCGAGCCCTTCGGCGGCGACGCCACGAACCCCTCCATCGTCGCCGCACGCCAGGCAGCGGCGGAGCTCCGCGCTGCCGGGCTGGCGGCCACCGCCGTCGAACTTCCCTGCGTCTTCGCCACGGCCCCGGAAGCCCTGCGGCAGGCACTGCTGACCCACCGCCCGGAGGTGGTCATCTGCACCGGGTTGAATGCAGGAACCGCGGAGATCACGCTGGAACGCGCAGCGCTGAACGTCATCGATGCCCGGATTCCGGACAATGCAGGGGAGCAGCCCCTCGACGTGCCGGTCGTCGCCGGAGGACCTGCCGCCTACTTCACGACCCTGCCCATCAAACGCATGCTGGCGCGACTGCACGCCGCCGACCTGCCCGCGCGGGTCTCCCAAAGCGCCGGCACGTTTGCCTGCAACCAGGTCTTCTACACCGTGATGCACGAGCTGGAGGGGACCGGAGTGCGCGGAGGGTTCATCCACGTCCCGGCGACCGGTCCCGGTGGTGCCGACCCCGGGCAGCTGGCCCGTGCCCTGGTTCTGGCAGCACGCGAGGCCCTGGACCCCGCCGCCGACGTCAGCCTCGGCGCCGGTTCCCTGGCCTGAGCCCGCGCAGCACGTCGGCCGTCGGCCTCAGGGGTCGTTCGGTGTATCCGCCGGCCGCCAACCCGGCGCCGCGTTCGAAGATGTTCCGTGATGCGGGATCGCCGGTGCGCCACCAGGAGTATCCCGCGGCCGCCGCGTAGAGGACCAGGAACGGCAGCCCCAGGCAGATCGCGTACTGCGTGCTGTGGCGCTCCTCGTGGGCGAGTAGTTCCGGGAAGCGGGAGGGGTCATCGAAGCGCGGGCGGAAGAGGACCACGTTGCCGACGGTGAAGGCGCCGGCCGCCGGTAGCCGTGGACGATAACCCAGGGCGAGGTACAGGCCACGATTACCGGAGACCACTCGGCACCGCGCGACCCGCGCCAGCAGGAGCCCTCCCGGGGTCGAGAGGTTGACCCAGTTGGCCACCGAACGCAGCCGCGGCCCGTCCATCTCAGCCTCCGGCCTGCTGGACACCGGTCAGGAAATCGCGGACCAGGGGGCCGGCGGTCTGCGCGCCCCCGTTGCCTTCTGCCACGAACGCCGCGACGGCCAGGTCACCCTGGATGGCGATGACCCAGGCATGGGCATTGTGGTCGGCGTCGTATTCTGCGGTACCCGACTTGCCGTAGACGGTGGGCCCCGGAACCTTCTGCAGGTCCACCAGGGTCCCGTGTGTGACCGTGCCGGCCATCATCTTCTTCAGCGCGGCGGCTTCACCGGAGGCCAGCTTCTGGGGTGGTGCCTGGGCAGTGTCCGGTTTCGGGCTGGCCAACAGGTGCGGGGATACCGTCCGGCCGGCGGCCACCGAGGCGGCGACCGTGGCCATGCCCAGCGGTGAGGTTTCGATGACGCCCTGGCCGATCCCGTTGGCGGCCAGGGTGGTGCCCGTCGAATCATCGGGAATGGACCCGAGGAAGGCGGCAGCGCCCACGGAGGGCCGCGCATTCAGCCCGAGGGAGGCGCCGGCTTCGGTGAGCTGGCTGGCCTTCATCGAGGAGGCGCCGCGGACGAAGACCGTGTTGCAGGATTGGGCGATCGCCTCGGAGAGGGGGATGGTGCCCAGCTTGGCCGCAGGGTAGCCGTCGTAGTTCTTGAACTTCTTGCCGTCGATGGTCAGCGTGGCCGGGCACTTGACCTTGCTGGAGGGTGTGTCCCCGTCGCGCAGCATGGCCAGTGCGGTGATGACCTTGAACGTGGACCCGGGCGCATATTTTCCAAGCATTGCGGTGTTCATCCCCTGGTCCGCGGGGCCGGAGGCGGCGGCCAGGATGGATCCGTCGGAGGGCCGGATGGCGACCAGTGCCGAGGCCGGGTCGACGGAGCCCAGCAGTTTTTCCGCGAGTTCCTGCTGCGCCGCTTCGAGGGTGACCACGATGTTCTTCCCGTCGGTGGGCTTGCGGTTGAACAGCTGCCTGACCTGTTGGCGCGATGCATCGTAGACATCCACCGAATAACCGGTGGTCCCGGAGAGCTGGTCGTTGTACTGGGCCTGCAGGCCGGAGAGTCCGACGACGTCGCCCGCCTTGGTCTTGCCCTGGGACTTCTCCACGATCTCCGCGGTGGCCTGCCCGACGCTTCCCAGGATCGGGCGCGCGAAGGTCCGGGTGGGGGCCAGCGGTTCGGTATCGGGTATGGCCCGGCCGCCGGGGATCGCCCCGATCTGGGCGTCGGTGGCGGTCCGGTGGTTGTCGTCGCGCAGCGTGATGGCCTCGACGAAGGCCTGTGCCCCGGCGCCCTTGACCTGGGCGGCATAGCCGGCAGCATCGATCTTGACCAGCTTCGCCAGCTTCTGGGCGGCGGAGGCCTCCTGGCCGGAGGTCAACCGGCTCTTGTCGATGCCGACGTGGACCACGGGCCGGTCCTTGACGAGCGCCTCCTGGTCGGTCCCGCGGATCTGTCCGCGCGCCGCCTTGCTGGTTTTCAGGGCCACGTACTGGCCGGTCTCGAGCCCGGGAAGGGCGATCGTGGGGGAGTAGTCGACCTGCCATGCCTTGGCGCCGGAGTCGTAGGTGAGCTGGGCGGTGCTCTCATACGCCCAGTCCTTCTCCGTGGCGTCCATGTCCCAGACGGTCTTGAGCTTCGCCGTCGCCGTGGGGGTGTCCTGGTTCTGGGCGGTCTGCACCGATTCGACGGTGGTGGTGTGCTTGATGTCCTTCAGCGGGGCGAACGCCTCGGACAGGGCGGTGGACGCGGCCGACGGGTCCTCACCCCGCAACGCCACGGAGGAGAAGTCGAAGGTCCCCAGGGCACGGGCCAGCGATTCGGCGGTGGGCTGGGGATCAGGTACCGCCGGGGTGCACGCGGACAAGCCCCCCAGAGCCAGCGTGGACAGGACGGTCGTCAGCGCCAGGCGCCGGGCTACATGCATGGTGATCATTATTGCCGGGGTGTGGAGCCGATCACAAGGCGTGGCAGAGGAGGGGGGCCGTGTCGGGAACGGGCAGGTGGACCCGCATTCGGGGCGGGGGGATCGAACTACTAGACTGGGTCACAGCAACAGGACCACACCGCGATTGTGAAAAGGGCTGTACACCCCCATGTCTGAACCCACGCCACCGAACGGTGGAACCACCGAGGCCGCGAGCCCGGCGCCCCATCCCACCGACGAGGCGGCCGTCCAGGCCGCCGTTGATGCGGCCCTGACGGCGTTCGTCGACGCCACGGACCTCGAATCGCTCAAGGCGGCACGCCTGGCGCACACGGGGGAGAAGTCCCCGCTGTCACTGGCCAACCGCGAGATCGGCCGGCTGGACAAGGCCGAGAAGGCGACCGCCGGCAAGCTGATGGGCGGTGCCCGCGGCCGCGTGAACCAGGCACTCGCAGCGCGCACCGCGGTGCTGGAGGAGGAACACGCAGCCCGCATCCTCGTGGAGGAGGCCGTCGACGTCACGGCGGCCCCGCACCGCCGTCGTGCCGGAGCCCGGCACCCGCTCTCCATCTTGCAGGACCGTGTCTCCGACATCTTCGTGGGCATGGGCTGGGAGATCGCCGAGGGCCCCGAGGTCGAATCCGAGTGGTTCAACTTCGACGCGCTGAACTTCGCCCCGGACCACCCGGCCCGCGAAATGCAGGACACGTTCTTCATCGACCCGCCCGCATCGCATCTGGTGCTGCGCACGCACACCTCCCCGGTGCAGATGCGCTCGCTGCTCGAACGCGACCTCCCCGTGTACGTGCTGTGCCCCGGCAAGACGTTCCGCACCGACGAACTCGATGCCACCCACACCCCCGTCTTCCACCAGTTCGAGGGACTGGCAGTGGACAAGGGCCTGACCATGGCCGATCTGCGGGGCACGCTGGAGCACTTCGCCCGGCAGATGTTCGGCGCCGAAGCCGCCATCCGACTGCGCCCGAACTACTTCCCCTTCACCGAGCCCTCGGCCGAGATGGACATCTTCCACCCCGGCGCCAAGGGCGGCCCGCAATGGATCGAATGGGGCGGCTGCGGGATGGTGCACCCCAACGTGTTGCGCGCTGCGGGCGTCGACCCGGAGGTCTACTCCGGCTTCGCCTTCGGCATGGGCATCGAGCGCACGCTCATGTTCCGCAACGACGTCCCCGACATGCACGACATGATCGAGGGCGACATCCGCTTCAGCGAACACTTCGGGATGGAGATCTAGACATGCGCATTCCCCTGTCCTGGTTGCGCGAATACGCGCAGGTACCGGCCGACGCCTCGGCCGAAGACGTGATGGCCGACCTGGTGAAGGTCGGTCTCGAGGAGGAGGACGTCCACCGTCCCACCGACTCGCTGTCCGGGCCCATCGTGGTGGGCCAGGTCCTCTCGCTGGTCAAGGAACCCCAGTCCAACGGCAAGACCATCAACTGGTGCCAGGTCCGCGTGGTGCCCGAGGGCCAGCCACAGACCCTGACGCACGAGGGGATCGACCCCTCCGGAGTGCAGGGCATCGTCTGCGGCGCCCACAACTTCGTCGAGGGCGACAAGGTCGTCGTGACGCTTCCCGGGGCCGTGCTGCCCGGTGACTTCGCGATCTCCGCCCGCAAGACCTACGGCCACCTCTCGGCCGGCATGATCGCCTCGGTCCGCGAACTGGGCATCGGTGATGACCACGATGGCATCCTGGTCCTGTCCACCCTGGGCCTGGATCCCGAGGTCGGCTCCGACGCGATGGAGCTGCTGGGACTGTACGACCAGGCGGCGGAAATCAACGTCACCCCGGATCGCAGCTACTGCTTCTCGATCCGCGGGGTGGCCCGCGAATATGCGCACGCCACGGCAACGTCCTTCACCGACCCGGCGGCCGGGATCACCGTCCCCACGGCGTCGGGGCCCGGCTACCCGGTGGTCATCGCCGACGACGCAGGAGCCTACGCCGCCCCGGGCTGCGACCGCTTCGTCGCCCGCACCGTCACCGGCGTCGACTCCTCCCGCCCGACCCCGCCGTGGATGGCCTCGCGGCTGCGGCTGGCCGGGATGCGCTCGATCTCACTGGTCGTGGACATCTCCAACTACGTCATGCTCGAACTCGGCCAGCCCCTGCACTTCTACGATGCCGACGCGCTGCGCGGGGACATCGTCGTGCGCCGGGCCGCCGCGGGCGAGCAGCTCAAGACCCTGGACGAGAAGGTCCGCACGCTGCATGAACAGGACGTCGTCATCGCCGATGACCGCGGTCCCATCGGCGTCGCCGGCGTCATGGGTGGTGCCGAGACCGAGGTCTCCTCCAGCACGACGACGGTGCTCATCGAGGCTGCCCACTTCAGCCCCGTGGCCATCGCCCGGTCCCGGCGCCGGCACAAGCTGCCCTCCGAGGCGTCCAAGCGCTTCGAACGCGGAGTGGACTGGGAAGTGGCCGATGAGGCCGCCCAGCGCGCCGTGGACCTGCTGGTCGAGTTGGCCGGCGGCACTGCCGAGGACACCGCCACCGATGTGGGCACCCGCCCCGAGCCGGCGGTCATCGACCTGCCGGAGGGCTACGCGTCCCGCCTGATCGGCGTCGAATACACCCCCGAGCAGGTCCAGACCGCGCTGGTCGACCTGGGCGCCACCGTGGAACGGGTGTCCGGCGCGCTGCGCGTCACCGCGCCGTCCTGGCGGCCGGACCTGCGCATCCGCGAGGACCTGGTCGAGGAGATCGCCCGGCTGGTCGGCTACGAGCACATTCCCGCGACCCTGCCGGTGGCCGCTCCGGGCCGCGGGCTGACCCGCGTGCAGCAGCAGCGCCGCCGCGTCATGCAGGGCCTGGCCGACGCCGGTCTGGTCGAGGTGCTCAGCTACCCGTTCGTCTCCGCAGCGCAGAACAACATGTTCGGCACTGCGGGATCGGACGGGACGGTCGCCGCGGTGAAGCTGGCCAACCCGCTCTCCGCCGAATTCGGGTTCCTGCGCACCAGCATCCTGCCCGGCCTGCTGGACACCGCACGCCGGAACCTCTCGCGGGGGTTCCGCGACCTGGCCGTCTACGAATCCGGGCTGGTGTACCTGCCCGGTGAGGGCACGCTCGGCAGCCCCGAGATCCCGCCGCTGGGGGTGCGCCCCTCCGACGAGGTCCTGGACGGGCTCGACGCCGGCCTGCCCCACCAACCGCAGCACATCGGTGCGGTGCTCTTCGGCCACGACTCGGCCCCCGCAGCCGGGACCACACCGCGCCCGCATGACTGGGCCTCGGCACTGGACGTGGCCCGCCTGGTCGGGGACATCCTCGGCGTCGAGCTGGTCATCGCCCAGGGCAGCCACCCGGCGTTCCACCCGGGGCGGACCGCTGCCCTGACGTTGCGCACCGGCGAGTACGTCGGCCGTGCCGGCGAACTGCACCCGAAGCTGCTCACCGAGCTGGATCTGCCGGCCCGCACGGTGGCCATGGAGATCGACGTCGACGTCCTGTTCGAGGCGGCGGCCGATCTGGTGGTCGCCCGCCCGCTGTCCACCTACCCGCTCTCCACCCAGGACGTGGCCCTGGTCGTGGACCGCGACGTGGTGGCCGGCGACGTGCTGGAGACCCTGCGCCTGGGTGCCGGCGAGCTGCTGGAGGATGTCGCCTTGTTCGACGTCTACCAGGGCCCGGGCATCGAGGACGGCAAGAAGTCATTGGCGTTCGGGCTGCGGTTCCGTGCCGCAGACCGGACCTTGACGGCCGACGAGGCCTCGGCCTCACGGGCGGCGGCAGTCGCCGCTGCTGCCGAGAAGTTCGGTGCCGTCCAGCGCTGACGCGCAGCGCCGACGCGCACCCCGGACGACGACGGGGCAGGAACCTCCCAGCGGGGTTCCTGCCCCGTTTTTCGTGGGCTGGGCCTGGGCCCGGCTCAGGCGCCGGGCGAATCCGACAGATCGGCAACTGTCGCCCCGAGGGCACCCAGGGCGGCGTCGGCATCCAGTGTCAGGCCCACACCGTGGGCACCGCCGCCGATCGAGATCCTCCGCCCGGTCATTTCCGCATCGGCGTAGACCGGCAGGGGACGGGCCGCGCCGAACGGGGTGATCGTCCCGCGTTCATACCCCGTGACGTCCTTCGCTTCCGCGGCATCGGGCATGGACAGGCGGTTGGTGCCCAGCAGGGCACGGAGTTTGGGCCAGGAGAACGTCCGATCCCCGGTCACCAGCACGAAGACGTAGTCGTCATCGCTGCGGCGCACCACCAGCGTCTTGATGAGGTCCCGTGGTGCGATGCCCCGGGCAGCCGCGGCCTCGGCCAGACTGGACACCTGGCCGTGGCGGGTCACCGTGACCTCCAGCCCGGCGGCGCGGGCCGCCGCTGCCGCCGGCCCGTCGTCGTGGCCACCGACCGGCGGAACTTCCGCCGCCGCGCCGGCTTCCGGCAGACTCGCGGCACCGCTCCCGGCGAGCCGGTATCCGGATCCGTCGGGGGAGCGGGACACCAGGTGTGCGTCGACGAGATAGCGGCGCAGGGTCGCCGGATCGTCGGTGAGCTGGCCGAGGCGGGCGGTGATCCCCGGTTCCGTCAGGACCTCGCCGGCCGCCATCGATTGCCGGGCCGCCCATTGCAGCAGTGCGTGCCGCTGGGCCGGTTTGGCGGGGTAGGTGTGGATGCGGCCGTCCCGCACGAACCGGTCGATCAGCTCGTCGCCGGAGCGCGGGCGCGCCGCGGCGGCCGGGGCGGACAGCAGCGCGCGGAGCCCGGAGGCGTCGACGCGCCATCCGCCGTCGTCCTCTGCTGCCAGCAGCCCGGCGGAGGCCAGCTGTGCCAGCCCTTTCTCCCGGCGCCGGTCCGTGACCGTGGCCTCGCGGCGCCGTGCCTCCTCGGCGATGACCTCGGCCAGCAGCAGGCGTTGTTCCGCGTTGGCCAGGGCCGCGATCACGGGCCGCCAGCCATCGGCGGCAGGTGCCGCCCCGTCGTCGTGCCGTGTCATGGGTCTCCCGGGTGGTTGGTGCAGTGGTGGTGCCAGCCTATCCCCGGCGGAGTGGGACCCCACCGGCACCATAAACTGGAGGTCCGGACGGGCTGGACACGGCAAGGGGGAACGATGACGGTGGCAGGACCGCGCCACACGGTGCTCAGCGCGGCGCCCTGGTCAGCGGCCGTCGGCCTGCCGCTGGCCTGGCTGGGGGAGGGCGAACGCGCCCGGGCTGCCGCCTACACGGGACCGGGGCACGACGGCGATGTGCCGGCACTCCACGGTGGTGCGGTGCTGCGCGAAGCCGACTCGCCCCGGGGCCGGTTCCTGGCCGGCCGGTTGCTGCTGCGCCAGTTGGCCGCCGACGCCTGGGCGTTGGGTGCGCCGGGGCGACTACACGTGCACCAATGGTGCCCGGCGTGCGGTTCGGGGGCGCACGGTGGGCCGACGCTGCACCGGGACTCCCCACGCGTTGCGCTGGACCTCAGCTACAGCCGGTGTGCCGGGTGGTTCCTACTGGCCGGACGCCCGCACGCGGCGGGCGGGCCGGTGCGCCTGGGCGTGGACCTGGCCGACGCCGCGGACCCGGGGTTCGCCGGGGACGTGGGGTCGGCCTTGGATGAGGTGGTGCTCTCGGCGGGGGAACGGGAGCTGCTGGGCCGCGTGCCACCGCATGAACGGGCCGGCCAGCGGGCGCACTGGTGGGCCGCCAAGGAAGCCCTGGGCAAGGCGCTCGGCGCCGGGATCACCGGTGGCGCGGCCCCGCCGGTGGTGGCCGGCGCTGGCAGCGATCCGGCGTTGGAAGCCGCGGGTGCACTGGTGGACTGGCCGGCACTTCCAGCCGACGTCCCCGCCACCCTTACCGCGGCGTTGGTGCTGCTGCCGGCATTGGCGGCAGCTCCGGCTGGAACAACCACGGGCTGAGCACGGCGTCCGCGTCGAAGCCTGCGGGGCCCCGCGCTTCCAGGAAGGCGGCAAACGCCGGGTAGTCGACGGATCCGTGGCGGTTCTGCGCCACCCAGGCCCGCACCGTGGAGAAGAATTCCGCATCGCCGACGGCACAGCGCAGGGCGTGGACCGCCAGGGCGCCACGTTTGTAGACCCGGTCATCAAACATGTCCTCGGCGCCGGGACGGCCCACTTCCAGATCCTGTGGCCCGGCGGCGAGCAGTTCCCAGGCGGCGTTGGCCTGCGCGGCGCAGTCCAGCCCGCCGGAAGCGTCGGACCAGATCCATTCGGCGTAGCAGGCGAAGCCCTCGTGCATCCAGATGTCCTGCCAGCGTGAAGCGGTCAGCGAATTGCCGAACCACTGGTGGGAGAGCTCGTGGGCAATCAGCCGTTGCTGTTCCCAGCCGGGGGCCAGGTGGTTGCGGCCGATGATCGACAGGCCCTGGGCCTCCAACGGGATCTCAAGCTCGTCTTCGGTGACGACCACTGCATAGGCGTCGAACGGGTAGGGGCCGAACGCCTCGATGAACGTCGCCATCATCCGGGGCTGGTCCTTCAGCGCGGTGCGCGTCCGACGGGCCAGCACCGCCGGGGTGAAGGCCGTCTGGTGCGGGTCCTCCTCGCGCTCCGGTTCCAGCGGCTGGACCGTGTACCTGCCGATCTGCAGGGTCGCCAGGTAGGTGGCCATCGGTTCGGCCTGCCGGTACCTCCAGTGCTCCTGGCTGGCGGTGCGCCCATGGGCGACCAGTTCCCCGTTGGAGATGGCCCGGTAGCCGGCGTCCGTGCTGATCGCCAGTTCGAAGGTGGCTTTCTGGCTGGGGTGGTCGTTGCAGGGGAACCAGGTGGCCGCCCCGTTGGGCTGCCCGGCGACCAGGACCCCGTCCTCGAGTTCCTCCCACCCGACGTCGCCCCAGGTCCCCATGCGGGGTTGTGGGGTGCCGCCGTAACGGATGTCCAGCTGCAGTTCGGCCCCGGCGGCGACCGGCTGGGCGGGGGTGATCAGCAGCTTGCCCCGACGCTGGCTGTACTTCGCCGCCTTCTTCCCATTGACCTGGACCTTGGAGGCCTGCAAGCCGATCAGGTCGACCTCGATACGGGCCAACTCCTCGACGGCCACCGCGGTGATGACCGCCCGGCCATCCAAACGGTTCCCGGCCAGCTTGCAGGAAAGATCCAGCGCGTAGTGCAGCACGCGGTACCCGGCGCTGCCCGATTCGGGCACGTAGGGATCGGGCAGCGCAGCGGGGGTGGGGGTGGTGTGGGTGCTCATGGGGTGGGTGGATTCCAAGGTTTCACGGGGTTTCCCATCCAGTAGCTGGACGGTGGGACGGTCTCCCCGCGCATGACCAGCGAGGCCGGGCCGACGGTGGCCCCGGCCGCCAAGGAGGCTGCGGGAAGGATGACGCCATGCGGACCCATGGTGGACCCTGCGCCGAGTTCCACCGTATCAATGGCCATGACGCGATCGTGGAAGAGGTGGGTTTGCACCACGGTGCCGCGGTTGACCGTGCTGGAGTCGCCGAGGCGGACCAGATCCGGTTCAGGCAGCCAGTAGCTTTCACACCAGACGCCATGTCCGATCCTGGCACCGAGCAGGCGCAGCCACCACACCAGCGCCGGGGTACCGGACGCGGATCGGGCGAACCACGGGGCGCAGACCATCTCGATGAAGGCGTCGACCACCTCGTTGCGCCAGATGAACGAGCTCCACAGCGGGTGCTCTCCGACGCGGATGGGACCCACCAGCACCCACTTGGCCACAACGGCGCTTCCCGCCGCCACGGCGCCGGCGAGCAGGATCAGCAACCCGCTGAGCACCGCCGCCACCAGGTAGCCCAGCTGCAGGGCCAGCGCATCCATGGCCAGCATCAGCAGCACGGCGATGCCGACGGAGACCATGACCGGCACGGCACGGCACAGTTCCCACAGCGAGCGCAGGACCTTCAACCGCATCGGCGGGTGGTACGTCAGCTCGTCGTCGGAGGCGATCGCGGTGCGGCGCAGTCTGACGGGCGGACTACCCAGCCATGAGGTCCCCGCCTTGGCCTTGGACGGCGTGGCGGAGAGGACGGCCACCAGCGAGTTCTTCGGCACGCGGCGCCCGGCACCGGCCATGCCGGAGTTCCCGAGGAACGCCCGCTTGCCGATCTTGGCGGGGGCCACATGCATCCAGCCGCCGCCGAGCTCGTAGGAGGCGACCATGGTGTCGTCGGCCAGGAAGGCGCCGTGCCCGATGGTGGTCATCTTGGGCAACAGCAACACGGTGGAGGCCTCGACGTTGCGTCCGACCCGCGCCCCGAGCAGGCGCAGCCACACCGGGGTGAAGAGGCTGGCATACAGCGGGAACAGGAGGTCGCGGGCCATGTCCAGCAGGCGTTCGGTGGCCCAGATCTGCCAGCCGACCCGGCCGCGCGCCGGATGCCACCCGGCCACGATGCCGATCGAGAGCAGCCGCACCGAGGCCAGGATCAGGACCATGTTTCCGCCGAACCAGACAACGGCCGCCAACGGGATGGCAGCGGCGACGGTGGGCAGCGCGCCGGAGAGGGACGTGCCGCCGGAGAGCAGGGAAGACACGACGAGGACGGCGGCCAGGCTGCTGATCCAGGGGATCAGCGAGAGCAGGCCGGCGGCCAGCGCGTAGGCGATGGTCCCGGCACCACGGGTCACCTGGCGTTCGGCCGGCCAGGGGTGGCGGGCCTTGCCGGTGCGGGTGGCCGGGGAACCGGAATAGCGGCCGCGGTCCTTGGTCCTGCCGGAAACCGCGGAGCCGGGTTCGATCTCGGTGTCCTCCCCGACAATTGCACCGGGCAGCAGGGTACTGCGTGCCCCGATGGTCGCGCCGCGGCCGATGTCGATGGCCCCGATGTGGATGCGGTCGCCCTCGAGCCAGTAGCCGGAGAGATCGACCTCGGGTTCAATGGACGCGTCACGGCCCACCCGGAGCATTCCCGTGACCGGCGGAACCGAATGCAGGTTCACGTCGCTGCCGATCTTCGCACCCAAGGCCCGGGCATAGTACGGGACCCACGGGGCGCTGGCCAAGGACACCGGATCGACCAGGTCGGCGATGTGCTGGGCCAACCACAGGCGGAGATGGACCCTCCCCGAACGCGGGTAGGAACCGGGCTCCAGGCCACGCAACAGCAGCCGGGCGCTGGCCACCGAGATCACCATCCGGCCCGCCGGGCTGACGAAGACGAGCAGGCAGGCCGCCACCCACCACCACGACAGCGTCGGAGCGCCGGGGAGCACCCCGGTGGCGGCCAGGAGGTTGTTGAGCACCATGAGATACGTCAGCCAGCGCATGCCCACCAGGATCAGCAGGGGAGCCGCCATCACCGTCTGGAAGACCTGGGCCTTGCGGGTGGTGCGGGCGATGACCCGCGGCTCGACCGGGGGCCCCACGGCTGCCGTACCGGCGAGGGCCTCGATGAGGGAACCGACCCGGGGGTGTGAGTACACCTCGCCGACGGTGACCGTCGGGTAGCGCTCGCGCAGGGCCGAGACGAGCCGGGCCGCGGTCAGCGAGCCGCCCCCGCTGGCAAAGAAATCGGTGTCGAGGCTGCCGACCTTCGAGCCCAGCACCGCTTCCCACTGCCCCACGATCCACGTGGCGTCGGCATCGAGCGCCGGCAGCACCGCGTCGTCGTCGGCGTCAGCGGCTCCGGGGAGGGGCCAGGGGAGTTGGTGGCGGTCCACCTTGCCACTGGTCTTGGTGGGGAGGGAATCGACGACGGTCAACAGCGGGATGAGCGCTGCCGGGAGTTCGGTGGCGAGTGCGTCGCGGGCTGCAGCGGTGTCGAAGCCCTCCGGAGCTGCCAGGTATCCGACCAGGATCTGGTTGCCCGCGGCGGTGGTCTGGACGGCGGCTGCGGCACCTGCCACTCCGGGAAGCGCCTGCAGGGCGGAATCGACTTCACCGAGTTCGATGCGCCGTCCGCCGAGTTTGACCTGGTCGTCGGCGCGTCCGACGAAGATGAGGCCCTCAGGGTCGTAGGTGACCAGGTCCCCGCTGCGGTAGGCCCGCTCCCAGCCCAGGGTTTCCATGGGCGCGTACTTCAGGGCGTCCATCTCGGCGTCCAGATAGCGGGCGAGCCCGACACCGCCGATGATCAGTTCCCCGGTCCCGCCCGCGGCGACGGGGTGGCCCTGCTGATCCACGATGGCCAGGTCCCACCCGTCCAGCGGCAGCCCGATGCGGATCGGCCCCTCGCCGCTCATCAGGGCACCGCAGGCGACCACGGTTGCCTCGGTGGGACCGTAGGTGTTCCAGACCTCGCGTTCGGGCACCGCCAGCCGGGCGGCCAGTTCGGGTGGGCACGCCTCGCCGCCGAAGATCAGCAACCTGACGTTCTCCAGCGCTTCGGGCGGCCACAAGGCAGCGAGCGTGGGAACTGTGGAGACCACGGTGATGCCCCGGGTCATGAGCCAGGGCCCCAGGTCGACGCCGGAGCGCACCAGCGAGCGTGGGGCGGGCACCAGGCAGGCACCGTACCGCCAGGCCAACCACATTTCCTCGCAGGAGGCGTCGAAGGCCACGGAGAGCCCGGCCAGCACCCGGTCCTCCGGGCCCAGGGGGTGCTGTTGCAGGAAGAGGCGGGCCTCGGCGTCCACGAAGGCCGCGGCGGAGCGGTGCGTGACGGCCACGCCCTTGGGTTTGCCGGTGGAACCCGAGGTGAAGATGATCCACGCGTCGTCAGTGGGGCCGCAGGGCCGCGGCGCCGGGTGCGGTGCCTGGCGATCCGGGGCGATGGTGGCGTCGCCCCCGGTGCGCAGGATGGCGGCGACACCCGCCTCGGTGAAGACGGTCCGGGCGCGCTCGTCGGGATCGTCGGCATCGACGGGCACGTAGGCGGCACCGATGAACAACGTCGCCAGGATGGAGATGTAGAGCTCCCGCGTACCGGACGCTATGCGGATGCCGATCCGGTCGCCGGCACCCAGGCCCCGGGCGTGGAGTTCCTGTGCCCGGGCCTTCACTTCGTGCACCAGGTCCGCGTAGTTCAGTTGCACGTCGCCGTCGTCCAGGGCCGGGGCTTCCGGGTGCGCCTGGGCGCTGGCGAGCAGGATGTCGATGAGGGTCCGTGCCTCCGGCGTGCGTTCGCTACCGGGAAGCTGAGCCGGACCTCCGCTCACGCCGGCGTCCCGGACGTTCCCGGAACCAGGAGGACCTTGCCCGTCGTCGCCCGCGATTCCAGGGCGGTGTGCGCCGCACCGGCGTCCTCGAGGGCGAAGCGCTCGCCGATGGCGACCTGCAGTGTGCCGGCGGCGACCAGATCGAAGAGTTCCGCTGAGCGCCAGCGCCGCTCATCGGCGTCGAGCAGGAAGTCAGCGATCTTGGGGCGTGTCACGGTCAGCGACCCATGGGCGTTGAGCTGCTGCAGGTCGAACGGCGGGACCTGGCCCGAGGCGCCGCCGAACAAGACCAGGGTGCCCCGGGTGCGCAGCGAGTCCAACGATCCCTCGAAGGTGTCCTTGCCGATGCCGTCGTAGACCGCGGCCACCCCGACCCCGCCGGTGATGTCACGGACCCGGTCCGGGACCTCGTCATAGGACAGGACGTGGTCGGCTCCGGCGGCCCGGGCCAACTCGGCCTTCGCGGGGGTGGAGGTGGTGGTGATGACCGTGGCGCCGCGGAGCTTAAGCAGCTGGATGAGCAGCTGGCCCACCCCACCGGCCCCTGCGTAGGTGAGCACGGTGTCCCCGGGCTGGACATGGTAGCTGTTGTTGATCAGGTAGTGGGCGGTCATGCCCTGCAGTGGCAGCGCCGCGGCGACCTCGTCGGAGACCGTGGCGGGAACGGACAACGCCTTTTCGGCGTCGAGCACCATGTATTCGGCGTAGCTGCCTGTTCCCTCGGCGGTGGCCACCCGATCGCCGACGGAGAAGCCCTCCACCCCCGGGCCCACTTCCTCGACGGTGCCGGCTCCCTCGGAACCGGGAACCAGCGGGTACTGCACCGAGTAGACGCCGGAGCGCTGGTAGGTTTCAATGAAGTTCACGCCGGCCGCGGCGATGCGGACCAGCAGCTGTCCGCGGGCGGGGGTGGGCCGGTCCACCTCGATCTTCTCGAAGACCTCGGGTCCTCCGGCCTGGGGGATCTGCAGTGCATACGGCATGGTGTCGCTCCTTCGGGCATGATGATGGCAACCACCTTAGGCCGTGCAGGTGAACAACGGGTGTCACCGCCGTCGTGCCCCGCGTCACTATGAATAATTATTAGCCATGGTGCATAAGTTCGTTGTAGGCTGGTGCCATGAGTATTTCGGTAGCCGTTTCCGGGGCCAGTGGATATGCAGGCGGTGAGGTGCTGCGGCTGTTGGCCCACCATCCCGACGTCACGATCGGGGCCATCACCGCGCACAGCAACGCCGGCCAGCGACTGGGCGACCTGCAGCCGCACCTGCACGCGCTCGCCGACCGCACCCTGGTGGACACCACCGCTGAAAACCTGGCCGGGCACGACGTCGTCGTCCTCGCCCTGCCGCACGGGGCCAGTGCGGGGATCGCCGCCCAGCTGCCGGCCGGCACGCTGGTCATCGATGCGGGGGCCGACCACCGCCTCGAATCCCCGGATGCCTGGGGAAAGTTCTATGGGGGCGAGCACGCCGGGCACTGGCCGTACGGGTTGCCCGAACTGCCCGGCCAGCGCGCGAAGCTGCGCGGGGCCACGCGCATCGCGGTTCCCGGCTGCTACCCGACCTCGGCCCAGCTGGCCCTGGTCCCCGGCTTCGCCGCCGGACTGCTCGAGGCCCAGGACGTGGTCATCGTCTCGGCCTCCGGGACCTCCGGCGCGGGCAAGTCGTTGAAACCGCACCTGCTCGGCTCCGAGGTCATGGGCGGCATGAGCCCCTATGGCGTCGGGGGAGGACACCGCCACACCCCCGAAATGGAACAGGGCTTCAGCGCCGCAGCCGGTGAACCGGTCGGCGTCTCCTTCACCCCCACGCTGGCACCCATGGCCCGCGGCATCCTGGCCACCGCGACGGCCCGGGTCAAGCCCGGCGTCGACGCCACGGCCCTGCGCGCGGCCTGGCGGGCCGCCTACGCCGACGAGCCGTTCGTCCACCTGCTGCCCGAGGGCCAGTGGCCGGCCACCAAGGCGGTCCAGGGCTCCAACCACGCCACGCTGCAGCTGGCCTTCGACGAGCACGCAGGACGCGTGATCGTGGTCTGCGCCATCGACAACCTCGTCAAGGGCACCGCCGGCGGAGCAGTGCAGTCCATGAACATCGCCCTGGGCCTGCCCGAAACCCGCGGACTCGAACTGGAAGGCATCGCCCCATGAGCACCCCCACCACCCTCCAACCCACCGGATCCCCCCTCGGCGTCACGGCGGCTGCAGGCTTCCGCGCGGCAGGCGCCACCGCGGGGCTGAAGGCCTCCGGAACCCCCGACGTTGCACTGGTGGTCAACGACGGACCGCTGAAGCACGCCGCCGCGGTCTTCACCTCCAACCGCGTCGCCGCAGCCCCCGTGCACTGGTCGCGCCAGGCGGTCTCCGACGGGCGCGCGGACGCCGTGTTCCTGAACTCCGGGGGAGCGAACGCCTGCACCGGGGCCGAGGGGTTCCAGAACACCCACACCACCGCCGAGGCCACCGCCGCCGCGCTGGGCATCAGCGCCGGCGACGTGCTGGTCTGCTCCACGGGCCTCATCGGCGAACAACTGCCGATGGACAAGATCCACGCAGGCATCACCACGCTGTCAGCTGCCCTGGCCGAGGGTGCCGGGAACGACGGCGGTGCTGCCGCGGCCACCGCGATCATGACCACCGACACCATCCCCAAGCAGGCCGGCTACCCCGGTGCGGGGTACACCATCGGCGGGATGGCCAAGGGAGCCGGCATGCTGGCCCCCGGGCTGGCCACCATGCTGGTGGTCATCACCACCGATGCCGAGCTCGACCCAGCGGAACTGGACTCCGCCTTGCGGGCCGCGACGCAGGTCAGCTTCGACCGTGCCGACTCCGATGGCTGCATGTCCACCAACGACACGGTCATCCTGATGGCCTCGGGTGCCTCCGGGGTCCGGCCGGACGTGGGCGAGTTCACCGACGGCCTGGCCGCAATGTGCACCGACCTGGCCCGCCAGCTCATTGCCGACGCCGAGGGCGCGGCCCACGAGATCAGCATCCGTGCGTTCAACGCCGCCAGCGTCCAGGACGCCGAGGAGGTAGCCCGCGCCGTGGCCCGTTCGAACCTGTTCAAGACCGCGATCTTCGGCCAGGACCCGAACTGGGGGCGTGTGCTCTCCGCCGTCGGGACCACCGGGGCGGCCTTTGAACCGGACCAGCTGGACGTGGCCATCAACCAGGTCCAGGTCTGCCGGGCCGGGTGCATCGGCGATGACCGTTCGCTGGTGGACCTCTCCGGGCGCCAGGTCCTGGTGGAGATCGACCTCCATGCCGGGGACGTCGAAGCGACGATCTGGACCAACGACCTCACCCACGACTACGTGCACGAGAATTCCGCCTACTCCAGCTAGGACGCTGCCGACCATGAACACGAACTCCGCCTCCGGACCCCAGGAAACGTTGTCCGGCGACGCCTGGGACACCGCCCACCGCAAGGCCGAGGGGCTGATCGAGGCGCTGCCCTGGATCCAGCACTTCGCCGGGACCACCATGGTCATCAAGTACGGCGGCAACGCCATGGTCAACGACGAGCTGCGCCGTGCCTTCGCCGAGGACATCGTCTTCCTCCACCACGTGGGCATCCACCCCGTCGTCGTCCATGGGGGAGGCCCGCAGATCAGCTCCATGCTCGAACGACTGGGCATCGAATCCGAATTCCGCGGCGGACTGCGCGTGACGACACCGGAAGCCATGGACGTGGTGCGCATGGTGCTCACCGGGCAGGTCGGACGCGAACTGGTCGGCCTGGTCAACTCCCACGGACCGTACGCCGTGGGGCTCTCCGGCGAAGACGGGGCCCTGCTCCAGGCGGTCCGCACCGGCACGGTCGTCGACGGCGAAACGGTCGACCTGGGCCTGGTGGGCGAGGTGACCGGCGTCGAACCCCGTGCCCTGGTCGACCTGGTGGCCGCCGGGCGCATCCCGGTGATCTCCACCATCGCCCCCGAGGTCGGGGCCGACGGGGAGCCCACCGGCCAGGTGCTCAACGTGAATGCCGATACCGCCGCTGCCGCCGTGGCCTCGGCGCTGGGGGCCTCGAAACTGGTCATCCTCACCGACGTCGAGGGGCTCTACTCGGATTGGCCCGACCGCTCCTCGCTGGTCTCATCGCTGACCGTGGCCGAGCTGCGGCGGATGATGCCCCGGCTGGAATCGGGCATGATCCCCAAGATGGAAGCCTGCCTGAAGGCTGTCGAGGACGGCGTCGAACGGGCGCACATCGTCGACGGACGCCAACCCCATTCGATGCTGCTGGAGGTCTTCACCTCGGCGGGCGTCGGCACCCAAGTGGTCCCGGAGGAACAACCATGAACCAGACCCCGACGACACCCGCGGCCCAACCGCTGGCCGAAAGCAGTGAACTGGCCGCCCTGCAAGGCCTGCAGTCGGCCGAACTGACCGAGCGCTACAACGCCTCGCTGATGGGCGTCTTCGGAACGCCGCAGCGGGTCCTGGTCCGTGGCTCCGGCTGCGTGGTCTGGGACGCCGACGGACGCGAATACCTGGACCTGTTGGGCGGCATCGCCGTCAACGCGCTGGGCCACGCCCACCCGTTCCTGACCTCCGTGGTCTCCAGCCAGCTGGCCACGCTGGGCCACGTCTCCAACTTCTTCACCAGCCCCACGCAGATCGCCCTCGCCGAGAAGCTGCTGTCCCTGGCCCAGGCGCCGGAGGGGTCGAAGGTCTTCTTCGCCAACTCCGGCACCGAGGCCAACGAGGCTGCCTTCAAGCTGGCCCGGCGCAACGACGGAGCCGGAACCGGCACTCCCCGCCGCCGCATCATCGCCCTGGAGAACGCCTTCCACGGCCGGTCCATGGGTGCCCTGGCGCTGACATGGAAGCAGGCCTACCGCGAACCGTTCGAGCCGCTGCCCGGCGGCGTGGAATGGGTGCCCGCCGGCGATGTCGAGGCACTGCGTGCCGCGGTGGACGAGAGCGTCGCCGCCGTGTTCATCGAACCGATCCAGGGCGAGGCCGGGGTCCGCGGATATCCTGCCGGCTACCTGCAGGCCGCCCGGGAGATCACCCGCGATGCCGGGGCGCTGCTCATCATCGACGAGGTCCAGACCGGCATCGGACGGACGGGCACCTGGTTCGCCTCCGAGGGCATCGAACCGGATGCCATCACGCTGGCCAAGGGGCTCGGCGGCGGCTTCCCCATCGGCGCCCTGATCACCTTCGGTGAGCGGACCTCGAGCCTGCTGAGCGCGGGACAGCACGGAACGACCTTCGGCGGGAACCCCGCAGCCACCGCCTCGGCGCTGGCGACGTTGCACGTCATCGAGAGCCAGGGCCTGTTGGAGCACGTCCGCGAGATGGGCCAGTTCCTCTCCGTGCAGCTCGGGAAACTGGACTTCATCACCGAGGTCCGGGCCCACGGGTTGCTGGTCGGCTTCGACCTCGCCTCCGACGTGGCCCCCGCCGTCGTGCGTGCCGCGCTGGAGGCCGGATTCATCATCAACTCCACCGGGCCGGGCTCCCTGCGCCTGGCCCCACCGCTGATCATCACCGCCGGCCAACTGCAGGTCTTCATCGACGCCCTGCCCGGCCTCTACACCACTGCCCAGGAGGACCACGCATGAGCGACCAGAACATCCGCCATTTCCTGCTCGACACCGACCTCAACCAGGCCGAACAAACCGAGGTCCTGGACCTGGCCGCGGCCATGAAGGCCGATCGCTTCGGCTACCGCCCCTACACCGGGCCGCAGACCGTGGCCGTCTTCTTCGACAAGACCTCCACCCGCACCCGGGTCTCCTTCGCCGCAGGGATCGCTGAACTCGGTGGCTCGCCGCTGGTCATCAACGCCGGGGAATCCCAGCTGGGCCACAAGGAATCCATTGCCGATTCCGCCCGCGTACTCAGCCGCATGGTCTCCACCATCGTCTGGCGCACCTACGCGCAGGCCGGTTTGGAGGAGATGGCAGCCCACAGCCGGGTTCCGGTGATCAACGCACTCTCCGACGACTACCACCCGTGCCAGCTGCTGGCCGACCTGCTGACCATCCGCGAGCACAAGGGCCAGCTGGCCGGTTTGTCGATGGCCTACCTGGGCGATTCCGCCAACAACATGGCCAACTCCTACCTGCTGGCCGGGGTGACAGCCGGCATGCACGTGCGCATCGCCGGCCCCCAGGGTTACCTTCCGGACGAGGAGGTCGTCGCCGCTGCCCGGACCCGCGCCGCGGAGACCGGGGGATCGGTGACCATCACCACCGATGCCGCCCAGGCGCTGGCCGGGGCCGACGTCGTGGCCACCGACACCTGGGTCTCGATGGGCCAGGAGGACGAGAAGGCAGAACGCGTGAAGCTCTTCGGCGACTACCGCGTCGACGAGGCCGCCATGGCCCACGCCGCGGACGACGCGATCGTCCTGCACTGCCTGCCGGCCTACCGTGAATACGAGATCGCCGCGGAGGTCATCGACGGCCCCCAGTCGGTCGTGTGGGATGAGGCCGAAAACCGTCTCCACGCCCAGAAGGCCCTCATGGCCTGGCTGATGGCCACCTCAGGCCTGGCCGAGGTCGACGGGGTCCGAGCGGGCGGGCGACGATGAGTGCACAGCCGGGTCCCCAACCCACCACCAAGATCGCCCGGCAGGCCCGCATCAAGGCGATCCTGGGCGCCGGATCGGTGCGCTCCCAGGCCGAACTCGCGGCATTGCTGGCGGCCGACGGCGTCCAGGTCACGCAGGCCACCCTCTCGCGTGACCTGGTGGAGATGGGAGCCATCCGCGTCCGCGGCGTCGAGGGCGGGCTTGTCTACGCGCTGCGCTCCGAAGGCGGGGACCGGGCACCCCAGACCGGCATCACCCAGGAGGTCCTGGACGCGCGCCTGGCCAAGCTCTCGGCCGACCTGATCGTCACCGCCGAGTCGTCGGCAAACATCGTCATCCTGAGGACTCCGCCCGGGGCGGCCAACTTCCTGGCCCTGTCGATCGACCACTCCGTCATGCCGGACGTGCTCGGAACCCTCGCCGGGGACGACACCGTCATGCTCATCACCCGGGAGCCGGATGGCGGTGCGGACGTCGCGGCACGCTTCCTGGAACTGGCGAACCCGCAATAGGGACACCTGACGGGGGCGGCGGCGACGTGCCGGCCCCT
The DNA here is from genome assembly GCF_039526245.1 of Arthrobacter rhombi. Taxonomy (NCBI): domain Bacteria; kingdom Bacillati; phylum Actinomycetota; class Actinomycetes; order Micrococcales; family Micrococcaceae; genus Arthrobacter; species Arthrobacter rhombi. The sequence goes on from NZ_BAAAIV010000007.1 coordinate 77,730, forward strand.
CGGCAATCGCCCTCCTAGAGGTATTCGCCGATCAGTTCGCGCATGGCCGGCAAGTCGAACATCTCGGTGACCGCCACGGCGTTCTGGGCTCCGAGCTTCGGGTCGGCTCCGGCGTCCAGCAGGAAACGAGTCAGCTCGGTGTTCTGGCGGAACACGGCGCAGGTCAGCGCGGACTGGCCCTTGTCATTGAGGCGGTCGATGGTGGCCCCGCGTTCAACCAACGCCCGGGCCAGATCGTTGTGGCCGTTATAGGAGGCCAGGATCAACAGGGTGTCGCCCTTGTGGTCGGTGAGATCCGCCGGCAGCCCCTCGGCTATGAGGGCCAGGAGCCTATCGGCCTCCCCTTGACGGGCGAGGTCGAAGGTGGAATGAAGGAAGGCCAGTTCCTCTTCGGTGAGTTCGGGTACGGGCTGGTCTGCTGGCTCGGTCATGTTTTCCAGCTTAACCGCCGTCGCGGATGCACCCACATTGCATCGTCTGCATAATTATGTAGACTAGTGAATAAGAAGTGAATAGTCCGGCGCTGAGCAGCGTTGGAACCCCATTCCCAGAGGAGAAACCCGTGAAGGAACGCATTGTCTTGGCCTACTCCGGCGGCCTGGATACGTCCGTGGCCATCGGCTGGATCGGCGAAGCCACCGGTGCCGAGGTCATCGCCGTGGCGGTCGACGTCGGACAGGGTGGCGAGTCCCTCGAGACCGTGCGTGACCGTGCACTGGGTTGCGGCGCCGTCGAGGCCTACGTGGCCGACGCCCGGGATGAGTTCGCCAACGAGTACTGCATGCCCACGCTGCAGACCGGCGCGCTGTACCAGGACCACTACCCGCTGATCTCTGCCATCTCCCGCCCGGTCATCGTCAAGCACCTGGTCACGGCAGCCAAGCAGTTCGGCGCCACCACGGTCGCCCACGGCTGCACCGGCAAGGGCAACGACCAGGTCCGTTTCGAGGTCGGCATCCAGACACTCGGCCCGGACCTGAAGTGCATCGCCCCCGTCCGCGACCTGGCGCTGACCCGCGACAAGGCCATCGACTACGCGGAGAAGAACAACCTCCCGATCGAGACCACCAAGAAGAACCCGTTCTCCATCGACCAGAACGTCTGGGGTCGCGCCGTGGAGACCGGCTACCTCGAGGACATCTGGAACGCCCCGACCAAGGACGTCTACAGCTACACCGATTCGCCCGAGTTCCCGCCGGCCCCGGACGAGGTCACCATCACCTTCCGCCAGGGCATCCCGGTGGCCATTGACGGCGTGGCCGTCACCCCGTTGGAAGCCATCGAGCAGATGAACCGCCGCGCCGGCGCCCAGGGCATCGGCCGCATCGACATCGTCGAGGACCGCCTCGTGGGCATCAAGTCCCGCGAGATCTACGAGGCCCCGGGCCCGATGGCCCTCATGGAGGCCCACAAGCACCTGGAGAACATCACCCTCGAGCGCGAGCAGGCCCGTTTCAAGGCGACCGTCTCCCAACGCTGGAGCGAGCTGGTCTACGACGGCCAGTGGTTCTCCCCGCTGAAGCGTTCGCTGGACACGTTCGTGGCCGACACGCAGCGCCACGTCAACGGCGACATCCGCATGGTCATGCACGGCGGCCGCGCAGTCGTCGAGGGGCGTCGCTCCGAGACCGGGCTCTACCGGTTCGACCTGGCCACCTACGACACCGGCGATACGTTCGACCAGTCCAGTGCCCGCGGCTTCATCGACATCTTCGGCCTCTCGGCCAAGGTCGCCACGGAGCGCGACGAGCGCGTGGCCGAGGGCAAGTAGATGCCCGAGGCACACGGCACCAACGAGGGTGCGCTGTGGGGCGGCCGGTTCTCCGGCGGCCCCGCGGACGCCCTTGCGGCCCTGAGCAAGTCGACCGACTTCGACTGGCGACTGGCCCGCTACGACATCGCCGGATCGCGGGCCCACGCACGCGTCCTGCATACTGCAGGCCTGCTGGATGCGGCCGAACTCGAGGGCATGATCGCCGCCCTGGACCAGCTCGAATCCGACGTCGCGGACGGTACCTACACGGCAGCCGCATCCGATGAGGATGTGCACGGTTCGCTGGAACGGGGCCTGATCGAACGCGCCGGGCCGGCACTGGGCGGAAAGCTGCGGGCGGGACGTTCGCGCAATGACCAGATCGCCACCCTGGGGAGGATGTTCCTGCGGGACCACGCCCGGGTCATCGCCCGCGGCGTGCTGGCCACCATCGACGCGCTGATCGAGCAGGCGGAAGCCCACCCGGAGGCTGCCATGCCCGGACGCACCCACCTGCAGCATGCCCAGCCCGTGCTGCTGGGGCATCACCTGCTGGCCCACGCCTGGGCGCTGCTGCGCGATGTGCAGCGGCTGGCCGACTGGGACCGCCGTGCTGCCGTTTCGCCGTACGGATCCGGTGCCTTGGCGGGATCCTCGTTGGGGTTGGACCCCAACGCCGTAGCCGCTGACCTGGGCTTCGACTCGGCCACCTGGAACTCGATCGACGGCACCGCCGGGCGCGATGTCTTCGCCGAGTACTCCTGGGTTGCAGCGATGATCGGCGTGGACCTGTCACGGATCTCCGAGGAGGTCATCCTCTGGGCGACCAAGGAGTTCTCCTTCGTCACGCTGCACGATTCGTACTCCACCGGATCATCGATCATGCCGCAGAAGAAGAACCCCGATGTCGCAGAACTCGCCCGCGGCAAGGCCGGACGCCTCATCGGTGACCTGACCGGATTGCTGGCCACGCTCAAGGGCCTGCCGCTGGCCTACAACCGGGACCTGCAGGAGGACAAGGAGCCGGTTTTCGACGCAACGGACACCCTGGAGCTGCTGTTGCCGGCCGTATCCGGGATGATCGCCACGTTGAAATTCAATACCGGGCGCATGGCCGAACTGGCACCGCTGGGCTTTGCGCTGGCCACGGACATCGCCGAATGGCTGGTCCGCCAGGGTGTGCCGTTCCGCGACGCGCATGAACTCTCCGGCGCGGCCGTTCGCCAGGCTGAATCACGGGGCGTTGAACTGTGGGACCTGACCGACGAGGAATTCGCCGCCATCTCCCCGGAACTGACCCCCGCAGTCCGCGAGGTCCTGAGCACCGCCGGCTCGCTGGGATCGCGTTCCTCGCAGGGCGGCACGGCGCCGTCCGCAGTGGTCGCACAGCTGGCGGCGCTGAAGGAACAGCTGGCACCCCTGCGCGACTTCTCGGCCTGACCCGGCCACGCCGCGTTTCTACCGCCGTCGTCCCCTCGGGACGACGGCGGTAGTCTGCTGTCATGACACAGCCCACCACCGCGTCGCTGGCCACTGCAGTCCACGACGCCACCGCCCAGGCCCGCACCGCGGTCGACGCCCTTGCGCCCGAGGCCTACCACGCCCCGTCCACCCTTCCCGGATGGAGCCACGCCCAGCTGCTGGCCCACCTCGACGGCGTGACCCGTGCCCTGGCCCGCCAAATCACCTACGCCGGTCGCGGCGAACGCATCGACTTCTACGACGGTGGATTCGAGGGACGCAACGAGCGCATCGAACTCGGCGCGCTCCAACAGCCAGCTGCCCTCGCCGCCCGGGTCCGCGAGGGCCTGGACCTGATCGACGGGGCCATCACCGGCATCCCCGCCGACGGGTGGGACGCCACCACGAGCTTCCGCGGCGAGGGCACCGTGGCCGACTGCGTGAAGGCGGCCTGGCGCGAGGTCCTCATCCACGCCACCGACCTGGACACCACCGTCAGCCTGGCCGACTGGCCCACGGAATTCTCGGCCCACCTCTTCGATTTCCTCTCCCTCCGGGTGCCCTCCGAAGCCCGGCTGATGCTCCAACCCACTGGTCGCCAGCCGCTCACCTTGGGCGAGGGCCCCACCGGCTACGTGGTCACCGGCATGGAATTCGACCTCGCCGCCTGGCTTGCCGGACGCGAACCGTCAGGACCCGTGCGTGCCACGGCCGCGGCCGACGGCGTCGACCTCCCGCAGTTGCTTCCCTGGCCCTCGGGGCTGGCCACCGCACCGTGACCGCGACGGACCCCCAGCTGAGTCGGACCGCCCTCGACGTCGCACCGTTGCTGCTCGGCACGGTCCTGACGGTGAAGCGCTTCGGGGTCCGCGTGGCGGTGCGCATCACCGAGGTCGAGGCCTACGAGGGGGACCAGGACCCGGGATCGCACGGGTTCCGCGGTCGCACCGCGCGCAACGCCTCCCTGTTCGGCCCGCCCGGTACGTTGTACTGCTACTTCACCTACGGGATGCACCACTGCGCCAACATCGTCTGCGGCACCGAGGGGCGGGCCTCTGCGGTACTGCTGCGCGGTGGGGAGATCATCGCGGGGGAGGACACTGCCAGGGCACGACGGCGGAACCCTGCCCGGGTGCGGGACCTCGCCAATGGCCCGGCCAAGCTGGCCCAGGCGCTCGGCCTGTCCCTGGACTGTGACGGATGGAAAATCGCCACCGGGCACCCAGCTGTCGCTGGCGATGCCCAAAACGCCGGCACCCCAGATGGTGCCACGTTGTCGCCGCTGCCTGCCGTGGCACCGGCCGGCGTGCGTACCGGACCCCGGGTGGGGGTCGCGGGTCCGGGGGGAAGCGCCGACTACCCATGGCGGTTCTGGCTCGACGGCGAGGACTCCGTATCGGTGTACCGTCCCGCCCAGCCGCGAAAACGCAGGAAATCGGCCGGAGGCGCCCCGGGCACGGACTAGTATGGATGCGTGCAATCCACGACCGAGACCATGCCCGAACTTCTGGACCGCCTCTGCGCGATCGTCCCCGACTACCCCCAGCCCGGCGTGTCCTTCAAGGACCTCACGCCCGTCTTCGCCGATGCCGTGGGGCTCAAGCGGATGGTCGACGAGATCATCGCGCCATTTGCCGGGACCTTCGATGCCGTTGCGGGGCTCGAGGCCCGCGGCTTCGTCCTGGCTGCAGCCGCTGCCTATGCCAGCGGGACGGGGATGGTGACCATCCGCAAGAAGGGCAAGCTCCCGCGTGCGGTCCATTCCGAGGAATACACCCTTGAATACGGCACGGCCACCCTGGAGCTTCATCGCGACGACGTCGCCCCCGGAACCCGGGTCCTGGTCCTCGATGACGTGCTGGCCACGGGCGGCACCATCAATTCAGCGGTGGCACTGTTGCAGAAGGCCTCCGCTGAGGTGGTCGGCGTGGGAGTCGTGCTGGAGCTCACCGCACTCGGCGGCCGCCAGCGTCTGGCCGGGCAACGCATCGTGTCCTTGCAGGAAGTCTGATCAGCAATTGTCCGCAGGGGACCGGACAACCGGTAGACTTGTCGCCCATCATTTCGCACCAGGAGGATTCCATGCAGCAGTCACCCTCACCCGCCCCTGAATTGGAGCGAGAGCGGGCCTACGTCGAACGGCTGTACGGCCGGCTCGACGCCCTGCGTGAGGAGAAGACCCAGCAGCTGTCCCGTGTCAGGGGCAGTGGGGCAGTGGGCTCGCTGCAGAACATCTCCGAACGCGACTCCTTCGCCAACCTCTATGAAGACCGTCTCGCACAGCTCAACGCCGTCGAGGACCGGCTCGTGTTCGGCCGGCTGGATCTGGAAGAGTCCGATGCCGAAGGGGTTGGCGTCAGCCACTACATCGGCCGCATTGGCATGACCGATGAGGACCAGTCACGACTCATGGTTGACTGGCGGGCACCGGAGGCGGGCGCCTTCTACCAGGCAACGGCCTTCGAACGCCACGGCGTCCGCCGTCGCCGTCACCTGATGCTCAAGTCGCGCACCGTCGTCGGGATCGAAGACGACGTCCTGGACCCCGAACTCCTCGCCGAGGGCGTCTCGCACCAGGGCGAGGGCGCACTGTTGGCAGCACTGACGAGCCGGCGTACCGGCCACATGGCGGATATTGTCAGCACCATCCAGGCCGAACAAGACCGGATCATCCGTTCGCCATTGGCCGGAGTCCTTGTCGTGCAGGGCGGCCCCGGTACCGGCAAGACGGCCGTGGCCCTCCACCGTGCCGCCTTCTTGTTATATGAACATCGTGAACGGCTGAAGACCGCCGGTGTGCTACTGGTCGGCCCGTCGACTGCGTTCATGCGCTACATCGAACGTGTCCTGCCCTCGTTGGGGGAAACCGGTGTCGTGATGTCCTCCGTGGGACGTCTGATGCCCGGGATCAACGCCGTCCCCGAGCATGATCGGGAAACCTCACGCATCAAGGGCCAGCTCCGGATGGCCGACGTCATCGCGCGCGCCGTCGCCAACCGCCAGCGGGTACCTGCAGGGCCCCGGCGCGTCGTGGTCGAGGGCACCCCGCTGACCATCACGCCTCGACAGGTCCGACGTGCAGGCGACAAGGCCCGGGCCACCGGAAAGCCCTACAACGAGGCACGCGCCACGTTCGTCAAGGTCATGTTGCGCGAGCTGGCCGACCAGTTGCAAGAGAAACTCGAGGACTCCTCAGGCAGCGGAAATGCCGCCGACAGGTCGTACCTGATCGAGGACGTCCGCGCGTCCCGGGACGTCAGGATCGCCCTCAACCTGTGCTGGCTGCCCATGAGTCCAGAGCAGCTGGTCTCAGATCTCTTCACCAAACCGGAGACCCTGGCGGCGGTGGCCCCGGACCTTTCCTATGCGGAACGGCGTGCCCTGCGTCGGCCGGTCGATGCACCGTGGACCGAAGCGGATGTCCCGTTGCTGGACGAGGCGGCCGAACTGCTGGGTGCATTCGACGCCAGCGCCGGGCAGGAGAAGGCCCAGGCCGAAGCGAACCGCAAGCGGGACCTGGCCAACGCCGAACAGGCGCTGAAGAACGTCAGCGCAACCTTGGCCGAGATCGGCATTGATGGATCGGTCAGTGCCGAGGAGCTGGCAGACCTCAACGAGGAAACGGGGCAGCGCCTCACTGCCGCCGAACGTGCTGCCACCGACCGCACGTGGGCCTATGGGCATGTCGTGGTGGACGAAGCCCAGGAGCTCTCCCCGATGCAGTGGAGACTGCTCATGCGGCGGTGCCCCCTGAAATCCTTCACGGTCGTCGGCGACATCGCCCAGGCCAGTTCCGCCTCCAGCGCCAGCAGCTGGGGTGCGGCGATGAAGCCGTTCGTGGGTGGACGCTTTGCCCTGGAGGAACTGACCGTGAACTATCGCACCCCCGTCCAGATTGCCGAGGCTGCGGCACGGATGGCCCAGGAAGCTGGATTGGCTGTCTCCAATCCCAAGGCCGTGCGGGAGGGCGACTGGCCACCGGTCATCGACCGGGTCGCACCCGCGGAGCTGGCCCAGGCGACGCTGTCAGCGCTTCCAGAGGAAATCAGGATCGCCGATGGGGGACTGGTGGCCGTCATCGTTCCGTCAGGCAGGATCAGCGAAGTGCGCTCCGCCGTGGTGGAGGAATACGGGAGGCGCGTCGGGACCGGATCCGGGGCACTGGATCAGGACATCGTCGTCACCACTGCCACCGCAGCCAAGGGGCTGGAATTCGATGTGGTCATGATCCTCGAACCGCAGGACATCGTGGACGAGGCCGGGGGAACCGTAGGGGACCTGTATGTGGCGATGACGCGTGCGACACAACGGTTGCATGTCCTCGCCAGCGGCAACATACCCGCGGGAATCGAATCCGGGGCCTGATCCCGGGCGGCATGCTGCTAGGTTTAATTGCGTGTCAGTCAGTGAATTGAATCCCGCTATTGCGGGACAGCAAAATGATCCGTCCTTTCCCAACATCTGGCAGGAACTGAAGTGGCGTGGCCTGGTCCACGTTTCCACTGATGAAACCGAGCTCGAACAGATGCTCGCGGGGCATCCGATCACCTATTACTGTGGCTTCGACCCCACAGCCCCCTCGCTGCATCTGGGCAATCTGGTCCAACTCCTGAACATGCGTCGTCTCCAGTTGGCCGGCCACCGGCCGCTGGGCTTGGTGGGAGGTTCCACCGGACTGATCGGCGACCCCCGGCAAACCGCCGAGCGGGTATTGAATACCAAGGAAACGGTGAACGAGTGGGTGGGGCGCCTGCAACGCCAGGTCAGCTGGTTCCTGGCCTCCGACGGGGCCAACGCGATGCAGATCGTGAACAACCTCGACTGGACGGCGCCGATGAGTGCCATCGACTTCCTCCGCGAGATCGGTAAGCACTTCCGGGTGGGAACGATGGTCAAGAAGGACATCGTTGCCTCGCGGCTGAACAGCGACGAGGGCATCAGCTACACGGAGTTCAGCTACCAGATCCTGCAGGGCATGGACTACCTCGAGCTGTACCGCGCCTACGAATGCCGCCTGCAGACTGGGGGATCGGACCAGTGGGGCAACCTCACGAGCGGAACCGAGCTGATCCGCAAGGTCGAAGGGGCCACCGTCCACGCCTACGGCACGCCCCTGATCACCAATTCGGATGGCACCAAGTTCGGCAAGAGCGAGGGCAACGCCATTTGGCTCGACGCGGAGATGTGCAGCCCGTATGCCTTCTACCAATTCTGGCTCAACACTGCTGACGCCGATGTCGTGAACCGCTTCAAGGTCTTCACTTTCCGAACGCGGCAGGAAATCGAAGCCATCGAAGTCGAGCTGTCGGAACGCCCCTTCGCGCGGGCAGGGCAACGACAGCTTGCCTATGACGTGACTTCGCTGGTCCACGGCGTGGACGCCACGGAAAAGGTCATTGCCGCATCCGCAGCACTATTTGGCCAAGGCGCCCTGGAAGAACTGGACGAAGACCTATTGGTCGCGGCTACTGCCGAATTGCCCAGTGTGAAGGTCGCCGCCAACGAACTCTCCATAGTGGAGCTCCTCGTCGCCACTGGCCTATCGGAATCCAAATCGGCAGCACGCCGAACAGCAGGGGAAGGCGGAGCCTACGTCAACAACACGAAGGTGGCCGGCGCAGATGCGGTGATCGATCCTTCAGTTTTGCTGCACGGACGTTATCTTTTGATTCGCCGGGGTAAGAAGAACCTCGCGATGGTCGAGGTATCCGACTAGAACGGTTCAATACAGCAGGCGGTGACCTGCTCGAGGTAACTAGAAGACCCAAGACCGGCTGGCCCGAGACGTGAATCACGTCGGGGCCAGCCGTTTCTTTGTCCGCGCGGCAGGGTGAAACGCAGGGCCGAAACGCCCCGATTGCCCCGATCTGGCGCGGATCGATGGTCCCTGGCGCCCGCCGACGGGTCAAGGCAGCGCCGATTTGCGGAGCCCCGGCTCCACGTGTAATGTTTTCTCTTGTCGCCGCCGCTACTGCAGCGGACAAGGGAAGCGAAAGTTTCCCGGCAAGCGACCGAACCCCTTCAAATAATCGATAATCTCGAGCGTATTCTTACGCCTTGAACACGACTTTGAAGGCGGGGGAAGACCTGGATGCTCGTCATCAAATCGAAAACATCGATTTGACAACGTGAAAACAATCCAATAAATTAGTTTAGTAACAACGAGAGAAAAGCAAAAACAAATCTGATCTGAAATCAGAAGATTTGCTCGGAATCGTTAGTTGTCTGTTGTTTGAGAACTCAATAGTGTGCCATGTTTGTTGACACCGATTTTTTATGAATTGGTGA
>NZ_BAAAIV010000008.1:0-18123 GCF_039526245.1 Arthrobacter rhombi
TCCAACTTCCACGAACCCGCCATCCGGCCGGCCGCTACGCTCTGGAGCAACTTGTCTAACTTACCCGTTGGCTTGGTCCCGGTCAAATCGACCGTTCTCCTTGCTTTTCGGAAGTCTGCGCCGTCCCGTTTTCTTCTCCGTGGAGAAGTTTTATTGGCGACCGGCGCGGGAAATAACTATACCCACATCCGGGCGACTTCGCCAAATCGCGATGTCCTCCCGGTGAACCACCGCCAAAATCCCCGTGTTTCCGTGGCTAGCGGCGTGGCCGGCCACCCGTTTCAGTCGTTTCCCTTCGCCAGCACTCGTTGTGTGCTGCGCCACGGTTTGATGGGCGAGGGCACGGAAAGCCCGGCACGTCGTCCAGGTGGTCAGCTCCGGGCGCCCGGAACCAGGTAGATCACGCCTAACGGGGGCAGATCGACAACTGCCGAATGGGGCTGCCCGTCATGTCCCGGACCGTCGGCGGTGATGGTTCCCGATGTAGTGACACCTGAGCCACCGAACTCGGCCTCATCGGTGTTCAGGACCTCGGTCCAAGCGCCGGCGGCCGGCAAGCCCAGGCGGTAGCCCCGGTGTGGTTCGCCGGAAAAGTTGGCAACGCACACCAGTTCGTGCCCGTCGTCGTCACGGCGGATGAAACTCAGCGTGTTTCCGGCTGCTTCGTGGTCATTGATCCAGCTGAAGCCCGCCGGATCGTTGTCCAGTTCCCACAGCGCTGGCAATTCGCGGTAGATCCCGTTCAGCGCGCGGACGGCGAGCTGGACGCCGCGGTGCTGGTGCGTATCGGCCACCCACCAGTCGAGCCCGTGCTGTTCGCTCCATTCACCCTCTTGGGCGAATTCGGTCCCCATGAAGATCAGTTGCTTGCCGGGGTGGGCCCACTGAAACGCCAGGTATGCCCTGACCTGGGCCAGCTGGCGCCAGCGGTCTCCCGGCATGCGGCGCAGCAGCGACCCCTTTCCGTGGACGACCTCGTCGTGGCTGATGGGCAGCAGGAAGTTCTCCGTGTACGCGTAGACCATGGAGAACGTGATCTTGTGGTGGTGGTGGGCCCGGTTGATGGGGTCCTCTGCCATGTACTCGAGCGAGTCATGCATCCAGCCCATGTTCCACTTCAGCCCAAAGCCCAGCCCCCCACCGCTGGTGGGAGCGGTAACCCCGGGGAATGCCGTGGATTCCTCGGCGATCATCGCGATGCCGGGATGGACTCGGTAAGCCGTCGCATTGAGTTCCTGGAGGAATCCGATGGCCTCCAGGTTTTCCCTGCCCCCGTGGATGTTCGGTTCCCATCCGCCGTCTTCACGCGAATAGTCCAGGTACAGCATCGATGCCACGGCATCGACGCGCAGTGCGTCGATGTGGAATTCAGCCATCCAGTACAAGGCGTTGGCCACCAGGAAGTTGCGGACCTCGTGTCGCCCGAAGTCGAAGACCAGGGTGCCCCAGTCCGGGTGTTCGCCGCGGCGGGGGTCCGGGTGCTCGTAGAGTGCCTGCCCATCCAGCTGTGCGAGCGCCCACTCATCCTTGGGGAAATGTGCGGGCACCCAGTCCATGATCACGCCGATCCCGGCCTGGTGGAGCCGGTCCACGAGGTAGCGGAAGTCGTCGGGGTGTCCAAAACGGGAGGTCGGCGCGTAGTACGAGGTGACCTGGTAGCCCCATGAGCCGCCAAACGGGTGTTCGGCCACGGGCATCATCTCCACATGGGTGAATCCCTGCCAGGAGACGTATTCGCTGAGCTGATCCGCCATTTGCCGGTAGTCCAAACCGGGCCGCCAGGATCCGAGGTGGACCTCGTAGACGCTCATGGGGCCCGAATGTGGATCGCGTTGCGCCCGGGCTGCCATCCACTCACGATCCTGGAACCCATAGGAGGATTCCACCACCACGGAGCCGGTCAGCGGGGGGACTTCCGTGTGACGGGCCATCGGGTCGGCCTTCTGACGCCACTGGCCGTCCTGCCCGAGGAATTCGAACTTGTACACGGCACCGGCACCGACACCGGGCGCGAACAATTCCCAGATGCCGGAGCGCCCCAGCGACCGCATGGCGCTTCCGGTGCCATCCCAGCCATTGAAGTCCCCGACCAGTCGGCAGGCCTGGGCATTGGGCGCCCACACGGCGAAGCTGGTGCCCTCGCAGGTGCCCATGGCGGTGTGGTACCTGCGGACCCGGGCCCCCATGACCTCCCACAGGTGCTCGTGCCGACCCTCGCCGATGAGGTGGAGGTCCACTTCCCCCAGGGTGGGCAGGTAATGGTAGGGGTCATCCACCAGCGTCGGCGCCCCGTCTTCGTAGGTGACCTCGAGCCGGTAGTCGGGGACGGTGCCCTCTCGGCCTGCCGGCGGGGGGACTACTGCCACCCAGACGCCGTCGTGCTCATGGGTCATGTCGAACCGGCCGGATTCGGTGACGAGGGTGACGCTGCGTGCCAGTTTGCGCAGGGTGCGCACCGTGACAGCCCCGTCGTCGCCGAGGTGGGCGCCGAGGACCCCGTGGGGTGCGTGATAGCGGCCCGCCGCGACGGCGGCCAGCACGTCTGCTGACACGGCTCGGGGGGTGCCCGCCGTCCCCGGCGTGCGGGGTGCTGGATCGGTTCCGGGACGGTTCTCCCGGGGTGCGTCGGTTGGGTTCTGCATGGCTGAGAGGACCTCCTGGACCGCCGATGCCGGAACCTGTTCCCAGGACGGCCGGTTTTGCTGTTCGTACACGACTTCGTAGAGGGCCTTGTCCAGCCAGAGGGCCAGAAAGAGCGGCGACTGGATGTCGATGGCCTCCCCCGATTCCTCACGGTACCCCGAGAGGAAGGCCTTCCGGGTCCGGGCCGACCACTGGCGAGCCGCTTCCTCGCGGGCCGTGGATCCTGCCGCTCCGGTAGAGGAGGGAGCTGTTGCGGGCCCCGGCGTGCCAGGGCGCGTGGCCAGACCCGCTGCATAGTCGAAGGAGCGCAGCATGCCCACGACGTCGCGCAATGCCACATCGTCCCCGCCGCGGTCCTCCGCCGTGCGCAGCGGTTCGCCTTCGAAATCCAGGACCACCCAACCGCGCTCCCCCACGTGGAGGATCTGGCCCAGGTGCAGGTCACCATGGATGCGCTGCAACAGGGGCAGGCGGCCCAGGGCCCCGAGGGACTCCAGGACCTCACTGAAGGCATCGGCCAGCGCCCCGTCGGCGGGCGCCGCCCGTTCCCAGCCCCACACCAGCCGGCCCCGCAGCGACTCGATGAACGTCCGCGTCTGTTCGGTGGTGGCCTCGGCCGTCGGGGCGACGGAGCGCAGGTTGCGGTGCAGGCGCGCCACCACGCGCCCCAATTCGGTCGCTTCGACCGTGAAATCGCGGTTTTCGATGGCCGCCGTGCTGGCGGGGCGCCACGCATCGACCGATCCGGGAAGGAATTCGCGCACGACGGAGAGCGTCCCGGTGACCTGCCGCCCCCCGGAATTCCAGTGCCCATCCAGGGACCCCATGGAGCGCGGAACTTCGCGGGAACCCGCGTCGGACAGCAAGGTGCCCAGCTCGACGTCGGGATTGGCGCCGGGCAATGGCACGCGGAAGAACTTGATGATGGCGGGGCCCTCGGCAACGTCCAGCACCACCGACGTGTTGGACTGTTCGCCGCGCAGGACCCGCATGGACCCGGGTTCCGTGGCTTGCAGGGCCATCATGGCCGCCCAGGCGTCGACGAATTCGGGGTCCTCGGTCCCGTCGTAGACCAGCCAATCGCCCTGCTCCGCTGCCACCGCGGCTCCGGCGCCCCCCGCGAGCGAGCCGACCGTCGCCGTGTCCAGCACTCCCAGCACCTGCCCGGCCGCCTCGCGGGGCTTCCGTCGCAGCGAGAGGGGAACCTGGACGACGACGGGATCCTGAGTAGTGGAGTTATCTCCTGGTTGATCTAACGACTCACCGGACGCGGTCGGTTCGATGGCCAGCAGGAGGCTGAGCATGACCACGTCGGGGTCGTGATGCGCGAGCGGCAACGTACCGGCGACCGAGACCCCGAAGGTACCTGCCGGGGCGGGGCACCACCGCTGGGCGCCCAGCCACTCGGCGAGTGCCCGGGTGATCACTGTGTCGTTGTTCATCGGCGCACATCCAAGGGGTCGACGACCGGAAGAGTCGTGGTGGCTGCTGCAGTGACGTCGGACCGCGCCGAGCGCAGTCTCAACCAGTAGAAACCCTGCGCACCGAGGGTCAGCGAGAGGCGGCCGTCGTCGGAGACTGGGGGGAAGATGCCGCCGCCGAAGATGTCCCGCAGGCCCCGTCCGGCGAACTGCGGCAGATCAAGTTCGGTGGCGACCGGATGCTGGGACAAGTTGAAGATGCACAACAGCGTCTCGTCTTCCGCTGGTTCCGCGTCGTAGGCGGCCGCGGGGGAATGCGCGTCCCGTCTGGCGCCGGCCGGGGGCACGGCCGGTTCGGTACCCCGCAGGAAAGCGAGGACGCTCGGGGCGCTGGCGTGGACATTGCGGTAGGTTCCCAGCCCGAAGACCGGGTGTTCACGCCGAACCCCCAGGATCTGCCGGACCCAGTGCAGCATCGAACCGCTGTGGTTGAGCTGTTGTTCGACGTTGATGCTGGTGTACCCGTAGACCAGTGACTGCACGACGGGCAGGTAGAGCTGGCCGGGATCCGCGTCGGAGAATCCGGCGTTGCGGTCCGGATTCCACTGCATCGGCGTCCTGGACGCGTCACGGTCGTCGAGCCAGATGTTGTCGCCCATGCCGATCTCGTCGCCGTAGTAGAGGAACGGGCTGCCCGGCAGGGCGAACAGCAGCGCGTGGATGAGTTCGAGTTCCGACCGGGAATTGTCCAGCAGCGGGGTCAGGCGGCGGCGGATGCCCACGTTGGCGCGCATCCGCGAGTCCGGTGCGTACCAGCCGAGCATGGCCTCCCGTTCGGCGGGAGTGACCATTTCCAGCGTGAGTTCATCATGGTTGCGCAGGAAAGTGCCCCATTGGGTCCCGGCAGGGATGTCGGGCGTCTGTTCCATCGCCTCGATGACCGGCGCGGCCAGCTGGTCCCTGAGCGCAAAGAAGAGCCGCGGCATGATCGGGAAGTGGAAGCACATGTGGCATTCGGGCTCCTCGACCGTGCCGAAGTACTCGACGACCTCCTGCGGAGGCTGGTTGGCCTCGGCGATGATGACCCGGCCGGGGTATTCGGCGTCGACCAGCGCACGCAGCCGGCGCAGGAAGTCATGGGTCGGCGGGAGGTTCTCGCAGTTGGTCCCCTCCTCCTCGAACAGGTAGGGGATGGCGTCGGCCCGGAATCCGTCGACGCCGAGGTCCAGCCAGTAGCGCACGACGTCGAACATCGCCTCGTGCACCTGCGGGTTCTCGAAGTTCAGGTCGGGTTGGTGGCCGAAGAAGCGGTGCCAATAGAACTGCCGCCGGACGGGGTCGAAGGTCCAGTTCGATTCCTCGGTGTCCACGAAGATGATGCGCGCATCCGAGTACTTCTCGTCGGTATCGGACCAGACATAGAAGTCTCCGTAGTCACCCTCGGGGTCGCGGCGGGATGCCTCGAACCAGGGGTGTTCGTCGGAGGTGTGGTTCATCGGCAGGTCGATGATGATGCGTAGCCCGCGTTCGTGCGCTTCGGCCACCAGGCGCCGGAAGTCCCCGATGGTGCCGAATTCATCGAGCACGTCGTAGTAGTCGGAGATGTCGTAGCCGCCATCGCGCAGCGGGGACTTGTAGAACGGCGGGACCCAGAGGCAATCGACGCCGAGCCACTGCAGGTAGTCCAGCTTGTCGATCAGCCCGGCGATGTCCCCGCTTCCGTCGCCGTTCGCATCGGAAAAGGCCCGCACCAGCACTTCGTAGAACACCGACTTGCGGTGCCACTGCGGGTCATGGGTCAGACCCGGTACGTTGAGCTGGAACGGGTTGGCCATCAGGTTCCCCGGCGGATGTGCAGGACGTGCACCGGTTCGAGGTGTGGGTCCAGGCGAACATAATTCTGTTCGCCCCACTGCCAGCTCTGGCCCGTGATGAGGTCATCGACGGTGAACCGGCCCTCGGCGTCGAGGTCCTGGGGCCGCAGGTCCAGCGCTTCCAGGTCCAGGTTAACCGTTGCCTCGCGGGCGCCGTGCGGGTCGGTGTTCACCACGATGAGCAGCGTGTCGATGGCCTGTCCGGCTGCGGGGGTCTGGGCAGAGCCTGACGGGCCCGCTGGGGTTCCGGGTGCCGGAATGCCCTCGGCCACGGTTCGGCGGGTCTTCGAGTAGGCGATCGTCGCGTCGTCGCTGGTGGGGTGGATGACCAGGTTCTGCAGTTCGCCCAGCGCCGGGTGGTCGGCCCGGATCGCGTTGAGCCGGCGCAGATACGGTGCCAGCGACTGGCCTTCGGCCTCGGCAGTGTCGAAGTCGCGGACCTTGTACTGGAACTTCTCGTTGTCGATGTACTCCTCGGCCCCGGGGCGGGCCACGTGCTCGTACAGCTCGAAACCGGCGTAGACCCCCCACATCGGCGATGCGGTGGCCGCCAGTGCGGCGCGGATCTTGAAGGCCGCGGGGCCGCCGAACTGCAGGTACTCGGTGAGGATGTCCGGGGTGTTCACGAAGAAGTTCGGCCGGAAGAACGCCGAGGTCTCGCGCGAGACCTCGGTGAAGTACTCCTCGAGCTCCTCCTTGGTGTTCCGCCAGGTGAAATACGTGTAGGACTGCTGGAATCCGGCGCGTCCCAGGGCGTGCATCATGGCCGGGCGGGTGAATGCCTCGGCCAGGAACACGATCCCGGGGTGCTGGGTCTGGACCTGGGCGATGAGCCACTCCCAGAACCCCACCGGTTTGGTGTGCGGGTTGTCCACGCGGAAGATCCGCACGCCCCGTTCAATCCACAGGTTGACGATGCGCAGTACCTCGGTGCTGAGCCCGCGCGGGTCGTTGTCGAAGTTGAGCGGGTAGATGTCCTGGTACTTCTTCGGCGGGTTCTCCGCGTAGGCGATCGTCCCGTCGGCCCGGGTGGTGAACCATTCGGGGTGTTCGGCCACCCACGGGTGGTCGGGCGAGGCCTGCAGCGCCAGGTCCAGCGCCACTTCCAAGCCCAGGTTCCGGGCGCGGTCCACGAACGCCGCGAAATCGGCTTCGGTCCCCAGGTCGGGATGGATGGCATCGTGGCCGCCGTCGGCCGAGCCGATGGCCCACGGCGAGCCGGGATCGTGTTCGCCGGCCACCAGGGTGTTGTTCGGCCCCTTGCGGAAGGTCCTGCCGATGGGGTGGATCGGCGGCAGGTAGATGACGTCGAACCCCATGTCGGCCACGGATTCCAGCCGTTCGGCCGCCGTGGCGAAGGTGCCGGAGGTGTAGGTGCCGGTCTCCGGGTCGAAGGTGGCTCCTTCGGACCGGGGGAAGAATTCGTACCAGGCACCCCGGCCGGCAAGTTCGCGTTCGACCAGCAGCGGGTAGCGGCCGCTGCCGGTGACCATGCGCCGCAGCGGGCGGAGGGACAGCTCGGCCACCACCGCCGGTGAGGACGCGGCGGCCATCCTCACGTCATCCGGCAGCGAGGTATCGGCCAAGGTGGTGGCCGCTGCCTCGAGCGCCTCGGGTTCCGGCGATGCGGCGGCCGCCTCGCGCAGGAGCAGCGTCCCCTCGGTGAGCATCAGCTCGCTGTCGATGCCCGCGGGCACCTTGATGCCGGCGTCGTGCCTCCACGTGCCGATCGGGTCGTCCCAGGCCTGGACCTCGAACGTCCAGTCGCCCTCGGTTCCGGGCCGGACGGTGCCGAGCCATTCGTCGAGGCCGGGAGCCCCCGGGCGCATCGGCACGCGTTGGCGTTCGACGCCGTCTGGATCGTAGAGCACCGCCTCGGCGGACAACGCGTCGTGGCCTTCGCGGAACGCCGTCGCCCGGACCAGGACGTCCTGTCCGGCCACGGCCTTCGCGGGGAAACGCCCTCCCTCGACCACAGGGAAGACGTCGGTGATGGGTATGCGGCCGAATCTGGCCTTGCGCCGGGTGCTCACCCCATAGACGCTAACCAGTCGGGGGCCCAAATGCCAAGGATTTCGACGACTGGATCGAACCGTGACCCATCCTTCGTCCAAATCACGTCTTACTGGCCCACGCGCGCGGTTTCTGCGCTAGCGTCGTGGGGGTGAAGGCCATTCGACGTTTTACCGTCCGCACCGTCCTCCCCGAGAGCATCGCCGGTCTGGGGCCCTTGGCCTCGAACCTGCGCTGGTCCTGGCATCGGCCCACCGCCGAGCTGTTCCGCGATCTGGATCCCGCCGGCTGGGAAGCCGTGCGCGGGGACCCCGTCGCGCTGCTCGGGCGGTTCGACCGGTCCCGGCTGCTCGAACTCGCCCATGACGCCGAACTGGTCCGGCGCGTCGGTGAACTCTCGGCAGACCTCGACGACTACCTGGCGGCACCGCGCTGGTACCAGGAGCTGGAGGGCAACCCGCCGGCGGCCATCGGCTACTTCTCCCCCGAGTACGGCATCACCGCCGCACTGCCGCAGTATTCGGGCGGACTGGGCATCCTGGCCGGGGACCACCTCAAGGCGGCCAGCGACCTCGGCGTGCCCTTGGTTGCCGTGGGCCTGCTCTACCAGGCCGGCTACTTCAAGCAGTCCCTCTCCCGCGATGCCTGGCAGCAGGAGACCTACCCCGTCCTGGACCCGCACGGGCTCCCGCTGACCCTGCTGCGCGAAGACGACGGCTCCATCGCCACCGTGACGTTGCCGCTGCCCGGCGGCCGTGAACTCCACGCCCACATCTGGCGCGCCGACGTCGGCCGGGTCCCGTTGCTGCTGCTGGATTCGAACATCCCGGCCAACGACGACGCCGCCCGCGCCATCACCGACCGGCTCTACGGCGGCGGCGGGGACCACCGGCTGCAACAGGAGCTGCTGCTGGGCATGGGCGGGGTGAAGGCGTTGCGCGTCCACGCCCGGCTCACCGGCACCCCGGCGCCCGAGGTCTTCCACACCAACGAGGGCCACGCCGGGTTCCTGGGGATCGAACGCATCCGCGAGCTGATGGATGGCGGACTGGACTTCCCCACCGCGTTGGCCGCAGTGCGCGCCGGCACCGTGTTCACCACCCACACCCCGGTCCCCGCAGGCATCGACCGGTTCGATGCCGCGCAGATCGCCCACTTCCTCGACGCCGGCCTGGCCCCCGGGGTCCCCACGGACCAGGTCCTGGCACTGGGATCCGAGGTGGCGTTGGAGGGCCATGAGGGCACGTTCAACATGGCTGCCATGGGGCTGCGGCTGGCCCAGCGGGCCAACGGCGTCTCGCAGCTGCACGGCGAGGTCTCCCGCGGGATGTTCGCCGGGCTCTTTCCCGGATTCGACGCGTCGGAGGTGCCGATCGGCTCGATCACCAACGGCGTCCACGAGGCCACCTGGGTGGACCCCCGCGTCACCGCACTGACCGCGGCCGAGGCCGGCGACGACGCCACCCTGTGGGCGCTGCGCCGCGAACTGCGCGTCCAACTCATCGACGACGTGAGGTCACGTTTGCGCGCCTCGTGGAAGCGCCGCGGTGCCGCCGAGGCCGAACTGGGCTGGACGGACAGCGTGCTGGACCCGGAGGTGCTCACCATCGGGTTCGCCCGCCGCGTGCCCACCTACAAGCGGCTGACCCTGATGCTGCGCGACCCCGCCCGGCTCAAGGCTGCGCTGCTGCACCCGACCCACCCCATCCAGCTGGTCATCGCCGGTAAATCGCACCCCGCCGACGAGGCCGGCAAGCGGATGATCCAGGAACTGGTCCACTTCACCGACGACCCCGAGGTCCGCCACCGGATCGTCTTCCTGCCCAACTACGACATGGCCATGGCCCGCACGCTCTTCCCGGGCTGCGACGTCTGGCTCAACAACCCGCTGCGCCCGTTGGAGGCCTGCGGGACCTCCGGCATGAAGGCAGCGCTGAACGGCGCACTGAACCTCTCCGTCCTGGACGGCTGGTGGGATGAGATGTACGACGGCGGCAACGGCTGGGCGATCCCGACGGCACCTGCGGGGGCCTCACCGGAGGAACGCGACACGCTCGAGGCCTCCGCGCTGTATGCCCTGATCGAGAACACGGTGGCCCCGCGCTTCTACGGCCAGGAGGACAACCAGTCCTCCGGGTCGGCGGGGCCCTCGGCCACCAGCGGCGATGGGGTGCCGCGCCAATGGCTGGCGATGATCCGCCACACCCTGGATGTACTCGGCCCGCAGGTCTCCGCCGCACGGATGGTCCGCGACTACGTCACGGAGCTCTACGTCCCGGCCTCCCAGGCGGGGCGCGAAGCGGCGGCGAACGGTTTTGCCGGGGCCAGGGAAGCTGCCACCTTCCGGGACCGCGTGGTCGGCGCCTGGCCGGGCATCGCCGTCGAACATGTCGATTCACTGGACATCGAGGCCGAGCCGAGCATCGGGGACACGTTCCGGGTCAGCACCTACATCCGCCTGGGCAGCCTCACCCCCGACGAGGTCCGGGTCGAAGCCGTCCAGGGCACCGTCGGGGACACCGACGAGCTCGTGGACACCACGGCCCACCCGTTGGAGTTGGCCGAGGACCTCGGAGACGGGCGGTACCTCTTCCGCGGCGAACTCCAGCTCGAACGTCCGGGGGCCTTCGGCTACGGGGTCCGGGTGGTTCCGGCTCACCCGATGCTGGCCTCCTCCGCCGAGCTGGGGCTGGTCACCACCGCCGGTTAGGGCCGGGGCTGCAGTCCGGGGGCATCGCAGCGGTAGACCGTGATCGAGCTGCCCTCGGCGGTATCGGCTTCTCCCGCGCCGACCCGGGCGCCCCGGCGCAGGTGGCTGCGCGCGCCCGTGCCGTAGCGCAGTTCGAAGCGGGTCGATGCTGCGTCCTTGCGGCGGAAGTCCTGCAGGGAGTCGGCGTCGGGCATCCGGATCCTGCGGTCCTCGAGGTGCCCGTTGAACACGACGAGACCGTCGATGCTGCCCGAGGTGGAACCGAGCAGCAGCTGCACCAGGCGGGTCCGTCCGTCGGTCCATTCCTCCTGCCGCATGGGGGTGCCCTCGGCATTGAACCAGAGCAGGTAGGAGCTCTCGGCGATGGTCGGGTAGACGAAGGGCTGGTGCTGCAGGAATTCGCGCCGGATCCGCGCAAACGCCCGGGTGCTCCGGTGCATGGCCTGCCCGAACGCGTCGGGGGTCCAGTCCAGCCACGAGAGTTCGTTGTCCTGGCAGTAGGCGTTGTTGTTGCCGCGCTGGGTTTTGCCGAACTCGTCGCCGGCGGTGATCATGGGCACGCCGAGCGAGACCAGCAGGGTGCCCATGGCGTTGGAGGCGGTCTGCAGCCGGGCGGCGGTGATGACCCCGTCCCCGCTCATGCCCTCGACCCCGTGGTTGTAGCTGCGGTTGTGCTCGGCGCCGTCGCGGTTCGATTCGCCGTTGTCCTCGTTGTGCTTGCGGTGGTGGCTCACCAGGTCACGCAGGGTGAAGCCGTCGTGGGCGGTCACCAGGTTCACCGAGGACAGCGGGCCGCGGCCCGAGGCGGCGAAGGTTTCGCGGGAACCGCCCAGGACGCTGGCCAGCCGGGCCACGTTGGGGGCCTCTCCCCCGCCTCCCAGGGCACCGCGGCCCGCCACCCAGAAATCGCGGACCGTGTCACGGAATCCGTCGTTCCAGTCGGCGAATCCCTGCGGGAAGCGTCCGGTCTGCCAGCCGTCGGGCCCCAGATCCCAGGGTTCGGTGATCATCTTCACGTGCGAGAGCACCGGGTCGGTGGCGATCGCTTCCAGGAACGGGTGGCGCGGGGTGAACCGGTTGTCCTCGTCGCGGGCCAGGGTGACGGCCAGGTCGAACCGGAACCCGTCGACGTGGTAGTCCTGCACCCAGTGGCGCAGCGACTCCAGTGCCATCTGCACCACCGGCGGGGAGGAGAAGTCCAGCGAGTTGCCGCATCCGGTGGTGTCCAGGTAGTTCCCGGCGTCGTCGTGCCGGTAGTAGGCGGTGTCGCCGAGCCCGCGCCACGAGTACGTCTTCTGGTCCTTGCCGCCCTCGGCGGTGTGGTTGTAGACGACGTCGAGGATGACCTCCAGCCCGGCCTGGTGCAGCAGCCGGACCATGCCCTTGAGCTCGTCGCGTACTGCCTGCGGGCCGGCGGCGCGCGCCGCGGGGCTCGCGTAGTCGTCCTGCGGGGCGAAGAAGCCCAGCGTGTTGTAGCCCCAGTAGTTGGGCAGTCCGAGGTTCTTCAGGTGCGGTTCGTCGAGGTGGAAGTGGATGGGCAGCAGCTGCACGGCGGTGATGCCCAGGCCGAGCAGGTGCTTGATCATGGCAGGATGCGCCATGCCGGCGTAGCTGCCGCGCAGTTCCGCGGGCACCTCGGGGTGCAGCATGGACTGGCCGCGGACGTGCGCCTCGTAGATGACGGTGTCGCGCCACGGGATCGCCGGGGCGGCGTCCCCGCCCCAGTCGAAGTCCTCGGTGACATGCACGCCCCAGTAGGCTCCGCCGTCGTCCTGGATGATGGCGCGGGCGAAGGGATCCAGCAGCAGCTGGCCATCGGCGGGCAGCTCGGCGCCCGCCGCCCAGAACGCGTAGCTGGCGCCGGGGCGCAGTCCGGGGACCAGACCCCGGTGCGTGCCGGCGCCGTCGTCGGCCAGAGCGGCCACCGCGGGCTCCCCCGCGGGATCGGTGAAGTGCACGTCGACGGATGCCAGGTCCGGGGCGAACACCGAGACCAGCACAGCGTCGTGGACGTCCCCGCTTCCGGGCACGCCGGAGGGCTCCGAGATCCCGGAGGGCACGACGACGGACTGGCTTCCGGGTGCTTCGGGCGCCTCGGGCGCGGCGTCAGCGGTCTGGTTCACTGGCGCACGATCCCTATTGGGCCCGGAGGCGGGACACCTCGTAGAGGGTGATGCCCACGGCCATGGAGGCGTTGAGCGATTCCATCGTCGATTCGATCGGGATGGAGACGATCTGGTCGCAGTTCTCGCGCACCAGGCGGGAGAGCCCCTTGCCCTCCGAGCCGACGACGATGCACAGCGGGTCGGTGGCCAGCGGCAAGCCGGTCAGGCCCACATCGCCATCGCCGTCGAGCCCGATGACATACACGCCGGCCTGCTTCATGGCCTTCAGCGCAGCCGTCAGGTTGGTGGCGCGGGCCACCGGGACGCGGGCCGCGGCGCCGGCGCTGGTCTTCCAGGCGGAGGCGGTCATGCCCACCGAGCGGCGTTCGGGCACGATGACCGCGTGTGCCCCGAAGGCCGAAGCCGAGCGGATGATGGCACCGAGGTTGCGCGGATCCGTGATGCCATCGAGTGCGATGAACAGCGGGGTGTTGGGGATGTGGGCCTTGGCGGCCTTCTCCAGCGTCGCCTCCACCGTCTCCAGGGCGTCCGGATAGTCATACGGCGGGACCTGCAGGACCAGACCCTGGTGGATGGAATCGTCGGTCATCCGGTCCAGCTCCGGCTTGCCGGTTTCCATGACGGCCAGACCGCGGTCGGCGGCCAGCTTGAGGACCTCGCGCACGCGGTCGTCGACGTCGATGCGGATGGCCATGTAGAGGGCCTTGGCGGGGATGTCGGCGCGCAGTGCCTCCAGCACCGAGTTGCGCCCGGACACCATTTCCTCGGCGTTCTTGCTGCGACCGCTGCGGCCCGCGGGGCGCTGCTGACGTCCGGTACCGGGCTTCGCGGCGGCACGTTCGGCCAGCTGCTTGCTGCGGTAGGCCTTGTGGTAGGTCCGCTCCTCGGCCTTGGGCGTGGGGCCCTTGCCCTCGAGCGCCTTGCGGCCGTGGCCGCCGGTACCGACGGTGGGGCCCTTCTTCTTCTTCGGTGCGCCGCCGTGACGCTTGGGTGCTGCCATGGGATGGAATCCTTGATGTTGGTGGGGTCGGGTCCGCGCGATCGCGATGCCCGGCAACCCCCTATTTTACAGGTGGAACGGTGTTTTCCGGACCGCCTGCTATTTCAGCGACCAGCGGGCGCCCCCGGCCGAGTCCTCCACGACGATCCCGGCGGCGGCCAGCGTGTCACGGATCTGGTCGGCCCGCGCCCAGTCCCGGGCGGCCCGGGCCTGGACCCGTTCGTCCAGCTGCGCGCGCACCAACGTGTCCAACGCCTCCTGTTGGGCCGGGGATCCCGACTGTGCGGCTCCGGCGGCTGCATCGTCCAGCCCCAGGGTCGAGGTCATCGCCAGCACCTGCTGCAAGGCCTGGTCCGCGACCTCCAGCTCGCCGGCCGCCAACGCCTTGTTGCCGCGGCGCACCGTCTCGTGCAGGGCGGCCAGGGCCTGTGGGACGTTCAGGTCATCATCCATGGCGGCCGCGAAGTCGTCGGTGACCTCGAAGTGGTCCAGGTCCAGCTCGAAGTCCCCTCCGGGGGCGACCGCGTGGATGCGCTGCAGGGCGTTGGTGATGAACGTGTCGATGCGCTCGACGGCTGCGGCCGCCTCCTGCAGCGAGCTGGGCTTGTAGTCCAGCTGGGAACGGTAGTGGGCCTGACCGAGGAAGTAGCGCACCACCCGCGCCGGGGCTGCATCGAGCATCTCGGCCGGGGAGATGGTGTTGCCGATGGACTTGGACATCTTCTCGCCCTCGAAGGTCACCATGCCGTTGTGCATCCAGAAGTTGGCGAACCCGTCGCCGGCTGCCGTGGATTGGGCCAGTTCGTTCTCGTGGTGCGGGAACCGCAGGTCCAATCCCCCGCCGTGGATGTCGAACGAGGTGCCCAGGTATTTGCCGGCCATGGCGGAGCATTCCAGGTGCCAGCCGGGGCGGCCGCGGCCCCACGGGCTGGGCCAGGAGGCGGTGGCGGGGTCGGTGTCCTTGTGCCCCTTCCACAGCGCGAAGTCCCGCGGATCGCGCTTGCCGCGCGGGTCGGCGTCGGGCGCTGCCTGCATGTCCTCGACGCGCTGGCGCGTCAGGGCGCCATAGGCCGGGTAGGAGCGGACGTCGAAGTAGACGTCGCCCGAGTCGTCGGTGGCCGGGTAGGCGTGCCCGGCGTCGATGAGCCGGGTGATGAGCTCGTGCATCTCGGTGATGTGGCCGGTGGCGCGCGGTTCGTACGTCGGCCGGCGCACGCCGAGCGTGTCGTAGGCGTCGGCGAAGGCCTGCTCGAAGCGGTAGGCCAGGGCGAACCAGTCCTCGGCGGGCTGGTAGGTCCCGTCGTCCTCGAAGTCCGGGGTGAAGGAGGCTGCCGACTTCTCCAGGATCTTGTCGTCGATGTCGGTCACGTTGCGCACCACGTCCACGCGCAGTCCACGGTGTTCGAGCCAGCGCACCAGGATGTCGAAGGCGATGGCCGAGCGGACGTGCCCGACGTGGGGCATGCCCTGGACGGTGGCCCCACAGTAATAGAGGCCCACGCGCCCCGGTGTCAGGGGAACGAAGTCCCGGACCTGTGCCTGCTGGGTGTCATAGAAACGGATGCTCACCGTTCAAGGTTATCGGACACCGGGTAGACCAGTGCCGTCGCGTAGGCGGTGATGCCTTCTCCGGTGCCTTCGTAGCCGAGACCGTCCGATGTCGTGGCCGTCACGGTGATGGGGGCGCCGGCCGCAGCGCTCAGTGCGGCGTCGGCTTCGGTGCGGCGCGGTCCGAATTTGGGGCGTCTGCCCACGAACTGGATGGCGACGTTGCCGATCTCCCATCCGGCGGCACGTACCAGCCGGGCGGCCTCGGCCAGCAGGCTCGCACCCGAGGCCCCGGCGAATTCGGGCCGATCGGTCCCGAAGTGGGTGCCCAGGTCCCCGATCCCCGCTGCGGAGAACAGCGCGTCACAGGCAGCGTGGGCGACGGCGTCCCCGTCGGAGTGGCCGGAAAGTCCGCGTTCGCCGGGCCACTGCAGTCCGGCCAGCCAGAGATCGCGGCCGGGTTCGGGGTCCACTGCGTGCACATCGATGCCGATGCCGGTGCGGGGAATCAGGGGGCGGGGGTCCATCACGGCTCCTGGGTGGGGGTTCGGTCGCGGGCCAGCAGCGCCTCGGCGAGCAGCAGGTCCAGCGCGGTGGTGATCTTGAAGGCTGCCGGGTCGCCGGGAACGACCAGCACCGGGTGCCCGGAGCGTTCCATCAGGGCGGCATCGTCGGTGACGGCCATGGCCTGCTCCCGGCTCCAGCCCCCGGCGTCGGCGTGGGCTGCCGAGAGGGCTGCGGCGTCGAAGCCCTGGGGTGTCTGGATGGCCCGCAGTCCGGAGCGGTTGGGGGTGCCGGTGACCAAGGCGGCATCGGGAATGCCGCGGGCTGCCTCCGCTTGCGGGTCGACCGTCTTGATCGTGTCGGCGACGGCCACCCCCGGTACGACGGCGGTGGCTCCTGCCGCGAGGGCCTCGGCGATGCGGGTGAACACCGCCGGCGGCGTCAGGCATCGGGCGGCATCGTGAACCAGCACGTGGTCCACCGGCGCCAGTGCGGCCAGCCCGGCACGGACGGAATCATGGCGTTCGGCGCCGCCACGCACGGTGCCGATGTCCCTTCCGGTGTCCCGGCCGACGTCGCGGCAGACCTGTTCCAGTTGTCCGTCCGCGGGCGGGAGGACGACCACCAGTTCCGTGCAGATGCCGGAGGAAAGGATGCCCCGCAGGGCATGTTCGAGCAGCGTCCGCCCGGCCAGCGGAACGAGCGCCTTGGGGATCCCGTGGCCGAGCCGGGTGCCGGAACCGGCGGCAACCAGGACCACACCGATGCGCGGGGGGACGGGAGCTGAGTCAGTCACGCTTCCACCCTACCGGCGGGCAAACGAAAGACCCGCCCACCCTGAGGTGGTCGGGTCTTGAACCGGCGGGGCCGGCTGGTCACCGTTCCGGATGGCCGGAGCGGCGTCGTTGCCTAGGAGGCGAGTACCTCGTCGAGGACGATTTCCGCCTTCTCCTCGTCCAGCTTCTTGGCCAGGGCCAATTCGCTGATGAGGATTTGGCGCGCCTTCGAGAGCATGCGCTTTTCACCGGCCGACAGACCGCGGTCGTTGTCGCGGCGCCACAGGTCGCGGACGACCTCTGCCACCTTGACGACGTCGCCGGACGCCAGCTTCTCCAGGTTTGCCTTGTAACGGCGTGACCAGTTGGTCGGTTCCTCCGTCAGTTCGGCACGTAGGACGTCAAAAACATGTTCCAGGCCTTCCTGGCCGACGACGTCCCTGACGCCAACCAGATCAACATTCTCTGCCGGAACCTCGATTGTCAGATCTCCCTGCGCGACCTTGAGCTTGAGATACATCTTCTCTTCGCCCTTGATCGTCCGCATCTTGATCTCTTCGATCATCGCCGCACCGTGGTGAGGGTAAACAACCGTTTCGCCAACCTCAAAAACCATCTGGATAAACCCCTTTCCCGGAATCAAGTTTATCACGAATATGGTTCTATTACCGGCGCGTTGCCCGCCATCTAGCGGCAGGAGGACCATAATCCGCCCTTGCATTTTTTGCCATCGATGGTACCGCGCGTAGATCCGGGCGGTGGAGAGCGGGGTCACAGCGGTATCTGCGGCGTTCTGTCACTTGCCCGGTCGAGTCATACTTTTGGCACGAAACCGATTAGGCTGGGAGCAATGCTTTTTATGCTCCGGCGCGGGACCCACTCGTCCGCACTGGTGCGACAACACCAGAGAAGAACCTTGTAGAGGAGTTTGTGCCGTGATCACCGCACAGAAGTTCCGCGGCCGCCGTACCGCGACTGTTGCCGCCTTCGCCATGCTGGCGGCCGGGATGACCGGTTGCAGCGCGGTGAACCAGCAGGCCACCACCATGCATTACGCAGCTTCCGATGGCATCGTCTTCGACGTCGCCAACGTCGAGGCCCGCAACCTGATGCTGGTCACGAGCACGGCAGACCAGCCGGCCCGCTTCATCGGCAGCCTCATCAACGACTCCGACAAGGCTGCTTCGGTGAAGCTGACGGTGGATGGCAATTCGTCCACCATCGAGGTCCCGAAGAAATCAGCGGTCAAGCTCGAGGACGACGCCAACAAGACGGTGGTTCCCAGCGCCGGCGTCGAGCCGGGCTCCCACGCCGACCTGACCATCAAGGTCGGCGCCAGCAGCGTCGACGAGTCGCTGCCGGTCGTCAACGGCGTCCTGCCCGAGTACCGCCCGTACCTTCCCGACGGCTACAACTCCGACACGGTCAAGCACCTGGAGCCGACGACGCCGATCCTGAAGCCCGAAGGCCACTAGGCTTCATCCACGCGAAAAGGCGGCTGGATCCCC
>NZ_BAAAIV010000008.1:18148-20948 GCF_039526245.1 Arthrobacter rhombi
TGCGCCAGCCGGCGCCCCGCCGTCGTGCCTCAGGCCTCGAACTTGTAGCCGAGACCGCGCACGGTCACCAGGTGGACCGGCGTTGCCGAATCGGGTTCGATCTTCGAGCGCAGGCGCTTGACGTGGACGTCGAGCGTCTTGGTGTCCCCGACATAGTCGGATCCCCAGACCCTGTCGATCAGCTGGCCACGGGTGAGCACCCGACCGGCATTGCGCAGCAGCATCTCCAGCAGCTCGAACTCCTTGAGCGGGAACGAGACCTGTTCGCCGTGCACGCTCACGGTGTGGCGCTCCACGTCCATGCGGACCGGGCCGGCCTGGACGGTGGCAGCCACCAGCTCCTCGGGTTCGCCCTGCCGGCGCAGCACCGCGCGGACGCGGGCCACGAGTTCGCGGGCTGAGTAGGGCTTGGTGACATAGTCATCGGCGCCGAGTTCCAGGCCCACCACCTTGTCGATCTCCGAGTCCTTGGCGGTCAGCATGATCACCGGGACGCTGGAACGCTGGCGCAATTGCCGGCACACCTCGGTCCCCGGCTGCCCGGGGAGCATCAGGTCCAAGAGGACCAGGTCTGCACCGGTGCGGTCGAATTCAACGATCGCATCGATCCCGTTGTCGACGACCAGGACCTCGAAGCCCTCCTTCGTCAGCAGGTACTCCAACGGGTCGCTCAGCGACTCCTCGTCCTCGACCACCAGAATGCGGGTCAAATTCGGCCTCCTTGTTGTGTGGCGCGGTGTGCTTCCACGGTATCGGTCTCAATGGTGCCGGCCGCTAGGGAACCGGCGGTTGCCGGTGCCGTGGAGGACTCGTCGGCTCGTTCATGGCGGGGCATGCGCACCGTGAACGTGGAGCCCTGGCCGGGCTGGGACCACAGCGTGATTTCCCCGCCGTGGTTGGAAATGACGTGCTTGACAATGCTCAGGCCCAGACCGGTGCCCCCGGTTTGGCGCGTGCGGGCCGCATCGACGCGGTAGAAGCGCTCGAAGATGCGCTCCTGCTCCTCCGGGGCGATGCCGGGCCCCTGGTCGGTGACGGAGACCTGGACGAGGCCCTCGCGGGAGCGCACCCCGACTCCGACGCTGGTGCCTTCGGGTGAATACCGGATGGCGTTGTCGATGAGGTTCCGGAACGCGGTCATCAGCAGGTCGCGGTCACCGAAGATCCGGTCCTCGGTGTGCCCGCCGACGGTGATGGTGATGCCCTTGCCCTCGGCCGTGAGCTTGTTGCGGTCCACCGCTTCGGCGATCACGCGGTTGACGTCCACCGGCTGGCCGGCCAGCACGATGTCGGTGCCCTGCAGCCGAGAGAGCTCGATGATGTCCTGCACGAGAGCCGCCAACCGGCGGGCTTCCTTGTCCAGCCGCGTGGAGAAGCGGCGGACGGCAACTTCGTCGTCTGCGGCCTCGTCGATGGCCTCGGAGAGCAGTTGGATGGCTCCGACCGGGGTCTTAAGCTCATGGGAGACGTTGGCGACGAAGTCGGTGCGGACCGCCTCGGTCCGGGTGATCTCGGTGCGGTCATCGGCCAGCAACAGGATGTACTCATCCCCCAGCGGTGCGACCCTGACGTGCACGACGATGGTCCCCTGCCCGAGCGGGCCCAACGGCAGCTCGAACTGGCGTTCCTCGATGACCCCGTCGGATCTGACCCGGCGGGCCAGCGCCAGCAGTTCGGCGTGCACCATCGTGTGTCCACGGACCAGCCCGTAAGCGTAGGCCGCCGGGTTCGCACGGACGACACCGTCGATGTCATCGACCACGACAAAGGCCCGGCCGACCACGGAGAGGATCTCCGCAGCCCCTTCCGGCAAGGTCGGTTCATCGACGTCGGCGACCGCCGCGCGCTGCATCCGGCTATAGCGGTACGCGAGGAGGCCGACAACGCCGAGCGCCAGGCCCACCAGGCCGGCGATCACTATCATCAAGGCTTCATCCACGCCCCCTAGCGTAGCCCGGCCCG
The DNA here is from genome assembly GCF_039526245.1 of Arthrobacter rhombi. Lineage (NCBI taxonomy): Bacteria > Bacillati > Actinomycetota > Actinomycetes > Micrococcales > Micrococcaceae > Arthrobacter > Arthrobacter rhombi. The sequence continues at coordinate 20,111 of NZ_BAAAIV010000008.1, forward strand.
AACGGGGGCCAACGCCCATATGACGGGCCGGGGCGCGCCATTCACCCAATGTTCACGCGGCGGCGACCCGAGGTTAAGCTGGGGGTGGGAAGGTTGAACCCTACAGTGCCCGTCCCCTGCCCGTTGGCCGGGGAACACAGCTAAGAAAGGACGCCCTGTGCGCAAGGTTTTCCAGGCCGAGCTCCAGACCATCGGCGAGGAACTGACGGAGATGGCCACCCTCGTCGCCCATGCCATGGAGCAGGCCTACGCCTCCTACGCCGAGGCCGACACCGAACTCGCCCAAGAGGTGATTGCCGCAGACGCGCGCGTGGACTTCATGCAGAACCAGCTGGACGAACGGGCCATCGACGTCCTGGCCCTCCAGGGCCCGGTGGCCTCGGACCTGCGCATGATCGTCGGCTCGTTGCGGATGAGCGCGTCGCTGGAACGGATGGGCGATCTGGCCCGGCACATCGCCCAGCTGGCACGCCTGCGCTACCCGGCACACGTGGCACCCGACGCGGTGGCCCCGGTCTTCGCCGAGATGGCCGACCTCGACGTGCAGATCGCCCGGAAGCTGGTCACCCTGTTGGAGACCCGCGACCTGGACATCGCCGCAGAGATCGTCGCGATCAACAACCGGATCGATGACCTGCACGCCAGCGTCTTCAAGCTCGTGGCCGCCCCGGAGTGGAACGAATCCGCGCCGCGGACCGCTGACGTCACGCTGACCAGCCGTTACATGGAGCGCTACGGCGACCATGGCGTCTCCGTGGCCCGCAAGGTCAACTACCTGGTGACCGGCGAATGGGAGCCCGGCAGCTCCGAACGCTAGGAACACAGAGGAGGGGGGGGG
>NZ_BAAAIV010000008.1:20953-28322 GCF_039526245.1 Arthrobacter rhombi
TCCCCCCTCGTCGTTTCCCGGGTGTGGTCGGTCTATTTGCGGCCCTGGTTGGCCACTGCCTGGATCGCGTCGGCCGCGGCGTCGGCGTCGAGGTAGCGGCCTCCCGCGGTGACCGGGGTGAAGTCATCGTCCAGCTCGTACACCAGCGGGATGCCGGTGGGGATGTTCAGCGAGGCGATGTCCTCATCGGAGATGCCGTCCAGGTGCTTGACCAGGGCGCGCAGCGAGTTCCCGTGGGCGGTGACCAGCACGGTCTTGCCGGCCTGCAGGTCAGGGCGGATCGCGGACTCCCAGTAGGGGAGCATCCGCTCCAGCACGTCCTTGAGGCATTCGGTGCGCGGGGCATCATCACCGAGGTCGGCGTAGCGCGGGTCCCCCATCTGGGAGAACTCCGAGTCGTCGTCCAGCGGCGGCGGCGGGGTGTCATAGGAGCGGCGCCACTGCATGAACTGGTCCTCGCCGAACTCGGCGAGGGTCTGGGCCTTGTCCTTGCCCTGCAGTGCACCGTAATGGCGTTCGTTCAGCCGCCAGTCGCGGCGGACCGGGATCCAGGACAGGTCTGCGGCCTCCAGGGCCAGGTTGGCGGTGATGATCGCGCGCTTGAGCAGCGAGGTGTGCAGCACGTCGGGGACCAGTCCCTCGGCGGTGAGCAGCTCCCCGCCGCGCACTGCCTCGGCGCGTCCCTGCTCGGTCAACGGCACGTCATACCAGCCGGTGAAGAGGTTCTTTTCGTTCCATTCGCTCTGCCCGTGGCGGAGCAGGATCAGGGTGTGCGTCATGAATTCATCCTATCCGGCGTGAAGTCCGTTACTTTCCCCCATGACTGGTCATGAAGGGGTCCACGGCCAGCTTATATTTTCTGATGTGGTGCAAAAAGCTCAGCGGCTCGGCGGCCGGCACCAGGCCGGGCGCCCCGTGGGCAACCCCACGCGGGGCACCACGAATCCGAACCGCATGCGCCGGGTCGACCGGTGGATGACCGGCACCCAGGCCTTCCGGCTGCGCCCCGAGGTCACGGGCGCCCCACCCATCTGCGTCGACCTGGGCTATGGGGCCTCCCCGCGCACCGCCGTCGAATACTTCCAGCGCCTGCGGGCAGTGAACCCCCAGGTGTCGGTCGTGGGACTGGAAATCGATCCTGGCCGCGTCCGCGCCGCCCAGTCCATGGCCGTCGATGGGTTGTCCTTCGGCGTCGGCGGCTTCGAGATCCCCACTGACCGCAATCCCCTGCTGATCCGGGCCTTCAACGTGCTGCGCCAGTACAACGAGGACGATGTCGCCTCGATCTGGAAGGCGCTGGCGGACCGGCTCGATCCGCGCGGGCTGCTCATCGAGGGAACCTGCGATGAGGTGGGACGGGTCAGCACGTGGGTGGGGGTCTCCCCCGACGGGCCGCTGACCCTGAGCATCTCGATCCGCTTCGGTGCCGTCCTGCGGCCCAGCGAGGTGGCCGAACGCCTGCCCAAGGCGCTGATCCACCGCAACCATCCCGGCGAGCGGGTCCACGATTTCCTGGCAGCGGCCGATGCGGCCTGGCTGGCCGCCGCACCGCTGGCACCCTTTGGGCATCGTCAACGGTGGATCGCGATGTGCAGGACGCTGCGCGCCGACGGCTGGCCGGTGCGCGACGGGGTGCATCGGTGGCGGTTGGGCGAGCTCACCGTGGATTGGGCCTGCGTGGCCCCACGATCCGGGGCGCTGGCACGCTAGCAGCAGGGCCCGCAGAGCACTCCGGAGCTAGTAGTTGTAGTACCCCGGTGAGCCCTTGCCGCCCACGGCGGGCCGGACATCTGCGAGGTAGACGCAGGAGATGCAGGCGGCGATCAGCTGCAGGAACCCGGCTCCACCGGATCCCAGGACACTGAAGGCGCAGACCACTGCGGCGACGCCGGTCAGTCCCAGCCAGAAACCCTTGGTGCGCTTGTTCTCGCGCAGATAGTTGGCCGCCGGGTGGCGGACGGCGTCGATGAAGGCCCACAGGCCGAGCACCAGCGCCGCCAGGCTCAGGACCCGGAACAGAACGATCTCGAAAAACAATGCGGTAGCCACATCCGCCAGTCTAGGTGACCGGAACCCGATCCGGGGCTAGCGCCCCGCGCCCAGCGCGGCGTCCAGGTCCCGCCACAGGTCCTCGACATTTTCGATCCCGACGCTGAGCCGGATCAGGTGGGCCGGCACCGAGTCCGGCTCGCCCGGATGACGGCGCCGGCGTTCGGCCAGGGATTCGACCCCGCCCAGGCTCGTCGCCGGGGTCCACAACTGCAGCGCCGCCAGTGCGGTCTCGGCAGCTGCCGCTCCCCCGGCCACCGTGATGGCCACGATCGAGCCGAACCCCTCCATCTGGGCGGCGGCCCGGGAGTGCCCGGGATCCGATTCCAGGCCCGGATACCTCACCGATTCCACGGCCGGGTGTGCGGACAGCCGGCGGGCCAGCTCCCCGGCACTGGCCTGGGCGCGCTCGACCCGCAATGCCATGGTGCGCAGCCCGCGCAACGTCAGCCACGCCTCGAACGGACCGGCGATCGCCCCGTGCAGCGAGCGATGGGCGTGCAGCTTCGCCCGCAGGCCGGCATCACTGGTGAGCACCGCACCGAGCACGACGTCGGAGTGCCCACCCATGTATTTGGTCGCCGAATGCACCACGACGTCGGCGCCGAGTTCCAGCGGGCGCTGCAGCAGCGGGGTGGAGAAGGTGTTGTCCACCACGCACAGCACCCCTGCCTCGCGGGCGGCGGAGGCCAGGGCCCGCACGTCGGCGACCTCGAGCATCGGGTTGGTGGGGCTTTCCAGCCAGAGCATGTCGGCCCCGGCGAGCAGGGCCACGGTGGCGTCGGTGTCCTCGACGTCGGCTAGCCGGACGGTGATCCCGGCCCGCGTCTGCAGGTCGGCGACCAGCGACAGTGATCCGTTGTAGCTGTGCCGGGGCACCACGATCGTGCCGCCCAACGGCATCAGCGACATGGCCGAGGCCACCGCTGCCATCCCCGAGGCATAAACCAACCCCGGCAGGGCTGCGGATTCCAGCTGCGCCAGCGCATCCTCGAGCGGGTCCCAGGTCGGGTTGGAGAACCGGCCGTACACGCGTTCCCCGTTCCCCGGCGTGCCGGCCCCGAAGAACGTCGAGGAGAGCACGATCGGCGGGTTCACCGGCGCATCCGTTGCGCGCGGCGGGCGGCCGGCGGCGACAACGACGGTATCGGGGGCAAGATCCTGGGGGTGCGATGGGGCCATGCCAAAATCGTAGACCCCGCCCCCGTCCGCCGGGGAAGCCGCGACAGCGTGTTACCGGCCAGGGGCCGATAGGCTTACCGGGTGAATGAAATGCAGCGCACGCCAGGGGCCCTGTTCGTCGTCCTCGAAGGCGGCGACGGCGCAGGCAAGTCCACGCAAGCGGCCTTGTTGGCCAGCCGCCTGCAGGAGCACGGCCGCGAGGTCGTGCGCACCCGCGAGCCCGGCGGCACGCCCATCGGCGAAAAGCTGCGTTCCCTGGTCCTGGACCACGGCCACGGCGAGGTCGATGCCCGGACCGAGGCCCTCATGTTCGCAGCGGCCCGCGCCGCCCACGTCGAACAACTCATCCTGCCCGCCCTGGCCCGCGGCGCCACCATCATCTGCGACCGCTACATCGACTCCTCCGTCGCCTACCAGGGCGTCGGGCGGGGCCTGGGCACCGAGGACGTCCTGACGCTGAACCGCTGGGCCACCGCCGGCCTGCGCCCCGACCTGACCATCCTGCTCGACGTCGACCCGCAGGCGGGGAGGGACCGCCGCACCCAGGGCGATGCGGCCGAGGACCGGCTCGAATCGGAACCCGACGACTTCCATGCCCGGATCCGCCAGGCCTTCCTGGACCGTGCCGGGAACGACGACGGCGCCTACGTGGTCCTCGATGCCTCCCTGGCCGTGGAGGAGCTCTCGCAGCGGATCACCGACGCGGTGGCCGCGGTCGAGCAGCGGACGGGTTCTGCATCATGAGCACCACCACCGAGTTGCCCGGGGTCTGGGCCGACCTGCCCGGACAGGACCAGGCAGTTGACGCCCTCCGTCGGGCAGCCGCCCTCGGGGCCCCCTCGCATGCGTGGTTGTTCACCGGCCCACCGGGGTCGGGACGTTCGAATGCCGCGCGCGCCTTTGCCGCCGCCCTGCAATGCGACGCAACCGATCCCGAGGGCCGCGGATGCGGGCAGTGCCATGCCTGCCGCACCGTCATGGCCGGAACCCACCCGGATGTCGCCCTCATCGCCACGGAGAAGGTCGCCTACCAGATCGAGGACGTCCGCCAGCTGATCGCCAAGGCCCAGGACCGCCCGTCCGCGGGGAAGTGGCGGATCATCATCGTCGAGGACGCCGACCGCATGACCGAGCGGACCACCAACGTGCTGCTCAAGTCGATCGAGGAGCCTCCACCGCACACTGTCTGGATCCTGTGTGCGCCCAGCCCGGCCGACGTGTTGGTGACGATCCGCTCGCGGTGCCGGCCGGTGACCCTGGGAGTGCCGTCCCGTGAGGCGGTAGCCGAGCTGCTGGTGCGTCGCGACGGGTTGACCCCCGAGCAGGCGGACTTCGCCGCCCGGGTCTCCCAGAGCCACATCGGCATCGCCCGGCGCCTGGCCCGCGACGAGGGGGCCCGGCAACGCCGTGACCGGACGGTGCGCCTGCCGCTGCGCTTGGGTTCGGTCTCCGACGCAGTCATCGCCGCGGGCGACCTGGTGGAGCTCTCCACCGCCGAAGCCAGTTCCTCGGCTGAGGAGCGTGGTGCCGCCGATACCGCCGCGCTGCGCGAATCCTTGGGCCTTGCGGCGGATGCACCGGTCCCACCGCAGTTGCGCAGCCAGTTCAAGGCCCTCGAGGAGCTGAACAAGCGCCGGGCCAAACGCGGAGTCAACGACTCGCTGGATCGCGCGTTGATCGACCTGACCACGTTCTACCGCGACGTGCTGACCGTGCAACTGTCCACGGGTAGCGAACTGGTCAACGCCTATCTGGAACGCGAGCTCACCGAGATCGCCCACCGCACCTCCCCCGAACAGACCCTGGCCCGGATCGACTACATTGCCGAGGCCCGGCGCCGCATCGGCGCCAATGTCCAACCGCTGCTGGCCATGGAGGCCATGATGGCCGGCCTGCTTCCGGCCAGGAACCAAGGAGAACCCCACGCATGACCTTCCCCCGACGTCGGTTGCGCTGGGCTGCCGCCGCGAGTTGCCTGTTGCTGCTGTCTGCTTGCAGCGCCAGCCCTTCATCAGGTCCCGCCCCAAATGACGACTCCGCGGTGCCGATGCCCTCACCGCCCGCTGGGCTGGGGAAGTACTACAGCCAGACGCTGGACTGGACGAGCTGTTCGACGTCGTTCGAGTGCGCCGAAGTGGAGGTGCCCCTGGACTACGAGCACCCCGACCAGGACTCGATCAAGCTTTCGGTGGTCAAGCTGGATGCCGGCCGCAAGTCGAAGGGGACCCTGCTGGTCAATCCCGGAGGCCCGGGCGCCTCCGGGGTGGATCTGGTCATGAATGCCGGAACACAGATGTTCTCCGCCGATCTGCGCAAGGGGTATGACCTGCTCGGCTTCGACCCCCGCGGGGTCAGCCGTTCGGCCCCGGTCACCTGCCGAACCGATGCCGAGCGGGATCAGGCCCGGACGGTGGACCCGGACCCCACGACCGAGGCCGGGTTGGCGGACATCGAAAAGCAAAGCAGGGAATTCGCGGACGCCTGCGCCACGAAGACCGGAAAATCGCTCGGATTCATCGACACGGTCAGTTCGGCCAAGGACCTTGACATCCTGCGTGCCGTCAACGGCGACAAGCGCTTGAACTATCTGGGCTTCTCCTACGGCACGAAGCTCGGCGCCACCTACGCACAGCTCCATCCGAAAAACGTGGGTCACATGGTCCTCGACGGCGCCATGGACCCGTCGTTGGACAACGAGCAGGTGACCCTGGGTCAGGCTGCCGCCTTTGAAAAGGCCATTACCGCCTATCTGGAAGACTGCCTGCGCCGCCAGAAGTGTCCGTTTGATGGGGACGTCGACCAGGCCCGCGACCAGCTCCACGAACTTTTCGCCTCCGTCGAGAAGTACCCGCTGACCGCCCAGGACGGACGCGAGGTCGGCATCACCGACTTCGTCAGCGGTTTCCTCCTGGCCTTCTACGATGACGGCTACTGGCCCACGCTCACCGATGCCCTCAATTCGGCGATCTCGGGCGACCCCTCGGACATCCTCGATCTCGCCGATCTCAGTGCAGGGCGCGAAGCGGACGGAAGCTACACCGGCAACCCAGACGAGGCTTTCGTGGCGATCAACTGCCTGGACTACCCGGCGGACACCAGCATCGAAGGACAGCGCCAGGATGCCCGAGAGCTTGCCAAGGCATCCCCCACAATCGGCAAATACCTGGCCTACGGCGGCACCTCCTGCAAGGACTGGAAGTATCCCTCGACGGGCAAGCCAGCGCCGGTCTCGGCTCCCGGTGCGGCACCGATCGTCATCATCGGCACCACCGGGGATCCCGCCACACCCTATGCCTGGTCCAAGGCGCTGAACCAGCAGCTGGAGTCCTCGGTGCTGTTGACCTTCCACGGGGAGGGGCATACCGCCTACGGCCGGAGCAATGAATGCATCGGCAACGCCGTCGACGAGTACTTCCTGGACTCGACGGTGCCGAAGGACGGCCTGCAGTGCTGATATGCCCCGCGCGCGTCTGCTCGTTTTGACCGCTGGTGAAACGAGCCTATAAACTAACTGCTTGTGGCCCGCGTGGCTACGGTGCCTCCTTAGCTCAGTTGGTAGAGCGTTTCACTCGTAATGAAAAGGTCGCCAGTTCGATTCTGGCAGGAGGCTCACCTTTCGAGAAGGCCGTTTCCCCGGAAAACACAGGGAAGCGGCCTTTTTGCTGTTCCCGGGTCCTTGCGGAATCGAACCCAGAATCTGAGGGAAATATCCACGAGTACCGGACACCGCGGGACCGGGAGCCGCCTTTCCTTCACCAGCCCGAAACCACTCACCATCCCCGTTCACCTTCCCGATAGGCTCAACCCATGACAACGAATGCCCATCGTCAGCGCATCCGCACGGCCGGCGACTTCATGGTCGTCGGTGGCACGCTGCTCGCCGTGGTCTCGGCACTTCTGGGGTTGCTTCTCCTCTTCTCCGGCAGCGATGCCGCGATGGTATTTTTCGGGGTGCCCTCCGGGCTCCTGCTCATGGCAGTCGGTTACCTCAAGCGGATTGCCACAGCGCTCACGCCGCCGCCCGCAGACTAGCCAAACGCCTGGTTCCCCAGTCCAACGCCGCCACCCCCCGAAGGTGGCAGCGTGACAGGTCGCCGCCCCGTCAGCCGTGACCGAAACCCTCACGCCAAAGGGGCCG
>NZ_BAAAIV010000008.1:28327-48298 GCF_039526245.1 Arthrobacter rhombi
TCCCCCTCCGACCTGCCGGGAATTCCCGGCTCCGGGGCTACTCGAAGTCGCTCACCGCGGGGTCGGCACCGATCCGGCCCTCGTCACCGCGGTCCAACCCGTTGATGGCGGCGATGTCGTCGTCGTCCAGGGTGACGCCGAGCGATTCCCAGTTTTCGACGATCCGCGAAGGGGTCTCGGACTTGGGGATCACGACGTTGCCCAGGGCCAGGTGCCAGGCGATGACGACCTGGGCGACAGTAGCGCCGTGCTTGGCGGCGATGTCCGCCAGGACCTGATGGGTGAGCAGGTCCGAGCCCTGGCCGAGCGGCGACCATGACTGGTGGACGATGCCCCGGGATGCCTCGTAGTCACGCAACGCGGCCTGGGGGAAGTACGGGTGGGTTTCCACCTGGTGGATCGCCGGTGCCACGCCGGTGGCTTCCTCGATCTCCTGCAGAGCCTCGACTGTGAAGTTGCAGACGCCGATGGAGCGCACGCGTCCGGACTTCTGGAGTTCCACGAGGGCCTTCCAGGTCTCGACGTGCTTGCCCTGCTTGGGCTGCAGCCAGTGGATGAGGAACAGGTCAAGGGTCTCGAGCCCCATGCGCTCCATCGATGCATCGAAGGCGTCAAGGGTCTGCTGGTAGCCCTGGTCGGAGTTCCAGACCTTGGTGGTGATGAACAGGTCCTTCGGGTCCAGACCGGAGTTGGCGACGGCGCGGCCGACGCCGGCCTCGTTGCCGTAGATCCGGGCGGTGTCAATGTGGCGGTAGCCGGCCTCGAACGCGAGCCCGACAACCTTTTCCGCGACATCATCCTTGACCTTCCAGACCCCGTAGCCGAGCTGGGGGATGGTGTTGCCGTCATTGAACGTGATCACTGGTGATTCGTAGGTTGTCATCGCCCCATCCTGCCACCGGCAGGGGGCGCACCAGAGCTGGAACGATCGCACTCAGCGCTGGGCGAACGAAGGAATTTAACCGACGTTTTCGAGGGCGGCCTCCGCGGCACGGACGCCGTCGACCACCAGGTCTGCACGGAAGGCCACATTCTCCAGACCTGCCGAGTTGTAGCCCCAGCGTTCGCCGTCGAGCCGGGCCATGGCGGCGGCCTGCGCCGCAGCAGCGAGGTCGTTGGCGGCCTTGGACAGTGCGCGATGGATGCCTGCATGGCTGCCGGGGATGTCGGTGCCGGAACTCGGCCGTTGCCCCTGGGCTGCAACGCAGACAGCCCGCACCCGCGGCTGGAGATCTGCGAGGTGGTCGGCAATCATCACCAGTGCGTTGTAGAGCTCATCGGATTCGATGCCTTCCAGGACCTGGTGGAAACGGTCCAGCCCCCGGGTGAATCGATCGTGGGCACGGCGCCAGACGCCGTCACCGAGATCCTTGTCGTCGCGCCGGGCACCGCGCATTTGTGCGATCCATCCCATGCTCAGAGGTACTGTCCCGGTCCGCCGTCGGCATCGGCGCTTGCCTGGGCGCTTCCGTCGGCCTTTCCGGAGACCACGCGTTCGGGTTCGCCGTGTTCGTTGATGACGATCCCGGGGGCCACCTGGGTTCCGGGCGGCAGCTCACGGAGCTGGATGCGTTGGGCGAGTTGCTGGCTGGCCATCTGCTGGGCTGCCAGTGCCGTCTGGATCCCGTGGAAGACCCCCTCGAGCCAGCCAACCAACTGTGCCTGGGCAATCCGCAATTCCGCCTCGGATGGGGTCTGCCCCTCGGTGAAGGGCAACCGGATCCGCCGCAGCTCACTGGCCAGCTCCGGGGAGAGCCCCTCCTCGAGTTCGACTACGGAACGTTCGTGGATGTCGGCCAGGGTGGTGCGGGCCTCGGCGTCGAGCGGCGCGGCCTTGACCTCCTCGAGCAGTTGTTTGATCATCGAGCCGATGCGCATGACCTTGGCTGGTTCGTCGACGAGGCCCGGAATCCTGAAGGACTCCGCCGGGGATCCCTCCGCGGGGCCTTCCACGGCCGGAGCCGGCGGACGCGTCTGCTCGTGTTCGCTCATGGTTCCATCTTGCCATGATGCGACGAGGGCGGGGCCGGTTGCCCGGCCCCGCCCTCGTCGTCGTGCATCAGCAGCAACGCCCTTGCGGGTTGCGTTCCTCCCAGTCGTACTTGTCCCGCCAGAACTGGCGTTCTGACATCGGGTCACAACCGGGATGCGTTGCCGCATGGTGCTCGATGTACCGGCGGTAGGCGTCGGCGCCCATCATGCCCTCGAGATACCAGCGCACCTTGCCCAGGTTCCGCCGTACTGCGGGGATCAACGCGGTGCCCATGTCAGTGACCGCCGCCGTGGCCGGCTTGTTCGGCGGGCGGAACGTCCTTCCAGCGCGCCTCGAGTTCCTTCTCCGCCGGACTGGTGATGATGCCCGAGGGCGCATACAGCCTGGATTCCACCCGCGGGTCCTCGGTGTCGGCGGCGGTTCCCGGCGACCGGTAGGCACGGATCGTCGCCATCACGGCGGCGATGATCACGATAATGGACAGGACCACGAAGATGATCGAGAGGGTTCCCTGGACGCCGGTGTTGCGGACGACGGCCTCCATGGCCTCGACGTTCTTGGCGGTGCCGAAGCTTTCCTTGCCCTGGGCCAGCGCCTCCTTGAAGGAGTTGTGCTGGGCCCAGTACCCGACCTTGGCGACCGGGGAGAAGATCTTCTCCCAGGAGGCCCAGATCGTGATGACCGCGGTGAACGCCAGCGGTACGGCGACAATCCACAGGTAGCGGAAGTTGCCGCGTTTCGCGACGATCGCCAGCACGACCGCCAGGGCGATGGCCGCCAGCAGCTGGTTCGCGATGCCGAACAACGGGAAGAACGTGTTGATCCCGCCCAGCGGGTCGGTCACCCCGAGGATGAGGATGTACCCCCATCCGGCCACCATGATCGCCGTACACAACCAGGCGCCGGGGCGCCACGAGGTGTCCTTGAACTTCGGGATGAAGTTGCCGATCGTGTCCTGGAGCATGAAGCGCGCCACACGGGTGCCGGCGTCGACCGCGGTGAGGATGAACAGCGCCTCGAACATGATGGCGAAGTGGTACCAGAAGCCCATCATCGCGGTGCCGCCGAACCACTGGTGCATGATGTGGGCGATGCCCACGGCCAGGGTCGGTGCGCCACCGGTCCTCGAGACGATGCTCTCCTCGCCGACATTCGCGGCCAGGTCGGTCAGCATGTTCGGCGTCAGGTGGACTCCGGTCAGGCCCAGGCTGTTCACGAACGCGACGGCTGACTCGACGGTGCCTCCGGTGGATGCTGCCGAGGAGTTCATCGCGAAGTAGACGCCGCGGTCGATGGAGATCGCGGCAACCAGCGCCATGATGGCCACGAAGGACTCCATGAGCATGCCGCCGTAGCCGAGGAAGCGTGTCTGCTTTTCCTTCTCGACCATTTTCGGGGTCGTGCCCGAGGCGATCAGCGCGTGGAAGCCCGAGAGCGCACCACAGGCGATCGTCACGAAGAGGAACGGGAAGAGCGAACCGGCCACCACCGGGCCGTCGGAGCGCCCGGCGTACTCGGAGAACGCGGGCACCGAAATGGTGGGACGCACGATGATGATGGCGACGGCCAGCAGGCCGATGACGCCGATCTTCATGAACGTGGACAGGTAGTCGCGCGGGGCCAGCAACAGCCAGACCGGCAGGATCGCTGCTATGAAGCCGTAGACGATGATCGACCAGGCGATCACCGGGCGGTCCAGGTGGAACAGTGCCGAACCGAGGTCGGATTCGGCGACCCACCTGCCGGAGATGATGGCGAACATCAGCAGGACGAACCCGATGATGGAGATCTCCAGGACCTTGCCCGGGCGGATGAAGCGCAGGTAGCAGCCCATGAACAGTGCGATCGGGATGGTCAGCGCCACCGAGTACACGCCCCACGCGGATTCGCCCAGGGCATTGACCACGACGAGCGCCAGGATGGCCACGATGATGATCATGATCGCCAGGGTCGCGATGAGGGCCGCGGTGCCGCCGATCAGGCCGAGCTCCTCGCGGGCCATCTGGCCCAGCGAGCGTCCTCCGCGGCGCATGGAGAAGAACAACACGAGGTAGTCCTGCACGGCACCGGCGAAGACGACGCCGACGATGATCCAGATCGTGCCGGGCAGGTAGCCCATCTGGGCGGCCAGGACGGGACCGACGAGCGGTCCGGCGCCGGCGATGGCCGCGAAGTGGTGGCCGAAGAGGACGCGGCGGTCCGTCGGCATGAAGTCGCGGCCGTTGGAGTTGTACTCGGCCGGGGTGGCCCGGGAGTCATCGGGACGGGCGATCTTGCGCTCGATGAATTTCGCATAGAAGCGGTAGAACACCAGGTAGGTGCAGACCGCTGCGAAAACGAACCAGATCGCATTGATGGTCTCGCCCCGGGAGATGGCCAGGACGGACCAGGCGACGGCGCCGAGGAGCGAGATCGCGGACCAGAGGACGATCTTGGCGGGCGTCCAGGTGCGTTCTTCGGCCCCGGCGACATCGGGGTCCACCGCGCTGGGCGGTAGGACCCCGGGTGGGGTGGATGGTTGTTCACTCATGTGTAGTTGCCTTCACTCTCAAAGTTGCGATGCAGCGCCCGGCGTCGACGGTCGTGAAGTGACCTGTGGCACGCTGGTGGCCGCGCCTACAGGCTATCCCGTGGGCGCGCCTTCGAGCGGGAGGCCCGCATGGCTCAGGTGGTGAGCAGGATTTTGCCGCGGTGTTCGCCCGAGTCGAAGTATTCATGGGCCCGCGCAGCCTGCTCCAACGGGAACGTCTTTTCGATCACCGGGCGCACGGCACCGGATTCGACCACGGGCCAGACGCCGGTCCGCACGCCCTCGACGACCCTGCCCTTGGCTTCGATGTCGCGGGCGCGCAGGGTGGTGCCGATGACGCGCAGCCGCCGGGTCATCAGCTTCCCCAGGTTCAGCTGGGCCGTGGCTCCGCCCTGGAGGGCGATGACGACGAGCCGTCCGTCGTTGGCCAGCACGTCCACGTTCTGCCCCAGGTATTTCGCCCCCATGATGTCCAGCACGACGTCGGCTCCGTGGCCGTCGCTGATCTGCCGCATCCGCTCGACGAAGTCCTCCTCGCGGTAGTTGATGCCCTCCACGGCGCCGAAACCCCGGCAGTAGTCGATCTTCTCTGCGCTTCCGGCCGTGACCACCACCTGCACGCCGTGCGCCGTGGCCAGCTGGGTGGCCATGGTCCCGATGCCGCCGGCACCGCCGTGGACCAGGAGCCACTCCCCCGCTTCCAGGTGGGCCTCCATGAACAGGTTCGACCAGACGGTGCAGGCGACCTCGGGCAGACCGGCCGCCTCGATGAGGTCGATCCCCGCCGGTATCGGCAACAGCTGCGGCGCGGGTACTGCCACGTATTCTGCATAACCGCCACCGGCGAGCAGCGCACACACTGGAGTGCCGACGTCGTACCCGGTGACGTCCGCCCCGAGCGCGACGATGGTTCCGGAGACCTCGAGTCCCGGGATATCCGAGGCGCCGGGCGGCGGCGGATAGGTCCCCCCGCGCTGGCCCACGTCGGCACGGTTGAGGCCTGCCGCCGCCACGCGGACTAGTACTTCCCCGGCGGCGGGGACGGGGACTTGGCGGTCGACGACGGTGATGACTTCGGGGCCCCCGGCGCCGTCGTATTCCACGGCGCGCATGGTTTTCGGTAGGGACGTGTCGGTGCTCTGGCTCATGGTGGTGCCCTTCCCGGTGGTCGTGGGTGTGTTGGACCGAGCCTACCCGCGCGTTTTCCGGCTCCGGTGCCCCTCGCGTATAGTTCTCGTGTCTGGAAGGTTGTCCGAGCGGCCTATGGAGCTGGTCTTGAAAACCAGTGTGCGGTAACCCCGTACCAAGGGTTCAAATCCCTTACCTTCCGCGCATCAACGGGAAGCCGACCCCTCCGGGGGTCGGCTTCCCGCCTGCGTTAAGCACCGTCGTCGCGCCCCTTGACGCACCGGGGCGGGGATCACTGAAGCGGCAGCTTCCGCCACCCGGGGTCTATCCAACGTTCACTGCATGCTGTTTCACTGGTGTCCATCACTGCATCGTTCATCAACGAACCCGCACCAGAGAAGGGCACCTTCGTGAGTACATCACGCACCCGGGCCGGTCTATGCCTGGCCGCCTGCACCACCTTGATAGCCGCCACGGCAGCGGCCGGCCCCGCGCTGGCGGCCCCCGATGCCGGGGGCGGAGGCGTCGTCATCAACGAGGCGTACCTGTCCGGCGGCAGCGCCAACGCCCCCTACCAGGACAAGTTCGTCGAGCTCTACAACGGCTCGGACGCCCCGGTCTCGCTGGACGGCTGGTCGCTGCAATACCGGTCGGCCACCGGGACCGGCAGCACCAACACCTCGGTGCCCCTCTCCGGCACGGTTGCCGCCTACGGCCACTTCCTGATTGGCGGCGGAAGCAACGGTGCCACCGGCGCCGAACTTCCCACTCCCGATCTCCACACATCCTTCAACCCCAGCGGCACGAAGGGCACGATCGTGCTCTCCAACCAGGGCGACCGCTTGGCCCTACCCACCGGCTCGGTCACCGGCGACGCCCAGGTGGCGGACCTGCTCGGCTACGGCGGCTCCAACACCTTCGAGTCCTCGGCCGCCACCGCTCCGGCCGGCAATGCGGACCCGAAGTCACTCGAACGTGCCGACCACGCAGACACCAACGACAACGCTGCGGACTTCACGCTGAACCCCGCCCCGTCCCCGACCGCCTCCGGCGGAACGGACCCGGGCCCCGACCCGGAGCCGGGCGACCCGGTGGACGCCACCATCGCCGACATCCAGGGCACCGGTGACGCCACCACGCTGAAGGACCAGCTGGTCACCACCCGCGGCGTGGTCACGGCCACCTATCCCACCGGCGGATACGACGGCTACTACATCCAGACCCCGGGCACCGGTGGCGACTCCCGTTCCGCGGCCTCCGACGGCTTGTTCGTGTACTCGGCCGCCACGGTGTCCGACGTGCGGGTGGGCGACTACGTGGAGGTCACCGGCACGGCCGGCGAGTTCTACGGCCTGACCCAGGTCAGCGTCCCCGCAGGCGGTGCCACGGTGCTGGATGAACCGGCCGAGGCCGTCAAACCGCTGACCGTTGCCTGGCCCGCCACCGACGGCGAGCGCGAAGCCTACGAGGGCATGCTGTGGGACCCGCAGGGCCGGTGGACGCTCGCGGACAACTACTCACTCAACGGCTACGGCGAGCTGGGGCTGGCCTCCGGGACCTCGCAGCTGGTCCGCGGGGCCACGACACTGCCGCAGGCCACCGATGAGGCACCCGCCGGTTCGGCGAAGGCAGCAGCCATCGAAACCGAGAACCTGGCCCGCTCGATCATCCTCGATGACGGGTCGACGGCGAACTACCTCGGCGCCGACGTGAACAAGAACGTCCCGCTGCCCTACCTCGCCCGCGGTTCGCAGGTCAGGGTGGGTGCACCCGTGGACTTCATCGGCAACGTCATCCTGGACTACCGCCACGACGCCTGGCGTTTCCAGCCGCTGACCCAGCTGACCGGCGCCAACACCGCCGACCAGCCGGCGGCCTTCGGCAAGACCCGGACCTCGCATCCGAAAAACGTCGACGGTGACGTGAAGATCGGCACGTTCAACGTCCTGAACTACTTCACCACCACCGGCGACCAGCTCAGCGGCTGCACCTACTACACCGACCGCGCGGGCAATCCGCTCACGGTCCGCAGCGGCTGCGATGCGCGCGGAGCGGCCAACGCCGCCAGCCTGGAGCGCCAGCAGGCGAAGATCGTCGCGGCGATCAACGGGCTGGACGCCGACGTCGTCTCCCTGGAGGAAATCGAGAACTCGGCGGCCTTCGGCCAGGACCGGGACAGCGCGCTGGCCGAACTGGTCGACGCCCTGAATGCGGCGGCCACGAAACCGGGCCACGGCAAGGGACATGGCAAGGGCCATGGCAAGGGCCATGGCCAGGGACCCCGGACCTGGGAGTATGTCCCCACCCCGGCCTCCGTGCCCGCGGACGAGGACGTCATCCGCACTGCCTTCATTTACCGCAAGGCGGCGGTGAAGCCCTCCGGCTCCTCCGTCATCCTCGACGACCAGGCATTCTCCAACGCCCGTCCGCCGTTGGCCCAGGCCTTCACCCGGGCCCGTGGCCCCAAGCACGATCGCTTCGTGGCGATCGTGAACCACTTCAAGTCCAAGGGCTCCGGCCCCTCGGACGGGTCCGGCAATGAGGACACCGGCGATGGACAGGGCGCCTGGAATGCGGACCGCGTCCAGCAGGCCACCGCGCTGGTGGACTTCGCCGAGAAGATGAAGCGCACGGCGAAGACCTCCAAGGTCCTGCTCACGGGCGACTTCAACTCCTACACGCAGGAGGATCCGATGCAGGTGCTCTACCGGGCCGGCTACGTCGATCTCGGGTCGAAGACGGGCAAGCAGTCCTACCTCTTCTCGGGGCGGACCGGCTCGCTGGATCATGTGCTCGCATCCTGCTCGACGGTCCGCGACGTGTCGGGGGTGGATATCTGGGACATCAATGCCGACGAGCCGATTGCCCTGGAGTACAGCCGGTACAACTACAACGTCACCGACTTCTACTCCCCGGACCCCTACCGGGCCTCGGACCATGACCCCCTGGTGGTCGGCCTGGACCTCGGCGGTAAGAAGGGACCCCACCGGAAATGATCGGGTAGCTCAGGATCAGACCCGGGCAGCCATCCTGACCAGTTCCAACGCGACGGCGTCCGCATCCCCCAGGGTGCGGGCGCCGTCCTGGTATCCGGCCCCGGCCTCCGCGGCGATCGCCGTGCCCCACTGGACGCTGGAGAGCTGCAACCCCAACACGAAGATCCCCCGGTGCGCGATCCCGTCGCCATCCACGAGGCGGTACGGCTGGCCCACGACGTCGAACCCGGAACCGTAGACACCCTCGCCGTCGGAGGTGGACATCAGCCGTGGCCGCGCCAGGCCGTCGGCCTGCAACTGGCCCAGCAGCGGGGACGCGGACTGGGCCACGCGATTCGCCGGCATCATCGCCTCGAACATGTACCGCGCGGTGACCGGCTCGTCCTGCACCCACGGCGAGGACGCCGCAAAGTGACCGGCCTCCTCCTCGAGGGAGAACACCGGGTCGGGACCCAGGAACTGCACGACGCCGGCACGCGCCAAGGCGGCGAGCTCCTCGATGCGCTGCAACGGTGGCCCGCTGGCCAGCCCCTCGACCAGCGGTTCGAACCACCGGGTGAGCTCCTCCAGCCGGCTGGCGTCATCCAGCAATCCCTCGGCAACGAACCGCTTGACGATGCCGCGACCTGCGTTCAGCGCACCGATGGCCATTTTCAACGGGTCGTCCTCGCCGCGCGCCGAGGCGGCGGCGTCCTCTTCGAGGTACTGCAGCACCGCGGCCTGGTAGGCCTCGTGCCCCACGAACCCGCGGTCGGCAAACGGGTGGCCCAGTGCGGGGACATCCAGCCAGGGCACTTCCGGACCGGCGCGCCCGACGAGCTCACGCGCCACCGTCCGCCACACCTCCTGCCCATGGATGTGCGGGGCGTCCAGGATCCCCTCGAGTTCGGCCAGGAAACCTGCAGGGTCCCCGAACAGCTCCGGGCTGACACGGACCAGCGTGGCGTAGTAGGTGCGCAGCACGTCCCGGTGCAGCAGCGGCCAGATGTGCGCGTTGAAGCCGACCTTACCGGGCGGCTCCCCGGGTGCGCCCGCGGCGGCGAGCTCATGCACCTCATCGAACCCGAGGTGGCGCAGCGTCACCGATCGTGGCAGGTAGGTGTCGATGCACGGCTTCGCCCGGTAGGGGGCGCCGCGCCGTGAGGCGGCGTGCAGGCGCGGTTCGGCCCCGCTGGCCCGGTACTCCAGGGCGCGGCCGGGACCCTGGCCGCTGGGCACGAATTCCCCGCCGCGGCCGAGGGTCAACGCGGTCAGGGCGTCGAAGAAGTTCAGTCCCAGGCCACGCACCAGCACCGGCTCACCGGCCGGGTACACGCCCCAGTCCACGTCGGCGGGCACATTGGGCCCCTGGTAGTGCAGCCCGGCGGCCGTGGCACGCTCACCGGCGACACGCTGTTGCGGATTCGGGTGGGACGGGACGTGTCCCACGGACAACACCACTGCCTCGGCCAGCAGCTCGCGTGCCCCGCCGTCGTCCTGGAGGGCATCCAGGGTGACCCGGTAGCCGTTGGCCTCGCGGCGGACGGCGGTCACCTCCTGGCGCACGATGTCGAAGGAGGCGACGGCCCGATGGCTGCGGAGCCGGTCGGCCACCGCGGTGAAGACGTGGCGCAGGTAGGCCCCGTAGAGGGCGCGGCCCGGGAAGCCCGCGGTGGACAACGCCTCCAGTTCGGCCCGTTCGGTCGCGTCGAGGACGGCGCTGTCGCCGCCACTGGAGCGGAATTCCTCGAAGCTCAGCCCCGGGCCGTCGCCGGTTCCCCGCGGTGGGGCGACGGTGGGGAACAGTGCGGGGGTGTTCATCAGGTAGTAGCGCGGCTGCCCGGGGGCCCACACGTGTCCGGGCCCGGGTTCGCACGGGTCCACCACGGTGATGCCGACCGACCAGCCGGGGGCGCCGCCGGCGTGTCCTGCGCTCGCGGTGGCCTCGTCCAGGCGAGCCAGCAGGCGTTCCAGGGTCGACGTGCCGCGGGGACCGGCACCGATGATGACCACGTTGAACCTGCTTGCTGCCACCTGCTGCTCCTTCGTCGTCGACGGCCCGGGGTTCCCGGCCGGTGCCCCGCCGGACCGCCGGAGGCAGGGGTTCCCAGCGTACCGCCCGGCCGCTGGCCGGATCATAGACTGGGCGCATGGACAACACCGTGGACGCCACGACACCGAGCCAGGGCACCGCCGCCGCACCGCACGACCCCTGGTTGTGGCTGGAGGACATCCACTCGCCGCAGGCCCTGGACTGGGTGACCGCCCGCAACACCGCCACCGAGGACATGCTGCACGACGACGCCTACCGGGGTCTCGAGGCCTCGGTGCTCTCGGTGCTCGACGCCGACGACCGCATCCCGATGGCCACCAAACGCGGCGGTTTCTACTACAACTTCTGGCGCGACGCCGCCCACCCGAAGGGCCTGTGGCGCCGGACCAGCTGGGAGTCCTACAGGACGGAGGACCCCCGGTGGCAGATCCTGCTCGACGTCGATGCGCTGGCCTCCGCCGAGGGCATCGACTGGGTCTTCGCCGGTTCCCGGATGTTGCACCCCGCCGACGGCGGTGAGTACCAACGCGCCCTGGTGCGCCTCTCCCCCGATGGTGGTGACGCCGTGGAGGTCCGTGAATTCGACCTGTCAGCGTCCGCCTTCCTGCCCGGCGGGTTCACCCTGCCGGCCGGGAAGACCCAGGTGGGCTGGGATGGCCCGGACGCCTGGTACGTCGCCACGGATTTCGGCCAGGGGTCGCTGACCCGGTCCGGATACGCGCGCACTGTGCGCCGGGTCGAACGCGGCATGGACCCCGCCGACGCCCCGGAGGCCTTCTGCGTTGATGCCTCGCACGTGATGGCCTCCGTGTCGGTGGACCAGACGCCGGGCTTCGAACACGTCATCGCCACCGACGTCATCGACTTCTTCACCACCCGCACCTCGATCCTGCGGGCCGGCGCGTGGGTGCCGGTCGACGTCCCCACCCACGTCCGCGTCGGGGTCCACCGCCAGTGGCTGCTCTTCAGCCCCCAGCAGGACTGCGAGCTTGGCGGCACCCACCTGCCAGCCGGTTCGCTGGCCGTCGCCGACCTGGACGCCTTCCTCGCCGGGGACCGCACGGTGACCACGGTCTTCACCCCGGATGCGGCCACCTCGCTGCAGTCGACCTCCTTCACCGCCGACTACCTGCTGCTCACCGTGCTGCACCACGTGTCCTCCCGGGTCCTGGTGGCGGACCCCGCAGCAGGCTGGAGCCTGAGTCCCCTCGAGGTGGGGGCCGGGGCGCACCTGGACCTGTCGATCGGGGCGGTCGACGACGAGGACCCGGAGACGGCGAACGACTACTGGCTGGTCTCCTCGGGATTCCTGACCCCCGCGACGCTCTCGCGCGGAACGGTGGGGGCCGGGGTGCCGGAGCCGGTGAAGTCCTCCCCCGCCCGCTTCGATGCCACGGGCCTGGAGGTACACCAGTTCTTTGCCACCAGCGACGACGGAACCCGGGTGCCCTACTTCCAGGTCGGACCCGCCGATCTGGTCCACGATGGGGCCAACCCGGTGCTCATGAATGGCTACGGTGGCTTCGAAACCAGCCTGACGCCGTCGTACTCCGGAGTGGTGGGCCGCGCCTGGCTGCGCCGGGACGGCGATACCGGCCGCGGCGGGGTCTACGTGCTGGCCAACATCCGTGGCGGCGGCGAATACGGACCGGAGTGGCACCGTGCCGCGTTGCGCGAAAACCGGCATCGTGCCTACGAGGACTTCGCGGCGATCGCCCGGGACCTGGTCGCCCGCGGCGTCACCACCCCCGCACATCTGGCGGCCACCGGTCGCAGCAACGGCGGGCTGCTGGTGGGGAACATGCTGACCCGGTACCCCGAGTTGTTCGGCGCCATTTCCTGTGGTGTGCCCCTGCTGGACATGCGCCGGTACACGCGGCTGTCGGCGGGACACTCCTGGATCGCGGAATACGGGGACCCGGAGGTGCCGGAGGATTGGGAGTTCATCCGCGGGTTCTCGCCGTACCACCTGCTCGACGAGGCCCTGGCCTCCGGTGCCCGTTTCCCGCGCGCCCTGATCTGGAGTGCGACCAGCGATGACCGGGTGGGCCCGGTGCAGGCCCGGAAGATGGCTGCCAAGATGCTCGACGCCGGGGTTCCGGGGATCTGGTACCGGGAGTCGTTGGAGGGTGGCCATGCCGGCGCATCGGACAACCGGCAGAGCGCGCAGATGCTGGCGACCAGCTACGAGTTCCTCTGGCGGACGGTCGCCTGAGGGCTGCTTTTGAATTTCGGGGCCGGTTATCGGTAGTCTGGGGGGGTTGCCTTTGCAGCGCTGGAGACGTGCCAGAGCGGCCGAATGGACTTCACTGCTAATGAAGGGTCGGGGTTAAACTCGACCGGGGGTTCAAATCCCCCCGTCTCCGCTGAAAAACCCCTACTCAGGTAGGGGTTTTTTTGTGTCTACTTCTTGCCGAACGCCGTGAGCAGCTGTTCGACCATGTCTGCGGGCAGTCCCGTGTGCCGGTGGACGATCTCGGCCGCCCGCCCCAGCTTCCCGTCGCGCATGAAGCCCAGGAAGCGGCTCCTGTCCTCACCGGGCAGATCGCTGGCGCTGAACTTCACGTGGCCCTCGGGTCCGTCACCCTCGAAGCTGAAGTCGGCGATGTCGTCCCCCATGGACGCGGGGTTGCCGTCCACCGGTGCGGAGTCGAGCAGCTTGCGGATCGACGTGCGGTCCAGACCGGAGAACTTGGCCAGGAGGTCGGCCGCGCCGTCGAGGTCGCGGTCGCGCAGCAGGGACTGGAACTGGTCGAATTCGGCCGGCGGCAATTCGTCGGTGCCGAATTCGCGGACCACCCCGTCCTGTTCGGCGGAGATCCTGAAGGTCGAGGTCTTGCGGCTGGCACCGCTGCCGAATTTCTCGGCCCAGTCGTCGGGGATGGTGAAGTCCTCGGCCGCCGGGTGCGCCGAAGCCGACGGCTCCGCCACGGCATCGGCGGCCGGTGGCTGCGGGTCCGTTGCGTCGGCCGCGGTCTCAGCTGGTGGTGTTCCGACGCCGGCAGAATCGGCGTCGGTGCCAGACCCAGGTGCGGCATCGGCGGGCCGGACGCTGTCCGCGATGGTTCCGCTTTCCTGGTGGACCTGCGGATGGGCTTCCAGGCTGCGCACCGCGATGATGCTGGCCTTGACGCCGGAACCCGTGGCGGCACGGTATTCCTGGACCGCCCCCATGAAGTTTCCCTGGGCGAGGTTCCGGTAGACGGCTCGATGCGCCTGTGCCCCCAGCTGTCCGGCGGCCTGCTGCGCTGACACGGGGCCGATCGCCGAGTTGACCTCAGCGGAGGTCTTTCGGCGCAGCCGGGTCAACAGCCACCAGCCGACGGCAATGACCAGCAAGGGGACCAGAACCCACAACAACGTCTCCATGGTCCAAGTCTAGGGCCGCGGGGCCAGATGGTCAGGCGGAGACGGCCAGGACGAACGGGAGCACCGCTGGCGCACCGGCCTCACGCAGCACCCGGGTCGCCTCGGTGATGGTCCATCGGCTGTCCACGTAGTCGTCAATGAGCAGCACCGGCCCGCGCAACTCCGCCAGGTGCCCGGCCAGGTCGGCGCCGACGCCGAGCTGGCCCCAGACTGCCGCCAACCGGAACGCGCTGTTCCCACCGGATCCGCCCCGGGGACCGCCGTGCGGGTATTCCAGGGCGCCCAGGTAGGGCAGCTGCCCGATCCGGGCAATGCCTGCGGCGAACGATTCGACCAGTTGCGGGCGGGTGCGCGAGGGCATGGCGACCACCGCGGCCGGGCGTTCGGCCCAGTCCCACTCGGAGAGCACCTGGACACAGGCGCGCAGCATGGCATCCTCGATCGGCGCATCGACGACTTGTTCGGCGGACGCCGCCAGCAGGGTGCGCAGCCGCGCGCCCCATCCCAAATCCGTCAGCCGGGCCAGGGCACGGCCGGGGCGGGCCTGGTCGTCGGGTCTGATCTTGCCCTTCAGGCCCACACCCAGGCGGTCCATGCCGCCGGGCCACATGGCGCGGGGGTCCAGCTGCACGCCGACACGTCCCAGCGCCGTCTGGGACCGGTCGCGGGCCTCGTCGCCGATGGTGTCCTGGTACCAGGGGCCAGCGCAGTTGTCGCAGCGGCCGCAGGGGGCGGCCTCGGGGTCATCGAGCACCCGGGACAGGAATTCCATCCGGCAGCCGGTGGTGCGTTCGTATTCGAGCATGGAGTTCTGCTCGTCCACCCGTGCCGCGGCCACCCGGGTGTAGCGCCCCGCGTCGTAGACCCACGGTTCGCGGGTGCGCACCCATCCACCGCCGACGCGTTCCACCGCGCCGTCGACCGCCAGCACCTTGAGCAGCAGTTCCAACGGGGAGCGGCGCAGGTTGACCCTGGCCTCCAGCGCGGGAACCGAGACGGCGGTGCCGGCTGCCTCGAGTTCTGCCAAGACCGCATGGGCACGTTCCTCATCGGGCATGGAGGAGGTGGCGAAGTACCGCCAGATCTCCCGGTCCTCCGGGCCGGGGAGCAGCAGGACATCTGCGTTGTCGGTGCCACGCCCGGCACGGCCGACCTGCTGGTAGTAGGCCACCGGGGAGCTGGGGGCTCCCACGTGCACGACGAACCCGAGGTCGGGTTTGTCGAATCCCATGCCCAGCGCACTGGTGGCGATCAGCGCCTTGACCTGGTTCTCCTTCAGCGCCTGTTCGGAGGCCGCGCGTTCCTCGGGGTCGGTGCGTCCGGTGTAGGAACGCACGTCGTGGCCCGCCTCCCGCAGCAGCCGGGTGATGTCCTCGGCGGCGGAGACGGTCAGCGTGTAGATGATGCCGCTGCCGGGCAGGTCATCCAGATGGGTGAGCAGCCAGGCCAGCTGCATCCGCGGACTGGGGAGCCGCAGCACTCCCAGGCGCAACGACTTGCGGGCCAGGGGGCCCCGCAGCGTGAAGACCTCGGCCCCGCCCACTGCCAGTTGTTCCTGCACATCGTGGACCACCCGTTCGTTGGCGGTGGCGGTGGTGGCCAGCACCGGGACGTTGGACGGCAGGGCGCCGATCAAATCGCGGATCCTCCGGTAGTCGGGGCGGAAATCGTGGCCCCAGTCGGAGATGCAGTGGGCCTCGTCGATGACCAGCAGGCCCATCCTGGCGATCAGGTCCGGCAGCTGCTGCTCACGGAAGGCAGGGTTGTTCAGCCGTTCGGGTGAGACCAGCAGCACATCCACCTCATCGGCGTCGAGTTTGGCGGTGATGTCCCGCCACTGGACCGCGTTGGCTGAGTTGATCGCCTCGGCCCGTACCCCGGCCCGTGCCGCGGCGGCCACCTGGTCGCGCATCAGCGCCAACAGCGGGGAGACGATCAGCGTCGGTCCCGCGCCCCGGGCCCGCAGCAGCAACGAGGCCACGAAATACACGGCGGATTTGCCCCAGCCGGTGCGCTGGACCACCAGGGCACGCCGGCCGCCGTCGACCAGGGCCTCGATCGCCTCGAACTGCCCGTCGTGGAACCGGGCGTCCTCATGCCCGACCAGCCGGCGCAGCACCTCGGTGGCGTCGTCGTGCAATTGCCTGTTCCGCGTTTCAACCATGCCCCCCAGTATTCCAGCGCGCACCGACGGGTGGGCACCGGCGCTCGACGCCCTGTGGATGATCGCGTCGAGAGCGGGCCACCGGCTATGCTCGAATGCGTGAACGACGAGATTGATCTTTCCCTGTCCTTTAAGGCCTACGACGTCCGTGGCATCGTCGGCGAAACCATCAACGAGGAAATCGTCGAGGCCGTCGGCGCCGCCTTCGTCGACGTGTTGGGCCTGGCCGGGAAGCGCGTCCTGGTCGGCGGGGACATGCGCCCCTCCTCCCCCGCCTTCTCTGCTGCCTTCGCCCGGGGCGCCTCCTACCGCGGAGCCAACGTCTCGATGCTCGGGCTGATCTCCACCGACGAGCTCTACTTCGCCTGCGGGCACCTGGATGCCGCCGGTGTCGTGTTCACCGCCAGCCACAACCCCGCGGCCTACAACGGGATGAAGATGGCCCAGGCCGGCGCCGTCCCCGTCTCCTCCGACACCGGGCTCTACGAGATCCGCGACCTCGCCCAGTCCTACCTCGCCGAGGGCCTGCCGATCTCCGGCGACACCCCCGAGGGAAACATCGACACCCTCGACGTGCTCGCCGACTACGCCGCCTACCTGCGCTCGCTGGTGGACCTCTCGGACATCCGCCCGCTGAAGGTCGTCGTCGACGCCGCCAACGGCATGTCGGGCATGACCACCCCAGCGGTCCTCGGCGACGCGCTGCTGCCGGCGCTGCCGCTTGAGATCGTGCCGATGTACTTCGAACTGGACGGCACCTTCCCCAACCACCCGGCCAACCCGCTGGAACCGGAGAACCTCCAGGACCTGCAGGCCGCCGTCGTCGAGCAGGGGGCCGACCTCGGGCTGGCGTTCGACGGGGACGCGGACCGCTGCTTCGTCATCGACGAGACCGGCGCGCCGGTCTCCCCCTCGGCGGTCACCGCCCTGGTCGCCCGCCGCGAGATCGCCCGTGCCCGGGCCGCCGGGGAGCAGACCCCGGTCATCATCCACAACCTCATCACCTCCCGTGCCGTTCCCGAGCTGGTGGAGCACGACGGCGGCAGGCCGGTGGTCACGCGGGTGGGGCACTCGTTCATCAAGGCAGTCATGGCCAAGGAGGGCGCGGTCTTCGGCGGCGAACACAGCGCCCACTACTATTTCCGCGACTTCTTCAACGCCGACACCGGCATGCTGGCCGCCATGCACGTCCTCGCCGCGCTGGGCTCCCAGGACCGGCCACTGGGCGAACTGGCCGAGGAGTACGAGCCCTACTTCTCCTCCGGTGAGATCAATTCCGAGGTCACCGACAAGGATGCAGCCGTCGCCCGGGTCCTGAACGAATTTTCGACGCAGGACACCGTGGTCGGTACGCTGGATGGGACCACCGTGACCGCGACGGACGGATCCTTCTGGTTCAACCTGCGGCCGTCCAACACCGAACCCTTCCTGCGTTACAACGGGGAAGCCGTCGACACCACGACCATGGAACGCGTCCGCGACGCCGTCCTCACCATCGTCAGGAGCACAGCATGAGCGAAAACACCACGGAGAACCGCCTGGCCGAACTCGGCGACGCCGCCCACCAGGACCTGAACAAGGTCCTCGGCACGGCCCTGGGAGTGGCCCGCGAGCAGCTCGAGACCAACGGCGTCTTCCTGCCGTTCGCCATCGGCCTGGAGCCGGACGCCGAAGAAGAGGGCGAACTGCGTCTGCTTGCCGTCCAGCCGCCGGAAGAGGAGCAGGATCCGGAGGCGGATATCGACGCCGAGGCGATGATGGAGGACCTGGTGACCCTGTTGAGCGGTCAGCGCGACCAGTTCACCGCCGTCGCCCTGGTCTCCGACGTCACCCTGATGCAGGAGGACCGCGACGCGGTGCACGCCATGGCCGAGCACAGCCTGGGCGGTGCCGTCGCCGTGATCCAGCCGTACACCCCACCGGCAGCCGAGGGCGGCGAGTGGACGTTCGACGAGCCGAGCCCGGAACCGGGCGAATTGCAGATCTGGGCCTGATGCCCACCCGCGGCACCCGATGAGAATCAACGCGTTCTCTGACGTCTGCCTGCGCATCCTCATGCTCCTGGCCGCCCACCCCGGGGAGCAGCTGACCACACGGGACATCGCGGCATCGATCCGCATCCCCTACAACCAGGTCAGCAAGGCGGTGCTGCGACTGGGCCAGCTCGGCCACGTCGACGTGCACCGCGGGCGGACCGGCGGGGTGCGGATCAGCACCACGGGGTTGGAGGCCCGCCCCGGGTCGATCCTCCGTTCCCTGGACGAGCAAGTCGACGTCGTGGACTGCACGCGGGCCGACGGGTCGGCCTGCCCGCTCATCGTCGGCTGTCGACTGCGCAGTGCGTTCGCCCGCGCCCGGGACGCCTTCTACGATGAGCTTGACCACACCACAGTGCGCGAGCTCTCCGCCTCCCCGGCGTTGGCCCGGCTGCCGATGCCGCCCCTTCCGTAACCGATTTGCACCCTACTTCTACGGGGTGTAGAAATGTTCCATAATACTTGCGGATCACACGCAAGTAATCGATTTGAGGAGATCCGATGCTCTCAGAAACATCCCGCCCCGTCATCGAAGCCACGCTTCCCATCATCGGGGAGCGAATCGGCGAAATCACCAAGAAGTTCTATGCCGGCATGTTCGCCGCCCGGCCCGAGCTCCTGGACGGCATGTTCAGCCGGGCCAACCAGCAGAACGGGGCCCAGCAGAAGGCACTGGCCGGAAGCATCGCCGCCTTCGCCACCCATCTGGTCCAGCACCCGGAGACCCTGCCCGAGTCGATCCTGGCCCGCATCGCCCACAAGCACACCTCCCTGGGCATCCAGCCCGATCAGTACCAGATCGTCTTCGAGCACCTCTTTGCGGCCATTGCCGAGGACCTGGGAGACGCCGCCACCGAGGAGGTCGTCGCCGCCTGGACCGAGGTCTACTGGCTGATGGCCGACGCCCTGGTCAAGATCGAGACCGGCCTCTACGCCGAACAGGCCAATGACCGCATCTACGCACCCTGGCGTTTGGCCAGCCGCGAGGCCGTGGGGACCGACTGCGTCACCTTCCGCTTCGTCCCCGCCGACGACACGGCCGTCTCCGTGGCCAAGCCCGGGCAGTTCGTGAGCATCCGCCTGCCGCTGGCCGACGGGCTGCGCCAGGTCCGCCAGTACTCGCTTTCCGACGCCGTCGCCTCCACCACCGAACGCGTGCTGACCACCAAGCTGGACACCGGCGGCGAGGTCTCACCGCACATGCACGCCAACCTGCAGGTCGGGGATGTCGTGGAACTGTCGAACCCCTACGGCGACATCACCCTGGACATGGAGGGCGCACCGATCATCATCGCCACGGCGGGCATCGGGTGCACGCCCAGCGCCTCCGCACTGCAGGCGTTGGCCGAGCTCGAATCCGAGCGCCACGTCCTGGTCCTGCACGCCGAACAGCGGGAGGACAACTGGGCGCTGAAGGACCAGATGCGCTCCGCAGTTCAGGCGCTGCCCAATGCCGAACTGAAGTTGTGGCTCGAAGACGCCACCACCAAGTCGGAGGACACCCTGGCGGCCGAGGGGTTCATGGACCTCACCGGCGTCGAGCTTCCCGCCAACGCCCTGATGTACCTGTGCGGCCCCCTGCCGTTCATGCGCGCCGTCCGCAGCCAGGCCATCGCCGCCGGCGTCCCGGCAACGAACATCCACTACGAGGTCTTCGGCCCCGATCTCTGGCTCGCCGCCTGAGCCTCATCGTCAGCTGAGCACGACCTCGAGCGGCCCGTGA